>DATDTM010000027.1:0-60238 GCA_035290865.1 Candidatus Nanoarchaeia archaeon
GCTCCATCTCCTGCTTGGGTCTCAAGTAAGTATGGTTTAACTAAAGATTCTACTCTAATAGAGCCTTGCAAAAAATGTGGGGTTTTAGTTAAAAACGATTAAAGATTAACTCAAAATCAACCCACAAAAGAACCACTAAACCATAACCAAACCTCCCAAACTCAATAGCTCAACTCTCCAAGGCAAACTTTATAAATATATCGCCATTATGATAACAATTAACACAATAATGATATAAACTATGACTTTATTAAAAACACTAGCCCAGCCGGAAATAAGAACGCTCTTTGGCAAGCGAGAGCTAGTGATAATTAGAAAACAGCTTTTGGGAGTGCTTTTAAAAGGCTCAGAAAAAACCCGGCTTTCCCGAGACATCCGTAAAAAATTTGAAGCTATTGCCTTGTTGATTCCCTCCATAAAAGAATTTGAACTGAAAAAAGGGGCAGAGATTAAAAGATTGGTTGAGACAGCAAAAGAGGCCATTCTGGAAACCAAATTTTTCCCTCGAATAAAGAAAATTATTCTCTTTGGTTCTGTGGCAGAAAACAAGCCCACGCTTCTTTCTGATATCGACTTAGCGGTAGAATTTACTCTCCTGGCCGAGGGAGAGGCTACTCTTTTCCGGAGGGAAGTGCTGGGCCAATTAAACGAGAAATTTGATGTGCAGGTTTATAATCAATTACCAGCAAAGGTTAAAAAAGAAATAGATGAAAAAGGGAAAGTGGTTTATGAACGAACGCATTAAAGATAAGATTAAAGAAATTGAAAAATATTTAATGCAGCTAGAGGAAATAGTGCCAGATAGCTTGGAGGAATACCAAGAAGACTTTAAAGCTAAAGCGGCATGCGAACGTTACTTAGAAAGGTTAGTAGAAGCTGCCGAAGACTTGGCTTTTTTGGCGATTAAACATCTTGACCTGGAATCTCCAGAAGAGGAAAAAGAGATATTTCAAATCCTTTCCCGCACTAAAATAATTAGTTCTGATCTCTCTGATGAACTTAAACGTGCTAAAGGGATGCGTAATGTCATTGCCCACAAGTATGGGGAAATTGATGACAAAATAACTTTTGCAGCTGCAACAGAAGAAATCGGAAGAGATTTAAAAGAACTAATTAAATCTATTAAAAGAAAAATAAACTAAGAAACATGAACAAACAAGAGCTTATCCACAAATTACAGGACATTGAATGGCAAGACTTTGAAGTAAAAGAAGCAAGAGCGGAAATTCCGAAGAATGTTTGGGAAACAGTAAGTGCTTTTAGCAACACCTCCGGATGGAAGTCATATTATGCCAAGAAGCCGGTAGTTGAAGGCGACTTTGATTATTATAAGATAACTTTCTATTTAGAGAAGAAAGTAGAGAAGAAAAGTTTTGGGGGCGGAGAAAATGTCCCTGAAAATGTCCCTGAAGACAGGAAGGGTCTTATTGTGAAAGAAATTAAAAATAACTCCAAAATAACTATCCCTGAACTTGCTTTAATTTTGAAAGTAAATGAAAAGACCGTCAAAAGGGACATTGAAAAACTTAAATCTGAAAGAATTATTCACAGAATCGGCCCCGACAAAGGAGGGCATTGGGAGGTAAAATGATTAAACCAACAAGCATTAAACCAGAACCAAGCTCCACCCGCGAGGGTTACGAACAAGCATACCATTTGGTTATCTAACACAACCAAAAAGCTTAAATATAGCTTAACAATTATATCACATAACCATGAACGAGACTAACGAGAAAATACTGCTGGACAATATTAAAGAGTTTACCACTAAAGCTGAAGAAGCAGAGCGGGATACAGCGTATAATACTGCTGTAACTTTGTATTTCAAAGCGATTGCGGTGATAGTTGATTTATTCATTTTCAAGAAAGAAAGAATTATTCCTAGTAACCACACTCATCGGTTCAGGATTCTGGAAGAGAAATATCCCCAGTTGTATGCTCTAGTAGACAAAGACTTTCCTCTTTACCAACATAGTTACAAGCTCAAGTTTAACCAAGAATATGCTGAGGTACTGAAGAATGACTTTAAAAAAATTGTTGAATTTACCCAAATTAAGCTCAACCGCTAAGAAATTTGCATTAAAATATAAGTTTATTTTTGATATTGTTATTTATGGCTCTACAGTTAGAGGGAAAACTAAGATTCGAGATGTTGACATAGCAATTATTTGCGGAAAAGAGGTTTCAGTAGGAGAAAAGTTGGAGCTCGCTCAGGTATTAAAAGCACAGATAAAGCCATTACTCTTGTATGAAATTGATGTTAAGTGCGTAAGCCTTTCTGAATTAATCGACCAAACTTTTATGGCTAGGGCCGGAATCTTAGCAGAGGGATATTCTTTATTAAAGAAAAGTTTCCTGTCAGTTCAGTTTGGGTTCGAGCCAAGGACTGTTTTTATCTATTCTTTAGCAGGGTTAAGCAATTCAAAGAAGACTACTTTTCAATATATTATGAAAGGAAGAAGAGGACAAACAGGATTACTTGTATCTCATAACTGTAAGCACTTGGGAAGCGGAGCCATTGCTGTACCATTGATTCACACCGAAGAGTTTAAACAACTATTTGAAAGACAAAAGATTAAATACCAGATGTACTCTACTTTATTTTACTAAAATGCCACCAACACCAGAAACAAAATCCACCCGCGAGGGTTACGGACAGGCACTATTAGAATTAGGTAAAGAGAATCCTAAAGTAGTCGCTTTGTCTGCCGATCTAGTCGAAAGCACCTGCGCCCATCACTTCGCTGAGAAGTATCCGCAACGATTCTTTCAATCCGGTGTAGCCGAACAAAACATGATTGCTATGGCGGCAGGATTAGCTCTAGAAGGATTTATTCCGTTTGCGTCTTCGTTTGGAGTATTTCTGCCCATGCGCTGCTTGGATCAAATAAGAATTTCAGTTTGCTACAACCAAGCCAATGTCAAATTAGTAGCTACCCATTGCGGCTTAGCTACCGGAGAAGATGGTGCTACTCATCAGGCGATGGAAGATGTGGCGGCGTTGAGAGCAATTCCCGGAATGGTTATCATTGAACCGGTAGATTACAATCAAGCGATACAAGCAACGAAAGCAGCAGCGAAACATATCGGTCCGGTTTATTTGAGATTTCATCGCGGCAAGTTCAATACACTTACTTCAGCTCAAGAGCCATTTGAAATTGGCAAAGCCCAATTATTACAGAAAGGAGAAAAGCTCACCATTATCGGCAGCGGACCGGTTCTTACTGAAGTGCTGAAAGCGAAAGCCCTGTTCAATTTCAAGCCGGAGATAATTAATTGTCCCATGATTAAGCCGTTGGACGAGAAAACTATTTTAGCTTCAGTTAAGAAAACCGGTAAAGTATTAGTGATTCAAGACCATCAGGTTCATGGAGGATTAGGAAGTGCGATTGCAGAATTATTGACCGGGAAATATCCAGCCAAAGTAAAAATTATTGGAATGCCGGATAAATTCGGCGAATCCGGAAAGCCTAAAGAATTATGGGGAAAGTATGGATTATCTGCGAGAAGTATTGTTAGGGAAATAAATTTGTTATTAAAATGAAGAACAGTATGAATAGATAATATAATTAATAACTTATCCTAAAATTACCAACCATGAAAAAAATAAAAAAACATCTCTACGAAACTATCATTGTCGGCGGAGGCATTGCCGGCTGTACCGCAGCGATCTATGCTTCCAGAAAGAGGATGGATTACCTCTTGGTCACAGAAGATTTTGGAGGGCAGTTCCTGGAATCAGGAGAGGTGCTTAACTACCCAGGAATTGTTCAGACTACGGGAGCCGGTTTTTCTAATATTATGGAAAGACAATTAAAATTTAATGAAGTAAAAGTTCAAGAGGGTATTAGAGTAGAAAAAATAGTTAGAAAAGGAAAGAATTTTTTATTGCAGACCACTAAAAAAGATTATCTTACCCAAACGGTAATTCTTTGTACGGGTTCTCATCCCAAAAGATTGAATGTTTTGGGTGAAGAAAAGTTCCGCGGCCGGGGAGTGACTTACTGTGCTATCTGCGATGGGCCGCTTTTCAAAGGAAAAGAAGTAGCGGTAATCGGGGGCGGGGATTCTGCCCTGGAAGCAGTGGATTTTTTAGGGAAAATAGCTAAGAAAATCTATTTGCTGGTTTTAGAAGATAAGCTGAAAGCTCATGAATATCTTCAGGAAAGAGCTAAAAATAATCCCAAATTGAAGATAATCTATAATGCTAATACTACAGAAATTCTGGGGAATAAATTTGTGGAAAGATTGAGATATGAACAGAAAGGAGATAAGAGAAACAAACTGAAAGAGCTGAAAGTCCAGGGAATCTTTGTAGAGATCGGCAGAGTAGCTAATTCCGATTTTGTTAAAGAGCTAATAAAATTAGATGAACATGGGCATATTATTGCGGATTGCCAGACTTTTACTTCTGTTCAGGGAATATTTGCTGCCGGGGATTGCAGTTCTGTACATGAATACCAATATGTGATTTCCGCTGGAATGGCCTGTACTGCTTTGCTCAAGACGGCAAGGTATTTGGCTGGGAGGAAGTAGAAGAAAATAAAATCAAGTGGTAAAATAAAGTCGTTTCCACCGGTCTTTGACCGGTGGTGCACTCCTAAGTCAAAATGCTCAGCTCCCATTATGCGAGCATTTTGACTAAAAGAAAAAAAAGAATAAAAAATAAAAATCTATTCAACTACAAATTTACCTTTCATCTTAATATGGCCAGCTCCGCAAGGGACTGAACAATAATAAATGAAAGTGCCTTTCTTATCTGCGACAAATTCAATGGTCTTAGTTTCTCCGCCTTCTATTTTCTCTTTAATTCCAAATTCCGCAATAGCAAATCCATGGGCAATATCTTCACTAGTTATAGTGAACTTTACTTTATCTCCCTTATTTACTTGGATTTCGCTCGGAAGGAATTCCCAGCTCTTAGCAGTGATGGCAAATTCTTTGACGCCTGCTGCTGTTGGCAAAGTCTCTACAATATTTGAGCTAGTATATTCTGGCTCGGTTACTACTACTGTTTCTGGTTGAGTTACGGTTTCTGAGGTTGCATCTTCAGAAATTGTATCCACTACCACTCCGCCGGTAGGTTGGGTACTCTCTTTACTACAACCAATCACCAATAAGCTCAAAATGGCTAATGCTAAAACCATTAATATCTCTTTTCTCATAAGTTCCACCTCCTAATTCTGAAAAAGAAAGAGTGGTATATTTAAACTTTATTGTTCTGGGTTGATTAGGAGAGCAATCAAAATGCCAAAAAAACCCAAAATGTTTAAAAACGGAACAAATAAAGCTTAATTTATGGCCAAAACAACTAAAAAGAAACTGGAAGAGCCTTTAGAATCTGAAGAAGCAGCAGTAGAAGAGATAAAATTAGCTGAAACTCCTTCAGAGGAGAATAAAGCTGCTTCTAAAAAGACTAAAATCAAGAGTATTTTAGTGGGAGAGAGAGTTATCACTGAAATCAGCGATGAAGCCAGAGAGCTATATAATCAATCGCGGTTTGGAACTTTAGCAGAAAGCGGGAAGGTAGAATTATCCTTATTAGAAGGACTTTACCTGGTTGAGAAAGGCAGATTGGACCTGCATAGTGAGAACGGTAAAGAAGTTAGTATTGAGACTTACATCAAAAAAGCAAGAAAGATCGAGCCTAATTTCTGGATCAGATACTGTGTCTTTAAAGATATTCGGAATCGCGGGTATATTATTAAAACTGCTTTGAAATTCGGGGCAGATTTCCGAGTTTATGATCGAGGAGTCAAACCCGGTGAAGATCATGCCCGTTGGATTGTCTTTCCGGTACATGAAGCGAGCGTCTTTACTTGGCATGAATTTTCTGCCAAGAATAGGGTAGCCCATTCGACCAAGAAAAGATTACTTATTGGAGTAGTGGATGAGGAAGGAGATGTGACCTACTACGAAATTAAGTGGATGAGGCCGTAAGTTATATAAATAAACGATTATTTGTATTCACAATTCACAAAATCTTTATTCCATTTAAAGTTGGTTAACTTAGCATAGTTTAATTAGGAAGTGTTACAAAATGAGGATAAACGATGAAAAAGCAAAATATGGGGGAAGTTGTGCCCAAGATTTAATGTTTCTTGAAGTGAGGTATAACGATTTTTTAATAGCAAGTGGAAATCGGGCTTATAATCCTACTACTAAAGAATTTAGAGAATGGATTAAGCATCTAAATTCTCGCGTGAAAAGTATACAAGGATATGTGCGTCATACTAGTCCTTTAAGAGTTCATCCTTCAGAAGGTGAAATTAATCAAATTTTTGCAGTATTGAAAGGAGTTACGGATGTCATTATTCCTATCAATGATGAAGCACATTTATTTAAAGATGAATCTGTCAAAAGAAAAGTTTTAAAATATTTCTATCTATTTTCAGGTCATTTAACAAAGTTACGAGAGGAACTATCTAGAGAAGGATTTAAAGTTTAAATGGGACAGAATCGTAGACAGTTTTTAATTATCTACTCTCCAAGCTAGAAAACTATTTAAAAGAAATTAGCTAGCTGTAGTAGTATGCAGGATTTAGATAAGATTGTCCAATTTCTGAAGTTTATAGGCCCGACCCTGCCGGCAAAAGTGGCTAAGAATATCAAAACAGATGTACTGCTAGCTTCAGCAATGTTATCGGACCTAGCTGCCCAGAAGAAAGTTAAATTATCCTCACTGAAGATAGGCGGTTCGCCATTATATTATCTTCCCGGACAGGAAGAGCAATTGTACAATTTCGCTTCTGGGAATCTTAATCCCAAAGACTTGACTACTCTAGAGAAACTGAAAGAAAAGAAAGTTCTTCGGGAAGCGGATCTGGAGCTGCTGGAAAAAGTTGGCTTGCGCAACCTGAAAGATTTTGCGGTTCCTCTAAACGTGAAAGTGGAAGATAAGTCAGAACTGTTCTGGAAATGGCATCTTTCCAAGGCTGAAGAAGTGAATCAAGTTATTGCGGAGATTCTGGCAGGTAATCAAGGGGTTGAGATGGTTCCGGAAACTGCACTTAAACCAACTACCGAGCCAGAAATTGTTTTGATAAAAACAACAGAACCAACCCCTCTTCCGGAAATTAAATTAGAGTTAAAACCGGAGATCTTTGTGGAAAAAAGAATAGAACTAACTAAAGAGAATAAAATAGAACAGCAGCAGACTTTGATGGAAGAATTACCTGCTGAAAAAGTAAAACGCAAAAGAAGAGAGATTGCGGATGAATTTACTCCTCAACTGCGCAAATATTTTGAAGAGTTAAGAGTATTAATCAATTCTGAGGAAGTTATCAGAAAAAATTCAGAATTGAATTTCTTATTGAAAGTGCCTTCTTCAGTAGGTTATATCACTTATTTCGGAAAGGCTAAAGCGAAAAGCAAATGCGATGAAAAAGATTTATCTGCGGCCTATATGGAAGCGCAGATCAAGAAATTGCCTTTATTGTTTTTGTATACTACAGAACTAACTAAGAAGGCTCAGGAGATGTTGGAAACAGGAGCTTTTGAGAATGCCATCGTAAAGAAAGTGGAATAAATATTTTTTAAATCTCACTCTTTTGAAAATGCCCCAAAAACAAGATTTGGTTATTGATGATTTAGAGTACTTTGAAGAGCTTAAAGCTAGGAAGACTTTTCCTTTGCACATGCATTGGGATGGTTCGGTTCCAGTAGGGAGTTTATTTTCTTTTACGGAAAGAAGAGGAAAGATGATCTTTCTTCCAGATAATGATATCAATGGTGAGAGAATCCGATATGATTCTTTTACCCAGAGATTGATCAGTACTCCGGAAAAATTGCGCGAATTCCAGTATGGATTACTAACCTTTTATAAGATGGGAGATGTTTTTGGGATACCAATCTCATTCATGCAGACTAAAGAAGATTTAGAGGAGATGGCCAAAGCTCTTTGCCGCTATCTTAAAACCCAGAATTCTCCTTACGCAGAAGTACGTTTTGCTCCTCAATACCATCTTAAAAAAGGATTAAGTTTAGATCAGGTAATCGGCTATTCTTTAGATGGTTTTAGGGAAGGTGAAGAACAGACCGGGGTTAAAACAAAACTGATTATTTGTATTGCCCGAGATGAAGCTCCGGAAATCGGGGAAGCAGTAGTGAGGGCAGCTTTACAATTTGCGGAAAGAGGGGTGGTGGGAATAGATCTAGCCTGCTACGAGCCGGGAAATCCTCCCGAGAAACATCTTCCCGCTTTTCAATTGACTTTTGATTCTCCCCTTAAAAGAACAGTACATGCAGGAGAGATGGGTGCGGAAGAAGAAAATCTTAGAAATACTTATGTCGCGCTTACAGAGCTGCGGGCAGACGGAATCAGTCATTCCCGCCATTTGTACCAGAGATATTACCAAGATAAAGATTTAATCGAAATGATGATCCAGCGAGGAGTGCGCTTGGAGTCTAATCCTCTCTCTAATTATCAATTCTTTATCCAGAATTTAGAAGAACTGCATTTGGATGAGTTGGTAGATGCAGGGTTAATGATAACAGTAAATCCCGATGACCCAGCGATGTGGAAAAATGGGGATTTAGTGGATAGCTTATATTTTTTAGGTAAGCTTTACGGAGATGGTTTTGTTAAAAAAGTAACTGCTAATTCTATCCGTGCCTCTTGGGGATTGAGTGAAGAAGAGAAGAAAGGTTATCTGACGGAAATGATCCTAAATTAACCTAAACTTTTTTAAGTGCGGAAAGAAATCTTCTTCTCCATGGGCTTGCAATTCAAAGACTTAGTGGTTAAGAAAGAAATCAGCATTAAAGAGCTGAAAGGAAAAGTTCTGGCAATAGATTCGATGAACTTATTATACCAATTCTTAACTACGATCAGAAGTGCGGATGGCTCTCCCTTAACTGATTCCAAAGGCAGAATTACTTCTCATCTGATTGGGTTGTTCAGCAGAACTACTTCTTTGATGGAAGAGGGCTTGAAATTAGTTTTTGTCTTTGATGGCAAAGCTCCGGAAATCAAACTGAAAACCTGGGAAAAAAGAAGCGAAGTTAAGAGAGAGGCAGCCCTGAAATTAAAAGAAGCGGAAAAGTTAGGTGACCTGGAAGCAATGAAAAAATTTTCTTCTCGAACTGCAGTTCTTAGCAAAGAGATGTTAGAAGAAGCTAAAGAAGTTATTCGTGCTCTGGGCCTGCCTATAGTTCAGGCACCCTCGGAAGGTGAAGCACAGGCAGCTTATCTGGCCAGAAAAGGGGATGCTTATGCTTCCGTCTCTCAAGATTATGATAATTTAATCTTTAATTCTCCTCGTTTAATCAGAAATTTATCTATCGAAGGTAGAAGAAAAAAAGCAGGCAAGTTAGGCTATGAAAAAGTCAATCCGGAGATGATTGAATTAAGAGAAGTGCTGATTAATTTAGGGATCAATCTAGACCAGCTGATCGTTCTGGCAATCTTAATGGGTACGGATTATGATCCGGGCGGAATTAAAGGCATCGGGCCGAAAACGGCTTTGAAGATGGTAAAAGAGACTAGTGATTTCAAAGCTATTTTTGAGAAAGCGGAATGGAATAAGCATTATCCGGATTTAGGCTGGGAAGAAATATTTGATACCATCAAAAAGATTAAGATTACTGATGATTATAAGTTAGAATGGAAAGCGATTGATGAGATCAAACTGCTTCATCTTTTGGTTGAAGAGCATAACTTTTCTGAGGAAAGAGTTCGGGGCAAGATTGAAAAATTAAAAGAGATAAAAAAAGAATTAGGCCAGAAAGGCCTGGGAAGCTTTATTTAGGTCCTTTATGACAGTTTATTTCTTCCCTTTGGTTGACTTTAGGGATGCTTTTCCCGGATTCTTCATTTTTGGCTTACTTTTTAAATTACCGGCTAAAGTTCCGATAATCATTACTTCCAAATAGCCTGCCCAGAGCCACCAGCTGGAATAAAATAAAGCGTAATCTTTTACAAATAAAGGGATGGTGATGATCAAATCCAGAACCGTACCGATGATCAAGAAATAAATTCCAGCTAGGAAACCAGTTTTAGCTGAAGCGGTGGTGCTCTTAAAGTATTTGACAAAGCAGAATAGAGCTAATAAAGGCAGGATGACTAGATGAAAAATATTTTGGGTTAGTACAGACAATCCTGGAATAAACATAATGATAGACACTTCCATGAAGATTAATATCCAGAGCAAAGTTCCGTAGCTTAAAATCGATTTCCAATTTTTCAACATTTTTAATTCACCTCATATTTAATTATTTAATCAGAGAAATGAAGATACTTTTATAAACTTTTATTCTTTTATTTTAATTCATGCTGGCAGCAAAAACAGAATTAAAGAAAGCCCAAACTTTAAAAGAATTCTTAGCTAAGAGGAAATTGATTAGTCCTGATTATCTTCCGGTGAAAGAATTTGGTTTTATTTATTTTCCCATCCTGAAGAAAATGAGGATGGCTGGAGCTGAGATAATAAATACTAAATTTTCTTTTCCAGCAAAAGAAAAACAGTTAGGAGTAGAAGAATTATTGCAGGGAAAATTAACTGCTTCAGAATTTGGATCTTTACCGAGATCACAAGAGATAGTGGGTAAGATCATGATCTTAGAAATACCCTTGGACTTACAAAAGAAAGAGCGGGTTATCGCTGAAGCTTACCTGAAAGCGAATAAATATATCGAGACAGTAGTAAGAAAAGAAGAGATGCATAGCGGAGAATTCCGCCTGCGCAAGGTCAAAATCCTGACGGGAAAGAAAAGCAAAGAGACTATCCATCAGGAAAGCGGGATCAAATTAAAATTAGATTTAGAGAAAACTTATTTTTCGGCTAGGTCTGGCCATGAGCGGTTAAGGGTTGCAGAACAGGTGAAAAAAGGAGAAGTGGTCTTGGTAATGTTTTCCGGGGCTGGGCCTTATCCTTTAGTTATAGCTAAGAATTCACCTGCGAAAATGGTTTATGGCATTGAGATTAATCCCTTCGCGCATCAATATGCAGTTGAAAATGTAGCTTTAAATAATCTCGACGGGAAGATTAATCTTTATTTAGGGGATGTAGGTAAGGTCATGCCTAAGATGGATTTAAAGTTCGATCGTATAGTGATGCCCCTGCCGAAAACTGGAGAGGAATACTTACCTTTAGCTCTGACTAAGATCCAGAAAAAGGGAACAGTTCACCTGTATGCTTTTTTAAGCGAAGAGGAGATTAAAGCCGAGAAAGTTAAGATTAGAAAGATTATTCAAGCGGGGGAAAAAATGGTGCAGTTCTTAAAAGTAGTCAAATGCGGGCAGTTTGCTCCCTCGATTTTCAGGGTTTGTTTTGATCTGAGGATAGTTTAAGTTTAATTCTAAAAAAAGATTGAAGAAAGATAGAAAAAATAAGAAAATCAGAACTTTTTATTCTTCAGCTTCCTGCTCATCATCTTCTTGGTGCTTAGATGGTTTTTTTCCTCGGGGTGCTTCGCTGGCTCCGCCCATCTCAGAAGCTTTCTGAAGCAAGGTTACTTTTTCTGCTTTCAAGCCTTTATCCCCTTCTACTGGTTCAAAAGAGACCTTATCATTATCACGTAAAAAGGTGCCTTGTGCTAATCCGGTAAAGTGGACAAAATAATCTTTGCTGTCTTCACCATTGATAAAACCAAACCCTTTCTTCCGGTTAAAAAACTTTACTGTTCCTTCCATTTTCACCCTCCAAACAAGAATACTCTTATGGTACTCTAGATGTTCTTACTTGGGCTAAAAAATAAAGATTATTTATAAACTTTCTGATGGTTTTGAATGCAGATCTTTCAGGTAAGTTTTATAAGCTGGGAAAATAATTATGCTTAATATCACTGAGTGGAAAGCGCGATGATTAGGTGAACACCATAGGTTCCTAATACCTTACGGAAGTAACTGCTGAGCGCCCATAAAAGTAAAAATGAAATTAACTAAATTTCCTCAATCTTGTATTTTGATTGAAACCACGGGAAAGAGGATCCTTGTAGATCCGGGTTACCTCCAATATGATTCTTCCTGGCTGAATCGAGAATGGGCCAAGATTGATCTAATCTTAATCACTCATAAACATAAAGATCATTGCCATGTTGAGGCGATAAAAGAAATCTTAAAGAATAAAACTACTTTAATTTATACAAGCAAAGAAGTTGCAGAAACTTATCCTGAACTTGCTGTAAAAACCATCAAATCTGGAGAAAGTTTAACTTTTGGGGGAATAAAGATAGATGCAGTAAAAGCAGTTCATGGCTATTTGCCTCTTCTGAAAGGGGGAAATGAAATCAAAGAGAATATGGGTTTCATTCTTGCGGATGGAAAGAAAAAAGTTTATCTTACCGGAGATACGCTCTGTTTTGAAAATGGGTTTAGTGTTGATCTGATCTTTTTACCCGTATGTAATCATGGTTTAGTGATGGGTGTATTTGAAGCAGCTTTATTTGCAAAAGAAACCGGGGCAAAGACGGTTATTCCATATCATTATGATAATCCTAAATATCCGGTGGATTTAGAAGAAGTAAAAAGAGAGTTTGAAAAACAAAATCTGAATTGTAAAATTTTAGTCATAGGAGAAACTATTACGGTTTAACCATAAAACCCTTTCTGCAGATCTTCTTCCTCTTCTATTCTAACTTTTTCTATTGCAGCTAAGAAATCTTCCTGGGTGACATGATCGCGATTTTCTCTGATGGCGAAATAACCAGCTTCAGTACAGGCAGCCCGAATCTCTGCACCAGAAAAGTCAGTCATAGTTTCAGATAATTCTTTCAGCTTGACTTTCTGGAGATTCATTTCTTTACTATGAACCTTAAGGATTTCCATTCTGCCCTTCTCATCCGGCAAACCTACCTCGATGAGACGGTCTAATCTTCCCGGACGGATAATGGCCTGATCAAGAATATCAATGCGATTAGTAGCTCCGATGATCTTGACATTATCCAGATTATTAAAGCCGTCAAGTTCAGCTAATAATTGCATGAAAGTACGATTAACTTCTCTCTCTCCAGAGGTTCCGTTTTCCATCCTGACTGAGGCAATGGCATCAATCTCATCAATGAATACTATGGAAGGAGCTTTAGCTTTAGCCAGGTTAAACATCTCTTTAACCAATTTTGCGCCCTCGCCGATAAATTTTTGGACCAATTCTGAGCCGACCACTTCAATGAAAGTAGCTTGGGTACTGTTAGCTACGGCTTTGGCCAATAGAGTTTTACCAGTTCCTGGCGGTCCATATAATAATACCCCTTTAGGAGGCTTAATCCCAATTTTCTTGAACAGTTCTGGTTTCTTTAAAGGCAATTCAATTACTTCTTTTACTTCCCTAATTTCTTTCTCTAATCCTCCGATCTCTTTCCAGCTTTCTTTAGGTTTGTCTACAATGACAAATTTTTCAACATCTAATTCATCGCAAACTTCAATTTTTTCTACTACATTAAGGGATTTTTGGTCTACTAAAACCGTATCCCCTGGTTTTAAACCTTTAATCTCTACGGAAACATGGCTGTAAAACTTGTTGCCGTTAGGCAATTTTACGATGGCTTTATTCTTAGGAAAAATAGTGCCTACCTCTCCAACCAATAAAGAAGGTTTTTTGAGGCTTTCCAGCTCACCACTGGCCTTAGCGAACATATCTTTTAATAGAGCGGCTTCATCTTGGGCTTGTTTTAAGCCTAAATAAGCGGTCCTATTTTCCTCTTCGAGCTGGTTTAATTCATCTTGGAGAACTTTATTCTCAGATTCTAAATCTAAAGGCTCAAAAGTCTCGGAATAGACAATTTTCTTATCAGATTCTTCTTTAGCAGGACTTGTAGGAAGATCAGTTATATCAGTCATAATCTTATATAATATAGACTGTATTTTTAAAGGTTTTTGAGGAAATTAGGGGGTTGGGACTAGCTTCTCTTCAGAGATCTTTAAAGAATTTTTAATAAAACAACCCTACAAAACTGTTAAACCATAATTCTATCTTACCTGCGAACCCGAAAGCTTCTCCAGGAACCATAACCTCTTCTTTAGAAGAATAGAGATTGCCGTTCTTATCTTTCCATAAAGCAGTAATCTTAAACTCATTCTTTTTAGCTACTCTTCCTTGATCAATAAGTAAGGTTACTTCTTCCAATTCAGTTAATTCGTTAAGTTCTATCTTATTTTCCATGTCCATCCCTTCCACGGTAACGATAACCTCTTCCGGAGCAGTATAAGATTTCTTATCCAGACTTAATTTTACTGGGAAAGTCTGGTCAAGCTGGATGGTCTTGGGAAATACAGTTTTTACTTCTAATTTAGGATCATCATAGACTAAAAATTCCAAAGAGGATTTCTTTTCTATTTCTGGACTGTCCGCAGTAACTAAAACTTTATTCCATCCAGTCTTTTCTGCTTTTACGGTAATTTCAGTACTTTTCTTCTGGTTGATGGGCAGATCAACTTTTTCACAGATATCGCCGAGACAAAAATTAACCTGATCGAGATTAGTATTACCCAGATTCTTTAAACTGCATTCTATCTTTGATTGTTGACTAAGCTTAATCTCTTTCGCGTAATTGCAGGTAAATGAAACTTTGACTGAATAACTTTTTTCTTCATTAGTTACAGTTAATTTCTGGATATCTTCTTGAGAATAAAAGCTCTTTCCACTCTGAGCAATAAAAGAGTCAGTTACAGTAGTGTTCTTTTCAGAGTAGACTAAAGTTGGAAATTGGTACCAAGAATCTGAGTTAAGATTTTCAGGGATTTTAATCATCCAGAAGGTTTCTTTAACTTGTTTTGGACCGAGTAGGATGGTTCTTTTGTTTCTCCCTTCGATTTTAATCTCTTCGGGAATAGCCAGCTGTAAAGTGGTAGCAGCATAATAATCAGCTTCGTTCTTTAAAAGAACTTTAATTAGATTATAGCTGCCGAAATCTAATTCTTTAGCTAGAACCTCTTGGGCTAAACTGATTTCTTCCGCTAAGATTGAGCCTTTACGGTTAAGCTTAAGATTAAAGTCTAGGTCGCTAAATTTTAATTCTACATTATTTGCCAGCCATTCGTATTTAGTGGCCGGTTCGCTGGGATCAAAACCGTCTCGTAATTTAATATGGGTAGGATCGATATAACCATATTCTCCGAAAGCAATATCAAAACTGACCCAGCCTATTTCTGGGAAGTAAACTTCGGCCCAGCCATGAGGCTGCCAATTATCTGCAAATAGTTCTGAAGTAGTATACGATATTCCAGAAACGAATCTGGCGGGAATTCCTACGGCTCGGGCCATGGCTACAAATAAAGAGGTCATCTCATCACAAACCCCTTCTTTATTCTCCAAAACCCAACTGGCTTTTTGGGAAGCGCTGGCAGTTAAAGTGTTTAAATCATATTTAACATTTTCTTCTACCCAGCTGGCCAGCTTGAAAGCTACTTTGAAGGCATCGTCTTCTCCTTCAGCTAATTCTGTAGCTTGGGCAATAATGGTTGGGTCATCAGAATCAATCGTTTCAGTAGGCAGAATATATTTTTGGTATTGATCGATCCCCTTCAAGGGGAAAAGAACTTTAGTTTTGACTTCAGTGCGTTGGGAATTAGTCTCAATCAAAGAGGTATAACCAAAATTCTTTTTCTCTAAGATGGGATTGGTCCAAGAGAAAAAGACAACATGATCTTTAACTGTTCCTCCAGTGCCGAACTTTAACAATTTTTGGCGGTAATCTTCTTGAGGATATAATAATAATTCTGCGCTGACTTCTTTTACGGTTGCGGAGGGGCCAGTAGAGATTAGGGCGAATCCGCCATCTACGTTTAACCCTATTCTTAACGAATCGTATTGGTAGAGATTTTCTTCTGCGGAAATAAATGGAATGAGCAATAAGCTAATGAGACTTAGTAATACAATTTTATATACCATTCTTTTTTAATCCTGAGCGGTAGGGGGATATAAAGGTTTCTGAGATTAGGTTCCTCAAGAAGAGATTCAACAAAAAAATTATTTTTGTAAATAAGATTTTCCGACTGTTCTAACCACTTCATATTGCTGGTCCAAAATGGGACTTCTTTCCTTAACCATCTCTAAAAATCTGACTAATTTCTCCAGGGATTCTATGTTTTGATCTCCGATTACAAGTCCATATATAGAACGAGAATGGTACAGCTTGGGGAATATCTCAGAATAAGGGGTTATTTCTTCAAATGCGCCTGATCTATTTGAGGCTAGTAATCTAAATCCAAATTTGGTGGCATGTTCTTTTGCAATATCTAAATAAACATCAACAGCGTCATAAAATGTTCTGAGAGTGTTAATGTAGTCAAAAGTGTTCTCCAAAGTGGAAACATTAAACTTATCTTCGAACAAAATAAATCCAATTCCTCCGGATCTACCAATAGGAATCTTCCGAGATAAATCTTTTAAACCCAATTGAGGTATAAGTTGCTCTAAATTCCCTCGCAGAATAGCGGGATGATTAAAATCAATTTGAGGATTCATATTCATTTTAAATGTTCTACATTTATAAACTTTGTCCAATTAACTTCTTTAAAGTAGCAATTTAAACAAAGAAAAGATTATTAAACCATTTCTAATTCATCCAATAAATGGAAAGAGGAATAGCTTTGCTGTCAGGAGGAATAGATTCTCCAGTAGCGATCAATCTGATGCAAAATCGTTTAGAGATTATTGCAGTGCATTTCCATCAAGTTCCTCTTACTGGCGAAGAAGAGTTAGTTAAAGTAAAAAAACTCTGCAAGATTCTTAGTTTGAATAAATTATATCTTATTCCTTTTGCGGAAGTGCTCAAAGAGCTTACAATAAAATGCGAACATAAAAATTATTTCATCTTACAAAAGATTCTAATGATGAAGACAGCGGAATTAATCGCGGAAAAAGAAAAGGCCAGGTATTTGATTACTGGGGAGAATTTAGCTCAGGTTTCCAGCCAAACCTTAAGCAATCTGATGGTGATTACTAAAAACATTAAATTGGAGATATTTCGTCCGGTATTGGCTTATGATAAGCAGGAGATAATTAAGTTAGCGAAAAAGATCGGCACTTACGAAACTTCCAAAGGGCCGGAAATCTGCTGTTTGCTGGGGCCGAAACATCCGGAAACCAAAGCGGATCTGGAGATGATTAAACTGGAATTGGAAAAGCTAGATCTAGAGGGGTTGGTGAAGGAAAGTTTAAATAGAGCGGAAGTGGTTAAGTTGGGATAGGATTCAAAAATGGCCCTGCAATTATATAATACCTTAACCCGTAAAAAAGAAAAGTTTGTTCCGCTGAATAAGAAAGAGGTAGGGATGTATACCTGCGGGCCTACGGTTTATAATTATGCCCATATTGGTAATTTACGTACTTATATCTTTGAAGACCTTCTGAAAAGAACCTTAATCTTTAATAAATTTAAGGTTAAACAAGTGATGAATATTACGGATGTAGGTCATCTAACTTCTGATGCAGATGCAGGAGAAGATAAGATGCTTAAAGGAGCGAAAAGGGAAAAGAAAACTGTCTGGGAAATCGCAGATTTTTATATTAAAGCTTTTCAATCAGATCTGGAAAAGTTGAATATTCTTTCTCCGACTATCTGGTGTAAAGCTACTGCTCACATTAAAGAGCAGATTGAGTTAATCAAAAAGCTGGAGAAGAAAGGTTTTACTTATGCTGCTGGTGGAAATGTTTATTTCGACACTTCTAAACTGGAAGATTATGGGAAATTAGCCCAGCTGGATTTGGAGGCGGAACAGAAAGCTAGAGTGGAGAAAGATCAGTTTAAGAAAAATCCGCACGATTTTGTCTTATGGTTTACTAAATCAAAATTTTCTGAGCAGGAGATGAAATGGAATTCTCCTTGGGGTCTAGGCTATCCGGGTTGGCATCTTGAATGTTCAGCGATGAGCATGAAATATTTAGGAGAACAATTCGATCTGCATTGCGGAGGGATAGATCATATTTCAGTGCATCATACCAACGAAATTGCCCAGTCAGAGGTGGCTATAGGAAAGAAGCCCTGGGTGAAATATTGGATGCATGGAGAGTTTTTAATTATTTCTGGCGGAGAGAAGATGGCCAAGTCTGGGGAAAATTTCTTGACTTTATCTTTACTAGAAGAGAAAAACTATCCAACTTTAGCTTACCGATATTTTTGCTTGGGAACACATTATCGCAAACCATTAATGTTTAGTTTCGAAGCTCTAGAAGGAGCGAAGATTGCTTATCGTAGATTAACTGAGAAAGCAGTGGAATTAAGAAAAGCGGTTGGGGAGAAGAAAGAGAATAAAACCTTGCAAAACAAATTAGTTAAACAATTTACTGCTCAAATTAATGAGGATTTAAATCTGCCCCAAGCTTTGGCTACAACTTTAGAGATGCTTCATACAGAGAAATTAAGTGCTTTTGAAAAGTATCAATTATTGATAAAGTTTGATAAAGTATTAGGGCTGGGTTTGGAGAATTTTAAAGAAGAAAAAATGGTTATCCCTGCGGAGGTCTCTAAATTAGTCGAAGAACGTGAACTTGCCCGGAAGAATAAAGATTGGAAGAAAGCAGATGAATTGAGAGAAAGAATTCAGAAGTTAGGTTATATGATCGGGGATACGAAAGAAGGGTATGTGGTTAGTAACGTCTGATTTTTGAATAAGTTAAATCCACCAATAATTAGTATTAATTATTCCGCATCTTCAGGCAGCCATTGGGGACAGAAATTACCTGTTTCTATAATTCTTACAATCCCGCCATCTTCAAAAGGAACTTTTTGGGGAATAGGCTCTTCTGCAGATATACCGAAGTATTTGTGAACATGCCCGTCAGCTGTATCCCCGCAGTGCGGAGCATCTTGGTTTCTGTAAAAGCAGGCATCACAAGTTGTTAATTTACCCATCCCATACGCTAAATCTTCTGGATTAGAATATAATACTCCATTCCTTAGGTAAGGTCTGCCATTTAGAGTACCGTCTTTAGGATTAAAACGTAGAGGAGATTCAGGCATAACTTCTCCATCTATTGCTTTTGCGCGTACAGAAAGACATTGGATAGAATTTATCATAGATACTCCTAATCAGGGGTACTTTAAAAAGATATCTGTAAATAAATTGAATTTAAGCTAAATAAAAATTATTTTGGAAAAACTAAAAGAAAAATAAAACAAGAAAAATTACTTATTTTTTAGCAGCGCCAAGAATCCTGAACATGGTTGTGCCGCATTTGGGGCATTTGCCTTTCATTGCTTTCCTCTGCACTCCGCCTTTACCTTTCATGCCCACTTCTTTACCGTCAGCCATCATTCTTTTCGCTTTACACTTCACGCAATAAGCTTCCATTTTTTACCACCTCGATGTTTTAATTTTAATTGTTTACGTCAGAGAACGTAATTTCTCACGCTCTTTTAACTTCATTATATCAGTTCTTATTAAAAAGGTTTCGGTTTTTTGAACGGAAAAAGAATAATTTATTTCACAATCCCCACTTTAACTTTAAATCTTTCAGTCTCTAAAGTAGTCTTGCCTTGGAAATTAATCTCTTTAACCCTCAACACTGCTTTTAGATCTCCAAGGATATTACAAATTGATTCTTGGAAATGGTCTTCAGTACTAACTAAAATTAATTCCCGAATCTCGTCCTTCAAAGACATTTTCTGCTCGGATTTAAATTTTCTGACCAGATCAATAATATCTATCCCTAAATCTCCGGTCAGTTCAGCTTCCTCATCAATTAACTCTTTCCTGAATTCCGGCCAAGAAGAAGTATGGATACTTTTCTCTTCCTCTTTTTGGGCGAAATAAAGCTGATAAATTTCTTCACTAATATGGGGCATGATAGGGGCAATCAATTTTAAGATATTAAGCAATCCCCAATAAAGCCCCTGCTGGGCGCTTTTTCTAGCCTCTGCTCCTCTTTGGGCAGGATTATATAATCTGTCTTTAACTATTTCTAGATATTGGTCGCAGAAAGTATGCCAGAAGAATTGTTCTACTTCTGACTTGGTTCGGGAATATTCATAACTCTCAAAACTATCTGTACTTCCTTTAATCAATTTCTGTAATTTGCTTAGGAGCCAGCGATCGAATACTTCTATATTCTTTATTTTTTCATAAGGATTGTAATCATCTAGGTGCAGAAGATTAAACTTAGAGGCGTTCCAGAGTTTGTTAATACATTTCTGGCCGGTTAAAAGGTCTTTTTCCATGAAGGGAAGATCTTCTCCAAGCTTAGATCCAGCAGCCCAGAAACGTAAAGCGTCTGCAGAATATTTCTGGATCATCAATTGAGGTTCAATAATATTTCCTAAAGATTTAGACATTTTTCTTCCTTGTGTATCTAGGGCATGGCCGGAAATCATGACGGACTTCCAGGGAATCCGACGATGGTGATACCAGCTTTTGACTAAAGTATAAAACAGCCAGGTGCGGATGATGTCATGCGCCTGCGGCCTTAAAGAGAAAGGCTGGTCTGCATATTTGTAATCGTATTCTCCCTGATCTTTCCAGTTGCCGGCGATATCTGGAGTGAGGGAAGAAGTAGCCCAAGTGTCTAATACATCCATTTCTCCGATAAATTCTTTAGAACCGCAGGAGCAAGCTTTTTTCGGCGAGTGCAGCTGCGGATCTACCGGCAGATCTTTTAGTTCCGGAAGGATAATTTGTTGGCAGGTTTTACAAGTCCAGATCGGAATAGGAATACCAAAATGCCTTTGTCGGGAGATGCACCAGTCCCAATTCAAGTTCTGGACCCAATGATCGTAACGCACTTTCATGTGCTCTGGATACCAAATAATTTCTTTAGCTGCTTCTAACAACTCTTCTTTCCGATCTAAAACTTTAATGTACCATTGTTTAGTTTTTAAGAATTCAATCTCTGTCTTGCAACGTTCGTGCACGTTTACGGCATGGGTGATCTCCTGCTGGCGGAGAAGAAGATTTTTATCTTTCAATTGCTCTAAGATTTTTTTTCTTGCTTCCAGAATCTTTAATCCTTTTAAATCTCCAGCTAACTCGTTTAATCTTCCGTTCTTTTCCAAAACCACGCGCAAAGGCAGATTGTAACGGAACCATTTATCTGCGTCTTCTTTATCTCCGAAAGTACAGACCATCATCAATCCTGAACCTTTCTCTTGGTCTACGGATTCGTCAGCAAGGATGGGAACTTCATAGTTATATAGCGGAACCTGGGCGAATTTGCTTTTTAGTTTTGCATAACGCGAATCTTGAGGATGATGAAATAAAGCTACGCAGGCAGGGATCAGTTCCGGGCGGGTAGTAGAAATGATTAAATCTTTTCCTCCGCACTTAAAGATTATATCATTAAAAGAAGATTTTAGGTCTATGGATTTAAACTCAGCCTGGGCGATGGCGGTCTGGCAGGAGACGCAGAAAGTTCCTGGAGATTCCTGCTGATAAATTCTTCCCTGCTGGTATAATTCTATAAAAGAAGCTTGGGAAGTAATCTGGCAGTGCTGGTTGATGGTAGAATACGAATGCTGAAAATCTGCAGACATGCCGATATCTTTCCAGCTCTGGATAAATTTCGGTTTCTCTTCTTTGATCACTTCTTCACAGATCTTGATGAAATCTTTTCGGTCCATGTTCTTGGAAAGAAGGTTGCGGCTTTTCTCAATCAGTTTCTCTGTGGGCAGGCCATTATCGTCTGTGCCGAAGGGAAAGAAAACGTTTTTTCCTCGCATCCTTTGGAAGCGGGCGACCATGTCCTGCTGAGAATAGCTGAAAGCATGGCCAAGATGCATTTTCCCTGAGACCGTGGGTGGAGGAGTATCTATGCTATAAGTTTCTTTTTTAGGGTGAGGATGAAATTCAAAGAGTTTTTCTTTTTCCCAATACTTCTGCCATCGCGGTTCGGCTTCTTTAGGATCGTAATTCTTAGGAAGTTCCATTACTCAAAGAGGAGTGAGAGGTTATTTAAAAAGATGATGGAGAAATTTTTTTAGGGTTAGGAATTGTTGGTCTGAGATTTTTATTAGTACGAGTGAGAATCAAAATTATAATCATAACAAGCGGGATAATTGGTCCTAGCTCTGTAGCCTGCTTCTCCTAAAGCAAAAACTTGTTTTTCTACACAGTTTGAGGCCATACCCCCAGAAACCAATACGGTTAATTCAGGATAGGGGGCGGGCAGATCAGCAGGGAGCTGATTCGGGTCTCCGTAAACTTTAAAGTATTCTCCGCAGTTGATAATTCTTTGGATGTTTTCCCAAACTGCTCTGGCTTTGGGAGATCTATCTATAGAAGATAGGACTACACCTGGATGTACGATTACGTGGATCTCTTGGGCCATAACCACTCTCAGAAGCAGGTAATTTATAAATCTTTCTTTATTTATCACTAAGAAGTGAAGAACCATCCATTTTGACTGTCACTCGTTCAGTTTCATCCCCTGCGCCTTGCTCTCTTCCCAGCCGGCTGAGGTGAGCTGTATCAATTCAGTGTTCTGATGCATCTCCATAATATTCCTAGCACCAGAATAACTCATGGCACTCTGCACGCCTTTAATGATGCTGTGGATAACATCTTCTACCACCCCTTTGTAATCCATGAGAATAGAGACTCCCTCTACAAAAATATCCAATCTTTCCCGTACTTTCTTTCCTTCCTGCAATTCTTTGCGCTCATGTCCAGAATCGTAAGAAGCGCTGCCCATATATTTCTTATAGCGCTTGCCATCTTTCATAATTATCATTCCGGGAGCTTCATCCGTTCCGGCAAACAAAAATCCAGAAAAGATACTGCTGGCACCTGCACCGATAGCTTTAGCTACATCTCCGGGGGTTTTCATCCCTCCGTCAGCGCAGACCGGAATATCAAATCTTTTGGCTACTTCTACTACATCTAATATTGCCGTTATCTGCGGAACTCCGCTTCCGGCGATAATTCTAGTGGTGCATACCGGAGAAGGGCCGATGCCAACTTTCAGTCCATCTGCGCCGGCTTGAATCAAATCCCGAGCCGCATCAGCGGTAGCAATATTGCCGGCCATAATCTCTACATTGGGGAAAGCAGCTTTTAATTCCCGGACTCTTTGAATCGCTAAGTCAGAATGAGCATGAGCGATATCTAACACTAATACATCTGCACCAGCATTAATTACAGCTTTGGCTCGCTCTAAAGCATCTTTTACTCCTACCGCTGCTCCTACCATCAATCGGCCTTTAGAATCCCGGGTAGCTTTAGGCCAATATTCCAGTTTCTTGATGTCTTGAGTGGTCATTAGTCCTCTTACTTTTCCATTTTCTAAAAGAGGAAGCTTTTCAATGCGATACTTATGGAGAAGTTCTTTAGCTGCTTCCAAGCTAATACCATATTCTCCCACCACTAATTTTTCTTTAGGAGTCATTACTTCTTTGATTTTACGATTAACATCTTCTTCAAACAGATAATCCCTTCTAGTAAATATTCCTACTAATTCTTCTCCCTCTTTAACCAGTAAGCTGGTAACACTTTCTTTTTCCATTAATTCCGCTGCTTCTCTGATGGTTACTTCATGAGAAATGGATAAAGGGTTTTCAATGATATAACTGGTGCTTTTCTTAACTTTATTTATCTCTTCCACTTGTTGTTCAATGGTATCAAATTGATGTATTACTCCCAAGCCGCCTTCTCTGGCAAGAGCGATGGCCATCTTGTGTTCAGTTACGGTAGCCATATTAGCGCTGACTAAAGGAATGTTCAGATGGATGTTGCGAGTGAATCTGGTTTTAGTATCAGCTTCACTTCTGCTGTTTAAAGGGGTTCTTTTAGGCACGAGAAGGACGTCGTTGAAGGTTAGTCCGAGGTGGATAGGTTTCATGGAGCGATATTTAAGTGTAGAAGATGTTTAAATAGATTGTGGGAGTGGAGAGGTAACATCTGTGGGTTGTACTATAGAAATTAATATATACATTTAATATTCTAAAAATTAATTATGACTTATTCCTCTCTCCAACAGCGCATCTACGACAATAAAGTACGCCGTGGCTTTAACGTTACAGATGTAGGTAAAGAGTTGATATTGATGACAGAAGAATTCGGAGAGTTGAATGATGGTTATATTTGCTTGAGAAAGAGTAAAGCTGGTTCTCATGAAAAAATGGTTGATGCTGTGGGAGACTTGCAGGTTTACAATCTGGGATTAGCTTCCATGTTTGGCTGGAAAGCGGATGAAGTGGCTCATCCTAAATTTAAGTCTGTTGATGATGCTTTAAAATATTTAAAAGAACCAATTTATGATGATGGTTATGATCATTTCATTAGTGGAATCTGTGGTACTTATCCTGAAATAAGGAATTACTTTCCTTTTGTAGCCAGAGGATTAGGGCGGCTGGCTAATGCCTACAAGAAAAGCAACAAAGAGCTGGTGGAAAAAATTGACCAAAGGGAGGAGTTTAACTGGATTTTGCACAAGTTAATGAGATATTGCTCAGATATGTTCAAAAATTTAAAAGTAGAAGAGTTCTCCGTGTTAGAACATATTGTAAAGAATAATGAAACCAGAACGCATGAAGGGCAGATTTGAAGCAATTAGCTTTTATTTTTTTGGCGTTTGTAATTACTAAGTTTATTTGTTATCAATGCTATTCCCATCGCAATCGCACCATAACCAACAATTAACCATACATATAACAGAGCTTTCTCTATACTTCCCGCTGCGTAGATGTTTTTGGCTTGCAGCAAGAGGGTGATGATAATAAAAGACAATCCTAATATTCCTGCTTCACGAAGAGTACGTTTTCTACTGAGTATGGCTACAATCAGTACAGGAATTATCAGATACAGCAATAAAGATATTCCCGCTAGTTTTGTGTAAGGCGTGTCTGCATAATAAAAATTGGTGACTTCTCCATCCGACATGATTATGGTTTCGTTGGTAGTAAGTTCTTCCTGGTGGTTTTGGAAATAATCTTTATCTAAACTGCTAGTAAAAGCTTGAATAGCAAAAAATATAGCGGTGACTATCAAAATAATAATTATTGGTTTTAAGAGTTTATTCATAGTAACATTATCAAATCTTCCGGGAGATATAAATGTTCACTCAAATATCATCTTCTGCGCCGGGAAAATATAATCTTCACTCATGATGGCGGTTATCATTAAATCCCCCGCGAAAAGTAATCTCCCCTTCCCCACCACCGCAAACCTTTAAAACTTAGCCTACTCTGAAATACTCATGTCCCTTTTTACCCAAAAATATGCACCCCAAAATACCAGCCAGATTAAAGGACAGCCGAAAGCTTTAGCGGAACTGAAAGATTATATCACTAATTATAAGAATATGACCCACAAAGCTGCTTTGCTTTATGGTCCAGTTGGCTGTGGGAAGACTTCTTCGGTCTATGCCCTTGCCCAGGAATTAAATTACGAAATCTTAGAGATTAATTCTTCAGATATGCGAAACCAGGAAAATATCAAATCTTTTTTAAGTTCAGCCTTGGGCCAGCAATCTTTATTCTTCCGGCCGAAAATTGTTTTAATTGATGAAATTGATAATATTTCGGGAGTGAAAGATCGGGGATGCCTGCCGGCTTTGATCGAAGCAATTGGAAAATCTTCTTTTCCAGTAATTCTTACCGCTAATGATCCTTTCGACCAGAAATTTAAACCATTAATGAAAGTCTGCCAGAAAATTGAATTCCAGAAATTATTATATCCTACCATCGCTAAAGCCTTACAGGAAATCTGCGAAAAAGAAGAAATTAATTTTGAGGAGAAAGCCTTAAATTCTTTAGCCAGGCAAGTTGATGGGGATTTAAGGGGAGCTTTAATTGATCTACAAGCTTGCTCTTTAGATAAAAGTTTTAGATTTACAGATTTAACAGCTTTATCTGATCGGAAAAGAACCCAAACTATCCTAGAAGCGTTAAGAATAATCTTTAAATCTTCTGCAGTTGAAAATGCTCTTCCTGCTCTGGAAGATGTAGATGTAGACCTGAATGAGGTTTTCTTATGGATGGACGAAAATCTGCCTAAAGAATATCTTGGTCCGAATTCTTTAGCCAGGGCTTATGAGCATCTAGCTAGGGCAGACGTGTTCAAAGGCAGGATCAATCGCCAGCAGCATTGGCGTTTCTTAGTATATATTAATAGTCTGCTTACTGCAGGCATATCTTCAGCCAAAGAAGAAAAGAATCCTAATTTTGTGCCTTACCGACCAACCATGCGCATCTTAAGAATCTGGCAGGCGAAGATGAAATGGGGTAAGAGAAAAGAAATTGCTGAAAAATTAGCCTTAGCTACCCATACCTCTACTAAAGTTGCTTTGGAACAGATGGCTTATTTCCAGACTATTTTCTTGAAAGGAAATCTTCACTTAAGATCGGATTTGATCAAAGAATTGGGTTTAGGTGAGGAAGAGGTAGAGTGGCTGAAGAAGAAATGAAAAATAAATCTCTTTTTAGGGGATATTTATGTTCCAGAAACCATAAATGATTATAAACTCTTTTTTCTGCGCTGAGGAAATGACTAAAGAATTTATTGATGCTCAGTCTTTACTAGATGATTCTTATCGCTTAGCAGATAAAATTTTGAATTCTGACTTTCACCCGAATTATCTGGTGGCTTTATGGCGGGGAGGTACTCCGGTAGGGGTAGCAGTACAGGAATATCTGCAATGTTGCGGGGTGAAAAATGATCATATTGCAGTGCGAACTAAAGCTTACACGGGGATGACTGAAGAGTCCACGGTTCGAGTTTTCGGGTTAAGCTATTTAGTTAATTCCCTTAGCGCGGGGGATAATTTGTTGCTGGTGGATGATGTTTTTGATACGGGAAAAACCATTGAGGCAGTAGTGGAGGGGCTAAAAAAGAAAATGCGCCGTAATTTTCCGGAAAATTATCGTATAGCTACCGTTTACTGGAAACCGGAAAAGAATAAGACTGAACTTAAACCAGACTTTTACCTGCATTCCAAAGATAGAGATTGTTGGCTGGTCTTCCCCCATGAGCTGGAAGACCTAACTGAGGAAGAAATGGTTAGGGCCAAAGGTGCGGAAATAGCGGGGATGTTACAGCGGAGAAAAAGTTTATTGGGGGGTCTGGAAAGAAAACTTTAATAAATCTGTAATTAAATCTAGATAAATAATGGATAAATCAAAAGAAGTAGGACCTAAAATTGAGGGTAATCCTAAAGATCTGGCTACCTTCTTCAAAAAGAAAGGTTTTATCTATCCTTCTTCTGAGATTTATGGGGGAGTGGCGGGATTATATGATTATGGCCATCTGGGAACTAAACTTAAGAAGAATTTTGAGAATTTATGGAGAACTTATTTTTTAGGGTTGAATGATAATTTCTTTGAGATTGAAACTTCAGTAATCATGCCAGAAAAGGTTTTTCGAGCTTCCGGCCATCTAGAAAACTTTGTTGATCCATTAGTCAAATGCAAAAAATGCGAATATGTTGAGCGGGCAGATCATCTGATTGAGAAAATAACTACCAGAAGAGTAGAAGGTTTCTCTGCGGAAGAGTTGAATGAACTAATCCAGAAAAATAAAATTAGATGTCCGCAATGTAAGCATGAACTGGATAAAGTTTCAGTACAAAACTTAATGTTTCCTCTACAGATGGGGGCTAATACTAGCAATCAAGCTTATCTCCGGCCGGAAACTGCCCAGTCACCTTACGTCAATTTTAAACTGCAGTATGAATTACTTAGGAAAAAGCTGCCTTTAGGTTTAGCTTTAATTGGCAGGGCTTACCGCAACGAGATTTCTCCTAGAAATCTGACTTTAAGACAACGGGAGTTTACCCAAGCTGAACTGCAGATTTTCTTTAATCCTAATACTCTTAAAGAGCATGCTGATTTTGAATCAGTTAAGAATTATCCTTTAAGAACTTTCCTGGAAGAAGATCGGAAAGCGAATAAAGAAGCGGGTAAAGTGGTGGAAAGGACTTCCGAACAGTTGGTAAAGAAAGGCTTACCTAAATTTTATGTTTATCATCTGGCTAAAATCCAGCAGTTTTATCTGGAAAAATTAAAAGTTCCTAAGGAAAAGTTTAGACTATTCCAACTAAACGATCAGGAAAAAGCGTTCTATAATAAATATCATTTCGATCTGGAGATTGAGCTAAGCGAGCATGGCTTTACGGAAATGGGGGGATTACATTATCGTACAGACCATGATTTAGTAGGCCATCAGAAAGTTTCTAATCAAAGTATGGAAGTTTTAGATGAAGAAACTCAGCAGAAGTTTATTCCTCATGTACTGGAATTATCCTTTGGAGTAGATCGGCACGTTTATGCTTTATTGGATCTCGCTTATAATGAAGATAAAGAGCGGGGGAATGTGGTCTTAAAACTACCTACTAAACTAACCTCCTTCTTCTGCGCAGTATATCCTTTGGTTAAGAATAAAGAAGAAATTGTAGGTTTAGCTAGAGAAGTTTATGCTGTGATCAAAGATGGCTATTCCTGCTTTTATGATGAAACTGCTTCAGTAGGCAGAAGGTATGCCCGAGCAGATGAGATGGGGGTAAAGTATTGTATTACTATAGACTTTGATTCATTAGAGGATAAAGCGGTTACTATCCGAGATAGGGATACGACTAAACAAGAGCGGGTGAAGATCGCTGAACTTAAGAACAAGCTTTTTGGATTGTATTTCTGGTAACGGGACACTGTAAAATGATTCATAATGGAGTTCAAAGAGGATTTTTATTCAAAATTAACCTGTGTCAATCGGAAACTGCTCGTGGGGCAGTTTCCTCAGACCCTGAATTTTCCAGGCAGATAATCTATCAAATTAGTGAAAAATTCAGATTTTAGAGGCAGGAAATGCTCCAAAAGACCCTATTTTCCCTCGATAATTCTCTAAAAGAGAGATTTAGCCCATTTCTGGAACTTTGTTCTATCTTTAGAGTTTTGTTATTTGCTAGAAGTGAACTGTTAAAAGCTAGAAATTTAATGGGATGGAGCCATAACCTCCCAAAAAACGGTTTGGGGGGGGAAAGCCTTGCGAAAGGCTTATAAACGGCGGTGGGGTCTTAAGTTGTAATCTAATCAGAAGTCTGTCTATAAAATCGAAAAGAGGTATCAAACCTGGGTGCTTCTTTCGGAATTTTTATAGAACTGGACCAAGAGGCGAGAGTTTTTACCTGTTCCATCAGGAGCGGGAAAAGAGAGTGAATTGATTTTTAACACAGGAGGTGTGTTTTGAGAAAATGAAAATAAAAAGAATGGTGAAGCGTTTATTTGCGGTTGGTACCGGTGTAGCAATGCTGGGAGCAACAGCGATGGGCGCTATGGCAGCTGTAGACCTAAAGGACTACCCTAATATGTTCGTTAAAGACGGCGTATTTGATGGGTATTTCGTAGTTGGTGAAAATGCTGCTTCTGTAGACAATTTAGCAATGACAGATATTGCTGCAAGCATGAAATATCTGAAAGCAGATGATAGTACTACTGTTTCCGTAGAAGGAGACAACTGGGAAGTTGGAACTGCTGTAAAATACTTAGAAATGGTTAACAACAACGGGACTGCTTCCGGATTAGTAGGAGAAACTTTTAGAGATATCATCACTTTTATTTCTGATGATGAGTTAGATGCTTTAAAAGATGGAACCTGGTCCACCAGTGAAGCTGATTATGGCTTCCAGCAATTCATGTACTTCGACTCAGAAGGACGTGATGGGCAAGATGATAACAGAATCGTAAAATATGTGGAAGATGATAGCGATAAAACCGATGTTAATCTCTTTATTAAAAACGGTCGGCAAATTGCTAGATATAAATTAGAGTTTACCTCTACTGCAGAATCAGACGTTACTGATAGCGCAGGCAGTGCAGATACTACCGGTACCTATCTAGATGACTTTGAAAATACAGATTTGTCTATGTTAGGTAAAGATTATAGTGTAGTCTTAGCAAGAAGACCAGCTTCTGGCCCACAAGGCGGTGGTGGCAGTGTTAAGTTGACCTTAATGTCTGGCTCTACCCGAGACACTTTATTGGAAGGAGAATCCAAATCCTATAAAGTTGGAGATAAAGAGTATGATGTCACTCTATCTTTCGTAGATAGTGACGAAGCTAAATTTACCGTGAATGGTGAAGCTACCAATAAACTGAAAGTTGGTGAAACTTCAGTTCTAGCTGATAAAAGCGAAGTTGGGGTAAGTGAAATCTTGTACCAAGATTATGCTGGTGGGGTACACTCTACTACTTTCTTCATCGGCGCATCCAAGATGGAATTAAGGGATGATGATGTCAGCGACGCTACTGGTGCTTATAACGTTAAAGTTGGCTCTGAAGATATTGATGGTACGAAAGTAGTTATCGGCGGTTCAGATAATAACGTTACTTTCAGAATAAGTACTATTGATGTGAACATGACTGCAGAAGACGACTTCTTTGTAGGAAAAGACCAGAAACTAAGTGCAGTGATCGCAGCTGGAAATGAAGAAGAAGAAGTACTCATGAACGGCGGGTTTGACGTTGAGTTTAAAGGAATAGAAACCGAAGAAGCTAATGAGATTGGATTGAAAACATCTTCAGCTAAAAGGTATAAGCTAAACTTGTTTGATGGTGATGGGAAGGCAGTAGATGTTCCTATCGCTTATGCTGAATCTGCAACTAACCTTTCTTCAGGTGAAGATACTCAGGTTGGAACTACCAGAGCTAATTATAAACGATTGGTATTATCAGAAAATGCTGTTGCCCTTAGTGGTGCTGCAGGTACAATCGAGAAAGATGACTACTTTGTCGTAACTGGTGGGACAGCAAGTGATGGTTCAGCTAAATCTTACCTTTTACAGTATAAAGGACAAGACAAGACTACCAAAACCAGCCCAAAGATTAAGTTTAAGAATGTGGGCAGCGGAGAAAGTTTAGAGTATGCAGTGTCTACTAGTAACGCATCTGCAACCATCAAGTTAGGAGGGTATTCTTTCATTGTCAACGGACAGTCCAGTAATGTAGATGATATTGGAATTGTAGTGGACCTTAATGGAGGGGGAGCAATAGCTGCATCAGGTAACATTAGCTTTGTTGATTATTATGGTACTCAATGGGCGATTGCACCCGTAGTAGCAGGTATGGGTTGTAGTTGGTTGGATTGCAATGGAACCGGTACAGTAACTTCTCCAGTGCCTTACGTAGGGGTTACGGTTACTACTCCAAATGCAGATGATTATGACAATATCTTGCCTTCGCAACTAAGATTAAACTTGACAGCTACGACTGGGCCAGAATTAAGAGCTTCGCTGTTTGATGTGACTTTAACTACACCAGACGGAGAAACAGAAGTTAGCTATGGTTATACCTCTATGGGTACCCATATCAAGTTTGCTGCACCTTCCAGTGATCCGCAAGAGTTAACCTTGACTTATCCGAAGACCCAAGCTTTGGCGCAAGTGTATTTCACCAGCGGAGTTACTTCCAGTAGCACCACCGCAGGCGGAACCTTGACTAAAGTAGAAATCGTGGATGCTACCAAGTTAGACAGCGAAATTGCTGATGCTAAAGCTCAGAATTTGATTGTTGTAGGCGGACCTTGTGTGAACACAGTATCTGCTGAGTTATTAGGAAACCCAGCTTCTTGTACTGAAGGATTCACTCCAGGAAAAGCAAGAGTCAAGTTGTTCGAGCAGGCTAACGGCAATGTGGCAATGTTAGTTGCAGGTTACTCTGGCGCAGATACCAGATTAGCTGGTAAAGTGTTAGCTAACACCAACAAAGTTGCTGCTGCTGGCGGAACAGAAGTTGAGATTGAAGGAACCACTACTGCAGATGCAGTTGTAGGAGCTCCTGCTGCAGTCGAAACTACTGAAGTTGTGGCTACAGAAGAAGTAGTTGCTCCAGAATAAGCCTAAAAAGCTTTTTTTTCTTTTTTTTTCTTTCTCTTTCTTAACCATCTTTTTATTGACTCGTCCGAATGTTTTAAGATTTAAAGTAAGTTTTATATAATTAAAGATTAATACTCTTGGTTAGGTGATAGATTTTAATGATTAATTATAAGAATTATATCCCTTTGGCTTTGTTAGTTCTTTTGTTAGTTTTATCTTTTCTAATTTTAGAACCATTTCTTAAAGCATTGTTTCTCGGGGCTTTATTAGCTTATATTTTTTATCCTCTGCATATTCGGCTGAAAGCCAAAGTAGGGGGAACTGCTTCAGCAACATTAATCTGTCTTTTAGTCCTGCTGATTTTAGTCATTCCAGCAGTGTTTTTCCTGAAAACTTTAATCTTTGAATCTTATGCCTTGTTTGTCTTGGTCAAACAGAAATTGGCAGTAGGATTGTTTACCCAATGTCAGCATCAGCTTTGCGGGATGATCAAAGAGTTTGGTCAGTTGCCGGAGATAAGTTATCAGATTCAAAATATAGTTAAAACCATTACTACCAGTATTGTGGATAAAGGTTCAGCTTTATTAGTAAGCATTCCCAGAATAATTCTAAACTTGGTGGTGATGTTCTTTACATTATTCTATTTGATATTAGAGGGACCATTATGGTTAGCAAAGTTGAATAAATTTTTTAATGCTCAGAAAAAAGAGTATAATCGGGTAGTGCAACGCTTAAAAGATACCACTTATGGAATTATTTATGGCTATGGAATTGTAGCTTTAATCCAGGGGATTTTGGGGGGATTAGGATTTTGGATCTTTGGATTATCTTCTCCTTTTTTCTGGGGATTGGTGATGGGATTATTAGCTTTGGTTCCTTTTTTGGGAACGGGATTAGTTTGGGTGCCAGCAGCTTTAATCTTGTTTTTAGATGGATTATTCCAAAATTCTAGCTGGTTAATGATTAAAGCAGGAGTATTCTTCGTTTATTGCCTGCTGTTAGTGAGCACTTTAGATAATATTATCCGCCCTAAAATTATCGGTGAGAAGGCCAGAATTCATCCGGTGATGGTTATGCTGGGTATTTTTGGAGGAATATTATTCTTTGGAGCGATCGGGATTATAATTGGTCCATTGCTGCTTTCTTTTACTGCGGAGATTGCAGAGATTTATCTGAAAGAGAAAGCGTAACTGAAAAAGGTAGAAACAAAGTTAGAATCTGGAGTTACTTTGTTCTCTTTTAGCATAATCCACTAACTGCTGCAGATAATCGCTGATCTGGATATTATTAGAGATATGGCGCAGATAGAATTGGTTTCCTAGAGCTATCGAATAAGTCTTGAAGAGCTTATCCCAGAGATCTCGTTTAGTTACGATGATTATGATATTGATATAATATAATTCTTTTTTATGAATCCAGAGCCGATTGCGATAGAACTTATAGGGTTGGTTAGCTCGATGGATAGCCAGATAAATCCCTAAGATGATGATGAAAAGCAATAAAATTAAAGAAATGGTTTGGATCAGATTTTCTGTGGAGCTGGTTAGTTCCATTAAAGAGAGGTTTAGCCATACTCCTAAATAAAAGATTACTCCTAAGACCAAGAAGGTAATGAATTTAGGAGCGAGAGCCCGAAGCTTGTTTTGAGGGAGGATGTAGACTGGCGGTTCTACTGGGGGTATTTTTGGTAAAGAGGGGGATATTACTTGATTAGCTTCCATTATTAGAAAGTAAATCTAGGGGGTTTATATTTTTGTTCTTTTTTTGGGTGTGGATTGGATTTAATTTAATCCTGAAGTTAAGAAAAATGAATGGGCCTGTCCGGACTTTCTTTCAAGCAATTTAATTAGGTTGCTTGCAATTCGAACCGGAGATCCTCTCGACGTCAACGAGATGTCCTTTGTGGCGATAGAGCTGCACTTTGAATTCAAAGGGCCGCTCCCCGTAGCCACTAGACCACAGGCCCATACAAAAAGGAAAAGCTTATATCCATTTATAAATTTTTGTTTGTAGAAATCTAAGAATCAGGTTTAAGTAGATTTAGTTGATTTAAAAGAGGTAAAATATAAGATGTATCATAACCATCATTGGTGGAGATTCTTCCCTAAAAAGAAACTTACTCAGATTTATACCTCGGCAGCTTTACGCTCTTTTGCTATTTCTTTAATAAGTCTGTTTATTCCATTATATCTTTATGTGGAAAGAGGGTTTAGTTTAGAACAGACAATTTACTTTTTCATCTTCTATGCGGTAATCTTTGCGGTAAGTTCGCCTCTTGCAGCTAAGTTCGGAGCGAGATTCGGAGCGAAACATGCTATTTTATGGAGTGTACCTTTTTATTTATTATTTATTCTGGGTTTGTATCTTCTCCCCCAAGTGAGAGTTCCTCTGGCTTTAATTAGTGCTCTTTTTGGCCTCTCCCAAAGTTTTTATTGGATGGGCTTACATTTGATCTTCTCTAGAGCTAGTGATCATGACCATCGCGGAGAGGAGTTGGGCAAGAGAGATAGTATCTCGGTCTTAGCAACCATGTTAGGCCCAGTAATCGGCGGATTGCTGATAAAATATACTGGTTTTAGTTTAGTTTTTAGTTTAACTGCCCTGATCCTCTTTGGCTCTGCTCTCTTCCTTTTTCTGAGCAAAGAAGATAAATATCAATACCATTTTACTTTCCGCTCCCTGATGGACAAAAGGCAATGGCGGGATGATTTGTTCTATACTGCTAGGGGGATGCAGATCATTGCTGCAGGAGTAATCTGGCCACTGTTTATTTTTATGATCCTGAACGATTATTTTAGTTTAGGATTAACTGGATTTATTTTATCGGGAATAAGTGCAGTACTTATTTTGGTGATAGGTAGATTAAGCGACCATACTGGAAAAAGAAGAATAATCCGTTGGGTGGTTGGTTTTGAATCTCTAGCTTGGATATTGAAAGCTTTTGTTGGAACGATTAGCCAGGTCTTTGGAATTACTATCTTTAGCGCTTTTACAGGAGGATTTATGGAATCTCCCATCGGAGCGATAGAATATGATAAAGCTAAAGGAAAGGTGGCTAGTTATTTTGTGAACAGAGAGATATTTTTATGTTTAGGCAGGATTTTATTATTAGTATTTGTGTTGATGATGAACAGTTTATCTGGGGGATTGATCTTGACCGGATTGGCGAGCTTATTGGCTTTATTATTTTAAGAGGATTAAAATGGGTTTAGATCCTGAAACGGAATTTTTTAGGGGATTGATTGAATTGCAGTACGGCAAAAAAGTAGAGAAAAAATTAGAGAAGATTTCTGGTAACGTTTCCTGGGCGAAAGGCTGGCCGAAGAAAGATGAATCATTTTGGAATGGGGAAGCGTTCATGTGGCAACATAAAATCAGCAAAGAAAAAAGGGAATTGATCGGAAAAGAGTTAAGATTTTTATCTGGAGGAAAACTATCTCGAAGAGAATATTCTGGCGGAAAGAACTTAGATTTAGGCTGCGGAGCTTATTCTTATATCCTTTCGGTAGGGTTAGATTTTTCAGAGAAGATGTTACAGTTCAATCAGAATTGCGTTGAGAAAGTGAAAGGGAACCTAGAGGGGAGATTACCGATAGAAGATAAACGGTTTGATTCGGTAACGGCAGTATTTGTATTAAATTATGTCAAGAATTATGAATTGTTATTAAACGAGATCAAGCGGGTGCTGAAAGGAAAGGGAATATTTGTGGCGGTTTTATCGGGATTGGAGATCAATTCCTGGCAGAAACAAAAAGAGCTTAATTCTTTTTCCGGGAAGGAATGGAAAGAGATCCTGGAAAAGTATGGTTTTAAGGTTAAGTTTTATGAACGGGAAGGGGTATGGTTTTTTAGGTGCGGAATGAAATAGTTAGGATATAAAGTGCTTATTCCGTTTATAACCCTAAATAAACCAAAAAGATTATTAATTAGGATAGATTAATCTGGTCTAAAAGAGGAAAGATGGAAAGCTTATTTTATACCGGACTTGAACCAAGAGCCAAATTACTGAAAGAGTTCGGCTTTACTGAAGAAAATCGAGAGGTAATCCCGGATCAGTTTGCCAATACCGGCTTTCCCAAGCCCAGAAAAGCCTATATGCTGACTATGGAAGCTTATGACCTTAGCCTGGAAGAGCCTTATTTCTGGGTCTTAGAGGAATTCAAGCGCCAATTTCCCATTATAGAAAAGTTGGAAGATTCTTTTGCGGCTGCAGAAAATTCTGCTTTTTTTGGGGCTACCCAGCAAAGGTTAGGTGCGCAGCAGGATCGGGCAGCCCAGTTCCTGAAAGGTTCCAGCGACATGATTAAAGGCCTGTTTCAGATGGTGCGAGAATTGAGAATTATTGATGAAAAATTGACCTATTACAACGAAGCTGAGGAGCAGACCCAAAAAGAAATAAGCAAAAGAAGTAAAGGTGCAGAAATTACCTTAAAAGGTTTCTTTGTGGATTTAGTCCAGGGAGCAGCGAAAAATCCAGCTTCAGTCTTTGGGATGGCCAGAGAATTAGAATTTATTACTTTACCAGATTTATTTTTCGATGCTCCTCCATTTAAAGACGTTTCAGAATTAGATGCGCATATGAAAAGCTTAGAGAAAGATTTTAACCGCAGCTTGTTGAGGGTATTAGAACGTCATCTGCGCCAGTTCATGGAATGGAAGAAAAGAACCCACCAAGAACATGCTAACCGGAGAAGATTCATGTTACAATACCTATTACAACATTTTGAGATCATTAAAATGTATTTAGTCTGGGTTAAACCTTATCTGCGGGCAGCAGCGAGATTAACCATGAAAGAGAGAAACATACTCTCTCCGGATTTAATTTCCGCTTTTGAAGGAAGTATGTTAGATATAGAAATATTAGCCAGAAAACCTGAAGGAAAAGGAGCGAATTCCTGCCTATTAGCCACTTTTAGCTATCGGACCAGGCCAGAGATGAAAGTAGTTCAGGAAGGATATCAGCGCGGGCCGGTGCATATAGGCAGATACGAAATGAATTTCAGGATTTACGCCTGGACGGATCAGGAAGTGGAAAATTATAAGAAACTGAAAAATAAAGAAATCATGGAATTGATGGGAGATGTTTCTTCTTCGGTGCAAAAGGCCATGGAATCTTTAGGGAAAGAATTAGACTTATATTTGGCAGAGGCAAAAGGAGAGAAGGCGAAGAAAGAAGGAGAAGCGGTCGGAGAAAAAAAAGAGTCGAACAAGAAATCAGTGATGGAAAAATTGTTTGGCGATTTCTATACCCCTAAAAGTGCTGCAGCCAAATCAACTGAGGATAAAGTAGGCAGCGGAAAGAGAACTTTATCTGAGGAGGAAGCGAAGAAAGCAGCAGGCTATGCGGGGTTCCATGCATTTAACATGTATAAGAATTTCAAGAAAGCGCATGGGATGGTACAGTGGTAAAGATTATATCTCTCAATTTTTTAACTTCTTCTTTAACCCACAAAAACTACCAATACTTTTTTAGCAATTAGTTCTGGAGAATATCTCTTGAAAAGAAGCTTGATTTTTCCCTTAATCGGCTCTTTGCAGACAGAATCTATTTGAAATATCCACTTGCCGTAGGGAAAAGCGAAGAGGTTGAGAAAGGTGTAAGATATATCTCTATCCTCTCTTTACCGCTGCCTAAACTCTTTCTTTTTAAAGTAATATCTCTAATCTCTCCTGTCCTTTTGAGGTGGGTTCCACCACAATATACTTTTCCAAAACTTTCGATTTGCCAATATCTCCGCTCATTTTTTTCATCACTAAAAGAGCTGGTTATTGGTAAGTCTGAATTAATCAGCTCCAACGCTTTCCGGGTTAATTCTGGGAAAATCTCAGAAATGTTACCCTCCCATACAAAATCCAATCTTGCTTTTTCAGAAGTTATATTTGCGCCAATTTTTTCAGGTCTGTTAAAGTGTTGATATACTAATTCCAATATTATTTCTGCTGCAAAATGCAGTTTCATTATTTTGTATCGTTTTTCCCAATCTATCTTAACAGTTACCTCATCATCTACATTAAAGTTAGCATTCGATTCTAAGGTATAAATTATCTCATTGAGATATTTTCTTGCTTCAATAACTTTTAATCCGTTAATTGTGCCTGAATCAGATTCCTGGCCACCTGAAAAAGCATAAAAAATAGTTTTATCTAAAGTGACCAGGTTTCCATTAGCGCTGGTTACTCGGGCTTTCTGTTCAGTTGAGTACGGATCTTTCCAAAATACTTTTTCTACCACCATTTTTCCACCTAAAAAATAAAAAAAATTATTTAGTTAACTCCAAAAATCTTTGCATCACCCTCTCATAAAAATCTTTAGGGAAAGCAAATCCATCCTTTGCAGGACATCGGTTGTTTACAAGATTTTGGGGATTCTCAATTCCCATTCTTCGGTTTGGTGAATTTTCCCAGATCTGGCTTAGAGGAGTATCTTGTACGTTTGCATATACTGTCTCTCGGTCAAATCTTCCCGGACACATCTGAACAATTCCATTTGCTCTAATGTATAATCCGGTAGCGGCTTGGTTGCAGGGTTCTGCTCCTACATAGCTGGCAATACCTTCACTCCTTACCTGTTCAGGGGTTTGAACTCCGGTGCTGACGTTGTAGGCATAGATTTTTGCGTATAATTCTACTAGCTGGTTATGCCATTCTTTAACGCTGATGGTCTGCTCTTGTTTTGCATATTGCCCGCAGCCTTTCCCGCTAAGCATTGAGGGGGTCATGACTACTGGTGTCCCTCTTTCCACAAAAAATTTGTAGATATCAAATGATTCTCCAATGTTCTCGGGGATAATGGGGGCGTTAATGATGCAGATTCTGTTGGTCATCCCGCTATTGTAAAATCTGGAACTGAACAGATTCTCTATAGCTTGCTCTCTAATTTTGGAATATTCCTGTAGACCAGTTACGGTCCCGGTTTCGTCTCTGCTGGTAACCAAGCTGTCTTGCAGTTTATCATCAAAGGACTGGAAAGACATCAATAATCCTACGTTACTATAACTCGCTAATTTTTCAACCAGCTGTTTTGCAGTCATTCCATGATACTTTTGTGCCAGTTCATCGCTTCCCAGTAAAGCCCCTTTGGTAAAGATGTTCAGCTGAATCCTTCTTTTTTCGTATTCTCCAACAATTTCAAATAGTTGGGAGTTCATCAGTAACTCTCCTGGACCTAGGAACTTTACACTTTTGAAATCATGCCCTTCTTCCCAGGCTATTCTTATTGCTTGATCGACTACATTCAGGGTATCTTCTAAGGTCATCATTCTGTTTAGGGAATAATTTTCCGCTTCTGCTTTGATTAACTTTCCATTTAAGTCTCTTTTTACTTTTGAATAAACTATACTCTGTTCGTTGAAGCAAGCAGGACATTTATGTAGGCAGAGGTCAGCCCTATATCTAGAAGCGACACTTTCCTGACTATCAGCATCGTTGTGTTGGTCTACTAATTCATCGGCAATATGTTCTATATCTAAGGTGTATAAGCCAGGGGTAGCATCATTAATGTGCCAGTCTTTTACCCCGTTAGTCCACCCTATTTGGATTTTACCGGCGAAGGTTACGGGAATCTTTTGTTCGAGTGTTTGTTTTGACATGTTGGTTACATCCTTTTTATTACTATGGAGAGATAACCAATTATATCAAAGTTCCGAATCAAATCTGAGCATAAATGATAAAATTTATATAGTTATTATCCTATATGCTTAATTATGATACAAATAACTAAAATTAAGCTGGATAAGACCGATAGGAAGATTCTGGCAGAATTAGATAAAAACTGTCGGGTTCCCACTACCATATTAGCTAAAAAAGTGATGAAGTCAAGGCAGGCAGTAGAGTACCGCATAAACCAGCTGGTAAACCGAGGAATTATCACCAGCTTTAATGTCTCATTCAATCCCCATAAGATGGGATATAAGATTTACAAGATTTATCTTAAGCTGAGAAACATACCTGAAGAAAAACAGAAATTATTCGCATATCTCAAATCTTCTGGTATTGTATATTGGATGGGAGAATGCTCCGGCTCCTGGGATTTAATTTTGGGTGTTTTTTCTAAAAATGATTATGAATTTTACAAATTAAAAAATGAATTGTTGTCAACTTTCCAAAAAATAATAACCCAAGAGTATGGGGATATAATAATAGACGTGAAACAATATCCTAAAATGTATTTCACCAATGAAATTGTTCCGCCGACCATGTTTGCAGGAGAGATTGTCAATAATGAATTAGAAAAGCTGGATTATGCTATTTTAGGAGAGATGGTGAATAAGGCTAGAATTCCGATCATTGAGCTAGCCAAAAAAGTAAGCTCAACCCCTATTATTGTCCGGGGAAAATTAAAAAAATTAGAGCAGAAAGGGATTATCATTCAATATAGGGTTGGGATAGATTTAAATAAGTTGGGATTAGAATTGTATAAAGTTATAATTAAATTAGATAAATATACTAAAGACGACGAATTTAAACTGCTTACTTATTTGTCAAACATTCCTAATATCCATTATTATATCCGAAATATCTGGCAGATAGAACCAGAACTAGTGGTAAGCAGTTATCAAGAATATTACGAAATAATTGAAAACTTAAAAAAAGAATTTCCGTATGTCATCAGAACAGTTGATTCGGTATTGATGATAACCGATGAATGGACTCCGGGATTTAAGAATTTATTGAAACTAAACTAGTGATCTAAAAAATAGTAAAAATGAAAATCCTGAAAAAGATCTGGTCCAAACCTTCTCTTAGAGGAGGAATCATCGGAGTAATTATTTGTCTGATACTTTTTTTGTTTAATCTCTTGGTTTATTTTCCTTTGGTAACTAATGATGAAGGAGTGATCTCTCAGGGGGCTTTAATCTTTCCCTTGGTAACTGGCCAAGCTTTTCCTCTGTTATCCATTTTTATCGTTCCGTACGGACTATTCTGTGAATTTACTGAACCGACTTGTGTGCTTTGGTCTGCGGGGTATAGTTATCCGGATTGTATTCCCTGGGAGATGGAAGGAACTCAAGGCTGCTGCCAAGAGCAGGTGATGCAGCCTACGGCTGCCTGCGATGCTCTTTCTGATAAAATAGGATTTATTGGCTTGACTGTAATTTTATTTTTAGGTTATTTCTTAGTTGGGGCATTGATTGGAAAATATGTCTGGAAGAGAAAGTAAAAATAAGAACCAATTCTTTCTAAACTCGAAACTTTAATTTCTCGTAAACTCGACCTGTGGGTCTCCTAATGTTGTTGATACAACATAATCTCAAACAGATTATTTAGCTCGTTGGATATAAAAATATTTAAACTCTATCTCTTTTAGTCAGAATATGGTAGAAGATGAACTAAAGAACCTTCCTCCGGAAGAGAGGATCAAGAGATTGAAAGAATTAGAGAAAAAGAAGAAACAGGAGATAGAGGAAGCGCAGAAGAGAATCAAAGAGAGTGAAGTAGAATTAACTGCTAGAGATGAATGGATCCGGAGAGTGCCAATTCCCCAGGTAGCCAAAGAGAATCTTAAAGACCTTACTCGGGAAGAGAAAGAGGTAGTAAAAGCTCATCGGGGCTTGAAAGAAGAGAAAAAAGAAGAAAGTGTAGAAGCAACAGTCAGAAAAAAAGAAGTTGAAGAGGGAAGTCCACTGGAAGCTTTAGCTGAAGAGCGGGTAGATTTACCCCCAGAACTGCTTAATTCTGAATATGCTCGGCATCTGGGCCAGAAACCAATGCAGGAATTGTATAAAGAGATGAAAAGCTTAGCCTCTAACATTGAAGATAAAGGTTATATGAATCGGGATGAGCAGCGCAAAGTAGAATATCTTTTAGCTGGAATGGAACATAAATTAGAAGATGCGGAAGAGGGTACTTATTCTTTTACAGAAAGAACTGCCAAGAAAGCCAACTTAACCAGAGAAATCGGAGAGAAATTAAGAGGTATGTACCAAGGGAATAGGACGGAATATCATACCTAAAATTTTCTGTGGTTTACGTTCAATGAAGTCTCACGTAAACTATATATACCCCAAAATTATACTTTAAATAATATGGTCACTTTCGGCTCAGGGTATTATATGCCTATGGATCGGGAATATGCAAACTCATCTCCCCGGCCAAATAATGAATCTACTAATGATGTAGGAGTAGGTATAGGAGATATCGGGATGAGTTTAGGTTTAGGTCCGGTTCCTAATGTCCAGGCAATCGCTTCAAAAATCAGGGCAGGAGCGAAAACTACTGAACTAACCTTCATGGGAGCAGGAAAAGGTTCTGCTCAAGGTCATACTCCGGAATATTATGGTAAATTGCAAAGGCAGGCTTTATTAGAGATGCAGAAAGCCAACGAATATAATTTTACTACTCATGCTACGGTGGGAGTTTATGGCCTAGCAGGAATGGATCAGCAAGGTAATTTTTCTAAACAAAATAAAGAGACGGCCCTTAACGAAATCCAGAGAGCAATACATTTCGCTGCGGATGTGGCCCAGGGCGGGCCGGTGGTAGTGCATACCGGAGAATTCTATCGACCTTTAGTGGATGCGGATTGGAATGAGGGAAATAAATTCAAGATGTATGCGGGCGAAGAAGAGCGGGCTTCATTTAGAGTGGTAGATTCCCGTACCGGCGGAGTTATTCAAGAAGCAAGAAAAAATAGGAAAGTTGCCCGGCCAATCTGGAACACTGCAGAGCAAGGAATAGAATTTACAGATTTTGACGGCAAGAAAAGGACCGCTAATTCTGAATTTGATGAAAAGGGAAGATTAATTTATCTTGACCCTTTCGGAAATAGGATCCATGATGAGCATAGGGTTCCTCAGTTCGATTCAGAGAAAGGACAGTTTAAAATCCAGCAGATGGGTTGGGATGAGTTGGAAAAAGAATCCAAACAGATGACCCTGAGAGCGAAAGAAGTCTGGAAAGATTGGAAAGCTGGGAAACTGTCTGAGGATGAATTTCAAAAATCGTATTGGGTCAGATTTAAAGAAGCTAATTCTGAAGATGAAATTAAGATCAAACCAGAAGAAGCTTATATTATCTCTACTCTAGAAACTAACGCAGCCAACAGCCGGGGCTGGGCTTATTATTATGGTGCAGATTTCGATGAGCGGGTAGATAATATCAAGAAACTTAGAAAAGCTCAAGATTTCTATCAGAAGATTGAAGAAGCGACTGATGAGGAAGAAAAATGGCGCTTAAAGAGAGATGCAGGAAGACAGTTTGGAGATCTCGTTCCTCCGGAATCGAAATTTCCTACGGAAATTATTAAAAGATTATTACGGGCAGAGGAAGCGCACCTGAAACAGAACCAGGAAGGTTCAGCTTCACAATGGGCTCAGGCTGCAGAAGCTGAGGAAACTATCCGCCATGTAGAATCAGCAGAACATTATGCTCTGAAAGAGGCTTTTGATGCCTATGCCCGGGCCGGGATTTCTGCGATGGAGCAAAGCAAACGCTTAGAAAAAGAAGGCAAATTGAAAAAGCCAGTGGCAGTGGCCATGGAAAATCTCTTTCCGGAAAGTTTCGGTTCTCATCCTGATGAATTAATTACCTTGGTTGAAGGCGGCAGGAAAAAAATGGCAGATTTTTTAGTGCAGAGAGGAATGTCAAATTCTGAAGCGGAAAAGAAAGCTAAAGATCATATCACTGCTACTTTTGATACTGGACATCTGAACATGTGGCGGAAATATTGGCAGGGAGATCCCAGCAAAGGTATTGAAGAAAATGATACTAATTTTAATAAGTGGATGCTGGGTAAAGTTGAAGAATTAGCTCAACGTGGAGTAGTCAGCCATCTGCATCTAGTGGATAATTATGGCTATCAGGATGATCATCTTGCACCTGGACAGGGAAATACTCCAGTAAAAGAGATTGTTGAGATTTTTAAGAAGCATGGATATAAAGGGGAGATGATCGTAGAACCAGGAGCAGATTATAGCACGGATGTAAGCGGCTTCCATAGCGTGATGAAGACCTGGGGCATGTTCGGCAGTTCTGTTTATGGTAGTCCGGGAGCTGCGCCGAGAAAAGGCTGGGGAGAAGTCCAATACGGTTTCTTCGGTCAGAACGAGCCGCCTTACTTTACTTTCGCTCCTTATTCACCATCAGAAGAATGGACTTTATGGAGCGGAGTGCCGTTGGAATAGGTATTTTTAAGTAATTATTTTGGTGTTATGATGAGAGCAAGAAGTTAAAGAGAGTTAAACTTAAATCATAAAAAAACCCCGCCTGAGCGGGGAAAGAAGGTCGGTTTTTATCGATACTAATGTATTATTTAAGAGGTGTTTTGAGGGAACTAAGCAAATATGCTTAATTCTAGATTTCAAAAGATGAGGCTTTATAAATCGTTTATGCAGCGAATATAAAGAAAGCAAATAAAGAAAGTAAAAGCAGAAGAAAAATACATAAAGCTTTTAAACGGATGGGCCATTTTGCTACTTAAGAGTAAAACGGAGAGTTTCCGTAAGTTTTACTAAAATAGGTGGATTTTAAACTATGTACCAACTTTTTTTCACACCAGAATGGTTTAGGGGATTTGATTTAATATTTGATGTTATAGGCTTAGTTATAGCTTTAATGGTGGCTGCTTATAGCTGGCGGATGTATAAGATGAGCGATGAAAACAAGTTCGCTTATTTCTCTTTTGCTTTTGTCTTATTAGCCCTAGGACTGACCGTAAAAGCTTTTACCCACGGGGTATTATATTTTACCCCTTTAAGAGATTCAGTGATGGAAGTATTAAAGCCAACTTTAGGGGTCAAACTGAAATTTTCAGACTTATATTATCGAGCAGCTTTTTTCATCCAGATGATTTCCATGCTGGGCGGCTGGCTCTTGATCTATTTTATCTCCCAGAAATCCAGGTCGAGATTGACTAAATATTATGAAGTGAGCCAGATGGCCTTGTTTGTTTACCTGATCTTACTGATTTCCATCGTAGCTAATTTTAAGTATTTTGTCTTTTATTTGACTACTGCAGTTATCCTGGGAATGACGGTACTTAATTATTATAAAAATTATTTAAATACGGATGGAAACAAGAATGCGTATAAAGTAATGTTAAGTTTCCTCTTTATCCTTATCGGCAACTTTTTCCTGATTTTTGTCTATCTCTTTGATAGCTTTTATGTCTTCGGAGAGGTATTCATGCTGGTAGGATTTTTATTGTTGCTGTCTGCTTACAGCAAAGTCCAGAAAAAGTAGATGTGGATAGATGAAAAACAATTAAAATGAGCAATAAAAGAAGATCCCGATTGGAATTGGTCTATGACATACTTCTATCTATTCAAAATAAGGGTGGAAAGATCAAGCCCACCCATTTAATGTATAAATCTAATCTTTCCCATAAACTACTCAACGCTTATTTAGATGAATTATTGGGTAAAGAGTTAGTCCAGATCGAGGAAGTTTACCATAAGAAAAGGAAGACTAATTCTAAAATTATTGCCCTTACAGATAAAGGTTCGGGATTCCTGGCAGAATTCAGAAGGATGAGAGAGTTTACGGATGCCTTTGGGTTGTAATAATGGTTAATTAAAAATGAAATCAATTATTCATGGCGGACTGGAAGGGCGGGTCGGATTAACTGATTCACATCTACCTAAAAAAGTTCATTTAGGTGATAAGGTACAGATTTCTGGACCAGATAATAGTGCTACCGGTTATGTGAGCAGCATAGATGATAAAACAATTGGCTTAACTACAGCGAACCCATTTTGCCCTCCACCTGGTTGGGCTTATAATGGTCTTGTTCCTCCGCTTACAACTAGGTACCGCTTAGTTGAGTTTACAGAGTGTAGCATTCTAGAGAAAAAGAGAGATTAGTTAGTAAATCTAAAATCTAGAATTAACAGATTTCAATGATAGTCTAATTGGTGAATCTAAAGCTTATTCTTAACAAGTTTTTAATATAATCATTCTTTTTAGAGTATATCGTTATTTTTGGAGATAAGAACGGTGAAGAATAAAGTAAAAGCAGCTGCTGCAGGAAAAGAGATTGCTGGAAGAGTAATCGTGGGCGTGGACGAGGCAGGTCGCGGTCCAGTTCTCGGTCCTTTAGTGATGGTAGCTTTAGCGGTAAAAGAAGAAAACATCAAGAAATTAGAATGGATGGGAGTAAAAGACAGCAAACTGCTTAGCTCTTCAGTGCGGGAAGAATTATTTGAACAGATTCGAGCAGTAGTAGAGGATTTTCGGGTAGAGATGATCGAGCCAGATGCGATTGACCTCTCTTTAACCGAATCTAACCTCAATTGGCTGGAAGCAGAGACTTCTGCGCGAATGGTTTCGGAACTGGATCCAGATAAAATCATTATCGACTGTCCCAGCCCGAATATTCCTGCCTATAAGAGTTACTTCTCTAAAAGATTAAGCGAGGCAGTGGTTAAGAAAGCAGAATTAGTGGTGGAACATAAAGCGGACTTGAATTATATTGTAGTGGGGGCTGCTTCAGTAATTGCCAAAGTCATTCGGGATAGGGCAGTTAATCATTTAATCTCTGAGATCGGAATTGATTTCGGTTCCGGTTATATGAGCGATCCGAAGACCCAAGAATTTCTTGAAAAGTATCATGATAAATTTCCGCATCTGTTCAGAAAGAAATGGCAGTCTTATAAGAATGCGGAAGTGAAGAAGATGCAGAAGAGCCTGGGAGAGTTTTAAATGAGAAAATTTAACCTATTGTTTGGTGTTTGATAACATTTTTAAATGGACGATCTTTTTTAAAGTTTGGTTTGAGGCGATGGGGGGAGGAAAGAAAAATGGCTGAAGAAAAGTATGACGCAAAACGACTGGATTTTGTTTATAATCAGTTAGTTCTGGGGGGATTTAGCGGAGATCAAGATTGGTCAGTACCAGCTGTGCTAATATATGCTCCCGGACCAGGCGTGTTGGTTGAAACAGATCCTCATACAGAGGTTTTATTTGGTCCGCCCGAAAGTAGGTCAGCTGCTTCTATTGGCGAGGCAGCACAGAAAAGATATGATGCTCTGGTTACCGAACTATCTTCAAGAGGGATTGAACCAAAATCAGTTGAAGTAACCCAAGAATTTGTGGATTGGGGAAGAGCGCTTCAAAGGGTACAAAATCCCAGCAAATCTTTAGTTGATTTTTTAGAACCAAAAAGATAATTTTAACTTTTATCTTTTCTATACCTCTTTTTTAATAGTTAGTCCCACCGTAATATTTATATATCACTTGTACTTTTTATATTACAGATGTTACATAATTATAACAAATGGAAAGTGCTTCAGGTTTTTTTTGATGAGCCTTTAGCGGAAGGGGGGCATCAATTAAGAGAAATCAGCCGAAAAGTTAAGCTAGCCCCACTTTCAGTGAAGAATTATCTATTGGAATTGAAATCTGAAGAACTGGTTCTAGAGAAAAAAAGCCGGGTCCAAAGCCATCCCACTTATTGGGCAAATAGAGAGAGTGAGTTATTCTTATTATATAAAAAGACCAATACAATCTTAAAGATAAAAGAGAGCGGGTTGTTAGATTATCTGTATGATTCCTGTTTACCTACGGCGATTATTTTGTTTGGTTCAGCAGCACGGGGTGAAGATACCGAACAGAGCGATATTGATTTATTTTTACAAGCCAGCCAAACTAAGTTAAATCTAACTAAGTATGAGAAAATCCTAAAACGAGAGATTAACCTCTTTTTCGAAGAAAACTTTTTAAAATTGAGTAAAGAGCTAAAGAATAATCTCTTAAATGGGATGATATTAAAAGGATACCTAAAAGTGTTTTAAAAATGGATTTGATTAAAATAACTCCAGACAAAGAGAAAGCAAAGAATATTCTACAAATGGTGCTATTGATTGAAGAACGAATCAAAATACAGGACCGGGAAAAAATGGCTGCTCTGATTATAGTTGATTATTACGAAATCATCAAAGAGTTAATTACCGCCATTCTTTTAGCCGATGGTTATAAGACTCTCAGCCATAAAGATTTAGTTACTTATTTAGAAGAAAAATTCTCGGACTTTCTGGCAGAAGAAATATACTTAATTGACCAGTTAAGAATATTAAGAAATAGGGTAGCTTACGAAGGCTTTTTGGTAAATTCTATTTATTTAAAAAAGAACGAAAATCAATTTAGAGAAATAATTAATAAACTGAGACGAATAGTTAAGGATAAAGTGAATTAAAATGACAGTTTTCACCAAGGTCAAAAAAGAGGATTTGCTGCATCTTAAAGACTTTATAGAATTAGGGCCAAAGACGATTTATGAAGAATTGCGCTTGCAGCAGAAAGAAGTTACTCTTATTCTTTATACTTCCGAGAAATTATTGCTCCAGGGAAAGAAAGAAGCGGTAGATAAGATCGCCGAGCAATTGGAAAAGAAAGGAATTGGTGAGAGAGTAGAAGAAGAGACTTTTAGGAAAGAAACGGGCACGATAATCGGCAGTGATGAAGCCTTGAAAGGAGATACTTTTGGCGGAATGGTGATTGCGGCAGTGAAAGCGGATGATGCTTTACGCCAGAAATTGATCGAGATGGGAGTAGCTGACAGCAAAACTTTAAGTGATAAAGAGATTATGTTTATGGCCGAGAAGATTAAGAAAATTGCTCAGTGCGAGATTAAAAGCCTTTTGCCGGAAGAGTTTAACCATGAAGATAAAGTTACTGAGATGCTTAATAAATATCATGCTCAAGTTGCAGAATATCTTAAACCGGGCAAGCATGTTGTGGATAAGTATCCTGGATGCATAGTGGGAGATATTGCGGAAGAGAAAGCAGAATCTAAATATGTAGAAGTTGCGGCAGCTTCAGTTTTAGCCAGGGCTACTGCCCTGAAACAATTAGATTTTCTAAGTAGTCAGGCCGGTTTTACCTTGCCTAAAGGAAGTACGCATGTGAAAGATGCTTTGTTGAAGTTAAAAGAGAAAGGATTAGATGCTAAAAAGTTTGTAAAGTTAAATTTTAGGAATGTCCAGGAAATTCTAGGATAAGATTTATAAGAAAGGTCTTAAGTAGCAGAAATCATGTTTGCCCCTTCAGATGAATCAGCACAGAGATATTATTCAGTCCTGCCTTCGGAAAGGGATGAGCGGGGCTATCAATTTGTTGTTCCGGTCTCTTTATCAGGAGGACTAACTGATATTTTCACTGGGCGGAAGAGGACTTTGGTTGAAGTTCTTCCAACTCCTCTGAGAGGTAAATTATATCTTCATTTTCATAATCCGATGAATTATTTAGATGAACTGCAACAAAACCTTTATAAATAACTCCTCTTACTGAGAATTAGCTTAATTAAGATGAAAATACCTAAAACAATCAAAAGATTTTGCAAGACCTGTAAAAAGCATACCGAACATAAAGTTTCCCAGAATAAGAAGAAGAATGCCAGCTCTTTTAAGAGGGGTTCTAAAGTTAGAGCGAGGTTAAGAGGTAGAGCCAGAGGAGTAGGAAACTTAGGTCGGTATTCTAAGCCAGCAGTAACTAAATTTAAACGTACTGGGGCTAAACAGACCAAAAAAACAGATTTACGTTATACCTGTGCAGTCTGCAAAAAGGCCAGCTGTCAAAAATCAGGCATCCGCTCGAAAAAGGTGGAATTGATTTAGGACTGAGATGGATATAGATTAAATATGATTATGTGATTAAAATGAATACAAAAAGCAAATTTATCAAGGTAAGATGCGCGAAATGTAAGAATGAACAGATACTTTTCGGCAATTGCAGTTCAGAAGTTAAATGTCTGGTTTGCAATAAGGAGATGGCTTATCCTACCGGTGGAAAGGCCAGGATTGCAGGCAGAGTTCTAGAGATTTTAGAGTAAAGACGGGTAGATCTGTACAGTTTAAAACTAGATGAAAAGTATGGTGAACCAAATTTATATCCCAACAGTACCTTTTTCTGAATCCCAGAATCAGATTGCCATTGAACTTCAGGCAGAATTGATTGCAAGGGGTTATTCTCCTGGTTTGATGTTAGTGATTCTGGGTGGAATGAAAGGATTAGACCAAAAAGAAAAAGATTATGCTGGTCTAAAGAAGTTTCAAAGTATAATTAAAGATTGGCCTTTGGTGACCATGCTTAGCTGTACTCCAATGAAAGAATTAGATCTTCTCCATGAGACTAATTTTGGAATAGCTCACATTAAAGAAGGCATTGATTATGCAGCTGATTTGCTTTTTGGTAGAGAAAAACTTGTAACTTTTCATCTGGGATCATTAGTTAGGAAAGATGAATTTAGAAGCAGAACTAAAGAGAACTGGGAAAATCAGTTTCATAGAATAATTAGACCTAGTTTAAAAGAAATCGCTAAATATGGCCAAGAACAAGGGGTTGCGATTAAAGTTGAAACAACGCCGGTGCCGGAATTTGGTGATATCTCTGATGCAGATGAAAGAATATATCGGGGAGTTAAATTTAACCAGTTACGAAATCCTTTTTACTTGACTAACCATTGGGGATTCGAACAAATAAGAGATACAGGGCTAGGACTTTGTTTAGATCTTTGTCATAACCGGACAATTTATGAAACAGCAAAAAGTGGTGAATATGGAGGAATCATTTTCCCAGAAGATAGTGAAGTATTTGCTGGATCTACTCTTTTTGATGATGTTACTGCTCTTAGTCCTTCAGATCTGGTTCATCTTAATGATGGAAGAGGGATCTATTCTGATAGTAAAAAAACTGTTTTTGAAGAAGGAGTACCCTTAGGAGAAGGGGATATAGACAGCTTAGGCCAGATGATAGATTCTCTTGATCAAAGAGATATTGCTTATGTCTTAGAGATTAATGAAACTGATTTTGTGAAGAGACCAAATACCCAAAAGTCAATCGATTACTTGTTAAAAAGGGAATAAAGGGTTTGGCCCATCACTGAATACACTCCTTTTTTATAGTAAAGATTTATAAATAAATTTCTTTCTAATGGTTTTATGTTCTATAAACGCCAAGGCCTGCCGGAAGAGGACGAGATTGTCTTATGTCAAGTTACCAAACTCTTTCCGAATTCAGTTTTCGTAGACTTATTAGAATTCAATGATTCAGGCATGGTGCATATCTCAGAAATAGCTCCGGGAAGGATCAGGAACTTAAGGGATTATGTCAGTATAGGCAGGCAGATTGTCTGCAAAGTTTTGAGGATAGACCGAGAAAGAGGGCATATTGACCTATCTTTAAGAAGAGTCAATTCTCACCAGCGCCAGGAAAAGTTGGATGAAATCAAGCAAGAATTAAAAGCGGAAAGTTTAGTGAAAAGCGTGGCTAAAAAAATCAAGATCAAGCCTGAAGAGCTTTATGCGACTTTGAAGAAATCTGTGTTCAAAGAATATTCTCATCTATACTTATGTTTTAAAGATGCGGCTAATGCTGAAACCGATTTAATTAAATTAGGGGTGGAAAGTAATATCGCGGAGGAGATGACTCTAGCGATTAAAGATAAATTTAAACCCCCTAAATTCTTTATTGAGGGAGAGGTTACTTTAAGAACTTATGATCCAAATGGGTTGGATAAGATCAAATCAGTTTTAATGAAGATAGAGAAAATTTCTCCGAAATTAAGCTTATTTTATCTGGGAGCAGGAAGGTATAAGTTAAGAATCGAAGATTTAGAATATAAATCTGCAGAGGCAAATTTAACTAAAGTAGAAGAAGTCTTAGCTACTTTTAATGATAAGCTCTCGGTAGCAGAGCTGAAACGAGAGAAGAAAGAATAGAGTTGGAGAAAAAAAGAAAAGGTGCGGTAAAAAGATGGCTTTAAATATCCGTAAATGTATTTCCTGCGAGAGATACACGCTTAAAGAGGAGTGCGCTTGCGGAGGAAAAACCATCCTGCCCAGGCCCCCGAAATTCTCTTTGGAAGATAAATATGCAGATCTGAAGCGGAAGGTTAAAAAAGAAGAGTTAATTGAGAAAGGGTTATATTAATCTGGGTTTATCGATAGATAAAAAGAGGTGAGCAAAAATGTCTTTAAAACAATTACTGCAGAAAAAAGTGCCTAAACCTTCGCAATTAGAGCCGCATTTTAAGGCTTTGTTAGAGCATATTGAGATGAAAAGGATTGATACCGAGGAGCATCTAGTGGATTTTCTGAGAAAAGAGGTTAATGTCCTCGAAAAAGAGGTTACTCAATTGAAGAAAGCTTCTTCTACCAGCGTTAAATTGGTCAGAGATCGAGTAGTGCACTTGGAAATGTTGAAGAAAGGATTAGGATTGGTTAAAGATTATTTGTAGGAAAATTAATCTTTTTTTAGTGGTAACAAACGCGAAAGTTTTATATACTAATAATCATTTTAAAGAGGAATGAATTTAAATCTTACTCCAGATAAAATTGCTTGGGCGAAAGGACTTCTAAAATATGAAAGTTCATCAAATAAGGAGATGGTTTTTTTAAATTCAGGAACTTCTTCTCCTTCCCGGGTAAGATTAGCTACCTTTGAGGGATTGAATAGATTTACAACTGCAAGAGCTAATGAGATTGAACAACTGGTAGCTTTATTAATCATGAGGGATTTAATTAATCCAGATAATCTTGAAGGGGCGGTTGTTGATTTTGGTACTGGATTTGGTGCAGGAGCTTATATTCTAAACCAATATGGTGGAACTGTTACCGGGGTTGATTCTTTAGAGAGTGGGGTTCAACGTGTAATCGAAGAGGGTATTTTGCCAGCAGATAGAGCTTTAGTTAAAGATGGATTTGAATATTTAGGAAGTTTACAACCTGCAAGTATTAATTTTATCGGGGCATTTATGATGCAGAATGAATTTCCTCATAGAAAATTATACCGTGAATCTCAAAGAGTTCTTAAACCAGGCGGACAATTGTTAATTACCGGTGGAACAACTGAACTAAAAGCTGAACTTCACCGGGAAGTTGGTAGATATGGTACAGTTGAAGAAGTTGTTACTTTTGATGATACAAGTACTTATTACCAGATTGCATTTATTTACACTCAGTTGGAAAAATAAATTTTTCGAATCAAAACACCAGCAAACTAATCCAGAATACAATTATTCCCAATACTGTTCCAGCAGTCAAATCAATCCAGTCGTGTTTCTTTAATACAATCCGAGAATACATAATGGTTAGGGCAGTAAGAACGAAAAAAGAAGTTAAATAAAAGTTTTGGAAGTGATTCCCTAAAGCTAAAGCTAGAAAGATACATCTAGCTGCATGCACACTGGGAAAAGAGCTGGCATCAATTTTTTCTAATAAATTCTTATAAGTCCGATGATTCGGTCTAGAACGAAAGTAAATCGCTCGGGTAAGACTGATAACGGCTAGAGTTAAAACAAAACCAAACAGTAATTGCCAAAAAAGGTTAAATTCCGCGAAAAGGAGAACAGAAAAGCTTAGTAAAGCATAAAAGACAATGCTTCCTAGAGAGGTAAGGTCGCGCCAAGGCTGGAAATCAAACTTACTTTTTTTAATCAGTTCACTTAATTTTAGGTTGGGTTGGTTCGGTTTCATCTTGATGATTTAAAGGGGGAATGATAATCAGAAAAAAAGATTGAAAGTTTAGTTCAATCCTAGATTCATGGTCTCTCCATTAACGCTGACACTTTTGACATCGCCCTCTAGCTCTAGTTCCATCTCGGCGTTTTTATCTACGCTTAATTGGCCGATGAATGAGCTTAAGCTGACTTCTTCATCAGAAAGGGTATATTGTAATTTGTCTGCGACCTCAAACTTACCGCTTCCCTGAGGCAATAAAATCTCTTTTAGGTCTAGATCGTTAATGTTCATGAATTCATAATTCAAATCGCTGAAAGAAAGGTCAATCTCTCCGGCGGAAGATAGAGCAATATTATTAACTTCTAATCTTTTAGCTCTACCGGTTAAAGAAATTCCGTTTTCGTCAAAGGTGAGTTCGCCTAGGAAACCTTTGATTCTCAGGCTTACTTCCTGAAGATTGTTTAATTCTAACTTATCGTTATTTACTTTAATGATCGTATCTAGATTAGTAAATCTTAATTCCATCTGGTCAATTTTAGCTTCTTTCTTTACGGAAGGGATCTCATTGAAACTCATGGTAATCCCAATTTTTTGGAAGTTTTTACGATTGGTGTTGGTTGAGCTCCATTCTCCTGCGGCAAGCTCATCATCGGTTTGGAGATCTTTATTGAGACTGGTTTTAAGAGATTCTACGGTACTACTAAGATTTTCATCTCCGCCCATGAAAGCGCTGGTCAATCCGAAGCCTTCCCCGTCCTTGTTCATGAAAAGAAACAAGAATATAATCCCCACCACCATAGTAATCATCACAATATAAAATCGTAAATGGTTCTGACCAGAATGTTCGTTGCCCATCATTAATTATTCACCTCAATCTTTTTTATTATTTGATCTTAATCAATTTAAGATTAATCATTTAATCGATTTGTTTATAATGCGAGAGTATTTAATAAACTTTTTGGTAGCGGAAGATGATTGTTCTGGTTAAATCAAATAAGCAGAAATCTCCAAGATTCATCTTAGGAGATGAATGCTGATGAGTGAACGGGGAGATTTCGTTATATTTGATTTTAGAAAATCCGTTTCAGGATTTTCTTTAAGTTTGTTTTTAGCTTAAAACCTTAGGTTTTCTGGTCCCTTTGCGGCGGATTTTTAGTATTTTCAATCAAATCTTCCAATAAGCCAACCACTTGATCAGGATGGTCAATATCTTTGATCTGGAAACTATTGCTCCCGGTAGATACGGAAATAGTACCGTAATTAAGCATTCTTTGCAGGTAATTTTGTTTAACGTTAATATCGGGGACATAGCCCAGCGGATGGTAATAAACATTCTGTTTCCTCTGTTTGATCAAGCCTTCACTGATGACCATCTTCTCAGGCATGAAGGTGTATTTTAAGACCATGCGGGAATATTCTGCAGAAATCAAGGAGAAGACAGCCAGCCCTAAAAGAAAATAGATCAATAGTTGGTTGGAAAAATAGCCAGTAAAATAATTTATGCCCAGCAAGATAAGTAAGAAAAAACCGCAAGAATATTCTGGGAAAAAAGCCTTCCGAGAGCGTTTTAAGATGTAAAGTAGATGTTCAAAATTCTTTTCCAATTCCGGGGCTCTTTTTTCTTTTTCAGCCATTTTGAGTTGTATTTGAATATAATCTAAAAAGCTTTATATATTTTGTTGTGCTCCTTTAATAGATGCCAGAATTGCCGGAAGTAGAGACGATCGTAAGACAATTGCAGCGAACAGTAGTAGGAAGAACTATTGAGAGAGTAGAAGTTCTGGATAAAATGGTGGATTCTCGCTTAAAGAGGATCACTCCAATTAAAATACGGGGAGTGGAGAGAAGGGCGAAATATATTATTATCCGTCTGGGGAAACAGAAATCTATCTTGGTTCATCTGGCCATGACCGGACATTTTCGATTTTTTCCCAAAGGAAAGAAAATTGGTCCGGAGGAAAGAAAATTTGTAGTGGCTAAATTTTATTTGGATGATGGTTCGTTGTTAACTCATAACTCTATCCGTAAGTTCGGGATGGTAAAATTGATAAATCAAAAACAGTTGGAGCAAAAGCTGGGAAAATTAGGCCCGGAGCCGTTATCTCCGGAATTAACTTTGGATGTTTTTAAAAAAGTATTAAGTAAGAAGAAAAAAGCCAATCTTAAGGTTACTTTACTGGATCAGAATTTTATTGCCGGTATGGGTAATATCTATGCCCAGGAAATACTTTACCATGCTCGGATTGATCCTCGAAGGAAGATAGAAAATTTATCTGAGATGGAGGTCAAAAAACTATATCTTCAGATGAAGAAAGTGCTGCAGTCAGCAGTAGTTCATCAGGGGACTACGATAGATAATTATTCGCATATGACTGGGATTGGGGGATATCAAAAATTCCTGACCGTATATCAACTAGATAAGTGTCCTAAACATCATGCTTTAAAGAGAATAAATCAGGGGGGAAGGGGGACGTTTTATTGTCCGGTCTGCCAGAAATAAATATGAAAAAGGGGATGGACTAATGTGGAAAAATTTATTGAACAAGGTTAAATGGAAAATTACGGAATTAAAGCAGAAAAGAGAATTTAAGAGAAAAATTAAAACTGAAAAAATTATACAGAAGAACGAAGAGAAAGAAAAGAAAATTGAAGAGAAGAGCAAAGCAGTAGTAGTGGAGAGTAAAAAGATTACGGAAAGTGGTGCAGTGAACCAAAGTATTAATACTAGATATTCTAATCGTTTTCTTAAGTTTTATTATCTTAACCAGAACAAATTGAATAAAGAGCGAAGAAAAAGTTATTCTTATCGAAAAGGAAAGGGAATCTGTGTAAGATGCAAGCAGAAATCTCTTCCGGGGATTATTTTTTGCGAGTTCCACCAGCAAAAACAGCAAACTTATAATTATCGCTCCCGGCATAAATCAGTATAGTAAAATTAGTCCTGTTCCCCGAATAAAGCTAAGAAATGCTCTCTGTTTCACAATATCTCCCCAAACACCGAAATATTTATATAGTTAAGCGCTTTTTGAGTATACAAAAGAGTATACTGAAGGCTTAAAGCGATTAAATATATGCCTTCATCTATAGCGACGTAAGCGGATGATAAAAGTATAGAGAATTCGTACAGTCGCTATATATTGGTGTGGTGCGAGATGTCAAAAGAAAAAAGTGAAGTGATCAGAGCGAGAAAAGCTTTAACTCAATTACATGATTCTCCAGAATTAGAAGTACGTTTATTTGAAATTCTAGAACAGATTCGAGATAAAGGAATTCAGGCTGCAGAAGAAAAAGGAGAAGAGTATCACTTGCATGGGCTTTGTGCAGTCTTAGGTTATGATCCAGTAAAACATGAAGATTATTTTAGGATGCCGGTAGGAGCAGATCTATTTGCAGGGCGAGAGGTTTATTTGGACAGCCCAGAAGCACCCCAAGCTTTAGAAGAGGCAATGGATGAAGATGGGGCAATTTTAATTGATACCGAGGGAAGAATTCAGCATAGTGGAAGATATATCAATGTTGATGTTGCGGATGTTTATGAACGCTCTCCTGATGCTAAAGCAACTTACGATAGATTAAAAGAGACTGCCAATGCCGGAACTAGACATTTATCTATTGTGGCTGCTTCTACAGAATTACCAGATTTACTGTTTTGTGCTTTGAAGAGTGATCATCCTCAGATCAGAATTTTTAAGGAAGGGCAGGTATTACATTCTACAGTTGCAGAGGATGAGAATTACAAAACAAAAGAAGTACCTTATCTGAAGGCAGCTTAGTTATTTAGTGATTAACTTTTTTATCTTTCCGAAATTATAAATCTCTTTTTCTCCGACGGCTAAGAGCTCAAAGTTGGAGATATCAGTAAGGAAAGGGCTTAATAATTTCTCTTTAAGAATATCTGTGCCTTCTAAGAGAGGATTGAAACTAGGCATGACGATTAATTCTTTATTTCTCCATTTCCCTTTCAAGAAACACTTGAATTTTTCTATCTTACTTTTTTCGCGAAGAGTGATGGCTGGATGTTCATGACCGATAATAATGGTTTTGATGCTTTTGGGGAAGGGCTTAATTTTGTCTCCATGGAGAATAAGAATATTTTTGAGAATTAATTCTTCGACTACTTTAATCTTCATCTTAGCGGCAATAGTCTGCAGATAGTTATCATGATTGCCTTTGATCAGAATAATTTTTTGGCAATGGTTTTGAATGAATTTTAACACCTTTAGTACATCGTTCCATTCCTGAGCGGCATTATTGCTGAAGTCGTGTTTTAAATCGCCGTTAATCACGATTATTTTAGGTTTGACTTTTTGAAAGATTAATTTTAATCTCTGAATGATTTCTTCTACCTGGAATCTGGGAAGAAGGATTCCTTTTTGATGCAGATATTCTTCATAGCCAAGATGGAAATCGCTAAGGATGAGAATCTTTTCTTTAGGAAGCCAGATTCCTAAATCAATCAGCTCTAAATCTGGGTTGATCTTCATTTTTGGTTTGAGGTTAGAAATCTTTATAAATAATTTGGATTAAAAGAGATATTATTGTTAGGTAAAGTTATTAAATTAAAACAATAAACAAGTATAATCATGTCCCTGTAGCTTAGCCTGGTTCACGCGGCCAATCAAACTCGACTCGGTCTCGTAGTATCAAATGCGTTTGATATTCGATTTGGCGTTCGAAGTGCGCTTCGCTTTGCTCAGCAGCACAGTTAACTTAATAAATCACATAAGTCAAAAATATCAAATTTAATTGCCCCTGTAGCTTAGCCTGGTTCACGCGACCAATTACGCTTGGTGAACGTGGTGCGCCTCGCTTTGCTCAGCAGCACAATTAAAAAGATAAAAAAGCGTCTAGAAAATAATAACATAAAATGCCCCTGTAGCTTAGCCTGGTTCGAGCGAACGGCTGTTAACCGTTAGATCACCAGTTCAAATCTGGTCAGGGGCGGCTTTTATTTTTAAGCATATATTTTGAACCATCAAAATATATAAATATCTTTGAAAAATGAAAAATTAAGAGATTAAAATGATTGGAGAAAAACTAAGAAGAAATCAGGGAGTAATCTGGGGAATTAGAGAACAAAATTCTCCCGTAGAATCAGATGCCCATTTTTCCAAGAATCTAGAGGCAGCAGTAAAGTTATGCGAAGCAGCAGAAGATTATCAAGTTCATTTCCTGGATCATGAATGGTCTTCCGAGGTAAACCTAAGTTTATTTAATCATTTTCTTCGTTGGGGCGTAAAAGTAGAGTTTGTTTTTCCTGATAATGCTGAGGAACCTGATCATAACCTTTTTTTCTATCAATGTTCAATAGGTTATGGGGGCAGAAGTAATGCTGAAGGCAGAAGTGAGCAATATTCCCTAGGAAGAAAAGATGTTTTAGAAGCAGTCAGAGATTGGCAAAACCAGCCTGGGTTCAATTTCACTCAGAAAGAAATGTTTGCTTATATGGATCTACAGGTAGCCGCAGGGAAATATTGGAATTTAGAGCGAAGAGATGCTCTTCCGCTCTCTCCGAAAGCCGTGGATAAGGCTAAATCCATGTTTCGATGGTTAGTTGAAAAATATCCCTTATTTGAGGCTAACGAAGGTTTGGATGTTTATAATTTTCCCGGGGCCCAGTTTGATTTAAACTATTCTAAATTTTCTAGTTGGAAAACTGCTCTGGTGAATTGTTTGACTCAAAGGGTCTTAGAAGTTACTTTTGATGATGAGCGCTCTTCAGTATATTGTTACCAATACATTTACCCGCCATTGGAACAGTTGGGAAGAGGAATTGTTACCAGTCGGCATGGTTTCCCAGAGATGAGCAAAGGACAAAGACCAACTATAACTAAACTTGATGATCTAGTAAAGTATGTAGACTGGGTGAAAGAATAAAAATAATCTTTGCATAATTACTATACTGTTTTAAAACTCCATATTATTTTAATCCCAACTCATAAATCTCTTCGGCTAACTTTTCCATTAAACTAACATCAGCACATTTCTTAAACAATAATTCGCCATGGGCATGGACGATAACTTCTCCGGCTGCAGTTTTAATTACCAATAAAATAGGGGTTTCCATCAAGATCTCATATTGATTTTTTATTTTAATTAAATCCAGTTTTCTATTCTGTTTTAGTTTAGCGGAATAGGCAGCTTTAGTCTTGCATTTGGCTAGGGAAAAGTTAGTCATAGGTTAGATCTAGAAGTAGTTTCTTATAAAATTTACTTCTTATTTCTTTAAATTAGTCCTTACTCGACCGAAGCCTTTATATACTAAAAATAGTTTATCAGCTATATCATTTAAGAGGTGATAGTCAAATGGTTAAATCTTTAATTAAAAAAGAAAAAATGGAGCTGCATAAAATAGCTCATTATACCTTCTTTGCGGGATTGTTAGTAACAATCATTGCGGGATTCTTTAGGAATGTTTTAAGTACAGAAATCTTGGTTACTACTTTAGTTATCCTTGGATTTGTGGTAGGGTTGTTTAACTTAACTGCGAAGGAAACCATGCCTTTCCTAGTAGCATCAATTGCTTTAATGCTGGCAGGAATTGTTAATCTGGCTTTAATTCCAGGCGTAGGATTGTTTTTAAGATCAATCTTAAGCAATATTGTTGTTTTCGTGGTTCCGGGAGCAATCATCGTGGGCATGAAAACCATCTGGAAAATGGCTTCAGAATAAATAGAGGGCAAGATGAATTTTAAAAGTATTGAATGTCCCCACTGCAAATTTAAATTTAATTCTTTTATTTTTTCTGGTTTGAAAGCAGTCTATTGCCATTACTGTCATGGATGGGTCAAGGTTTAGAAAAGAGTATTCTTAGATTTTTTTTGAATGTTTTTATTCAATGAAAATGGGTCTGATACCCCGCAGCTTGCTGCGACCCATTTTCAATAAAGTCGTTTCCACCAATCTTTGATTGGTGGCGCACTCCTCAGTCAAAATGTTCAGCTCTTATACATTTTGACAGATGAATTAGGGAAGAAAAAAGATGTGCCGTTCTACTTCCGGGAACGGCTGAGGATGCGAGACAAGATGAAAACAGATGAAGCAAAGAAAGTGTATTCTTTGCGGAAAATTACGGTCGAGCCGGTGTATGGGAATATCAAGCAAAATTTAGGATTCAGGGAATTTCTTCTTCGGGGCAAGGAAAAGGTGAAGATTGAGTTTAATTTAGTCTGTATT
>DATDTM010000028.1:0-36043 GCA_035290865.1 Candidatus Nanoarchaeia archaeon
TTGCTGCAGAAGCATGCTAGTTTTTAGAGAAATTAGCTTTTATATGCATTGTGGTAATGGAGAGAACAGATCTTCAATCACTTTTATTTCTCTTTCCAGATATTTTAACTACCTTGCTGTAATCAGCAACTGGAATATAACTGTTAGAAAGAAAGAAGATTTATTAACCAGTTAATTTGTATTTTCTTTAAAAAGCAGGTGAAGAGAAATGGAACAGAGATTTGGAAGATTTAAAATTATTACTGGACCGGTAGGTTCTGAAAAAGATAGATTAATCCAGATTAGTTTAGATCGGCTAGTTGCTAGCGGTTTAAGTAAAGGTGGACTAAAAGGGAATGGAAATGTGCTGGTTGCCCGCCATTATAAGGATGATCCAAATCCGGATTTAATTGGTAAGCATGAAGTCTTAGTTACTGATTCTGTAAAAGAGATTTATGAAAAAATTACTCCCGAAACCGGAATTGTATTTATAGTAGGAGCAGGCCATTATCAGCATCCAGAAATTGTTGCCTTAGCTGATTCTATAGTTAGAAGTAATCGTCGATTAACTGCGTCTGGTTTAAATTTAGATGCGGAAGGCAATCCTTTTGGGCATATGCCTGAACTAATCAGCTTAGCTGATGAGATAGAACTAACCAATGCTGTCTGCCATAAAGTTTCGATCGGCACTTGCAGTAATACTGAAGCTAATCGTAGCGGTATTTTATCAACTGGAGAATACACCCCTCTTTGTACTTACCATTTTTATTATCCTGATGCGCCGGAAGTAGTTAGTCCTAGCCATTTAGAAGTTTATACTGGACCAATGTTCTCTGGAAAGACTACCAAATGGTCTAGTAAATTAAATAAAATGATGAAAAGTCTGGGAGAGGATAGAATTGCAGTATTTAAATGGCTTAATGACCAGCGTTATGAACAGCAAGGCCAACAAAAAAAACCTTTTGATTCGGATTTTATAACTTTAAATGATGGGGGAAGGATCCCGGCAATTTTAATCAGAAATGTACAAGATATGTCTGATTATTTAACCGAAAATCCGAGAAAGAGAGTAGTTTTCAAGAGCGAAGTTCAATTTATTCCAGGCGCTTCTAAATTTTTTTCTGAGTTGCTAAAAAAAGGCTACCAAGCTTACCTAGATGGTCTTATCAGAGGTGCAGAGAGGACCAAGTTTGGAGAGATATCTGAGTTAATCTGTTTGGCCAATATAGTACATGTAAAAAGTGCTTATTGTCAAAGCTGTCATCGCCCGGCCACAGAAAGCCAAGATCGAGATTTATTGAGGGGCGGCTCAAGAGAATCCCAAGTTAAAGTTGGCGGCAGCGATCAATATGAAGCTAGATGTCTAGATTGTTTAGAACATCCATTAAAACCAAACCAGTACACTTTAGCACGTTTTAATGAACGAGATTAAGGTTTAAAAATCTTTAATACAACTTCAATTCTTTAGTTATTTCATCAATCTTCTCTTCTTCATCAGGACCGATAGCAGCAGTAGTTTTAGTTCCCGGAGCGATGACGGTTCTGCCTGCATCGGTGATCAAAGCCGCCACTAAATCTTTATCTTTGGCTAATTGGAAATATTTAATTAATTCTTTCTCATCTTTTACTTTTAAGACAATTTTGGCCATGCCTTCTTTCCTCCAGGCTTTAACTTTCTCTGGATCGGACTTCAATACTGCTTCTACTGAAGCATGGGCAGATTGGGAACAGGCCTTGCCTTTAGGCAGTTTCAGGTCTTCTCTGATTAAGATCACTTGTTTTAAGTTCGTCATCAAATTAAGAGAAAACAAAAAGAGTTTAAAAAATGTTTGGTTAAATAGATAATAAATTTCAGTTTACTTTTTCAACCTTTCCAACAACTTCACTTCAAATTCATCCCTGCACTTTCGAATGGTTTCTTCTGGATATCTGCAGCCAACTCCATACCCTAAAAGAACCGCTTCTAGACCCGGAGGCATAGGTTCTGATTTAATTCCTTGGGCACTTTCTCGTTTAGAGGCATGATATAGGAATAGATCATAATTTCTTGCTGCAAGCAAATCTTTAACTTTAAGTTCTTCATCACTAGTGTCAAGTCTTGCTCCAATCCGTCTTTTTTCTAATATTCCCCTAACTTCTTCCGCCATTGCTGGGGGACCATAAATCAGTATTGAATAATCCTGTTTTCCTGACTCAGAAGCGGGATAACTGCCAGGGCCATCTTTAACAATTGTAGAACTATCCGGTTGAGAACTATCCCCAACAGAAAGCATACCATAGGAATAGCTCCTGTCTATATATTCATTTATAGTCTCTAGAATATAATCCATTCAATTAAGCTCAAAACCCTAATTTTCCCAAAATAGTTTCCGCATCAAACTCTTCAAAATCAGAATACTTTTGTCCTGTACCCAAGAACAAAATCGGCTTCTTGATAGTATAAGCGATGGACAAAGGCGCACCTCCTTTCTCATCCACATCTGCTTTGGTTAAGATCGAGCCATCTAATTCCACCAATTCATTAAATTTTCGAGCTTGTTCAATACAATCATTTCCGGTAATAGCTTCTCCTATGAAAACTTTTAAGTCGGGTTTATTGATGCGGATGATCTTCTCCAATTCTGCCATTAGGTTAGTATTAGAATGCAATCTACCTGCTGTATCGATAAGAACCACATCAATTTTATTTTTTTCGGCATATTTCACGGCATCAAAAGCTACTGCTGCTGCATCACTGCCATAGGCATGCTTGATCATCTTGACTTTCAGTTTATTGGCATGCTCTTCTAATTGGTCAATCGCTGCTGCCCTGAAAGTATCTGCTGCTGCCAGCACTACCGAAAAGCCTTTCTGCTGGAGATAATAAGCTAATTTAGCAATGGAGGTAGTTTTTCCTGAACCATTTATTCCGAAGAAGGCAATAATATATGGTTTTTTCTTTTTGATTTTATCTAATAGATTTACTCTTTCAAAAGTTAGGATCTCAGTAAGTGTTTCTTTAAGAGTTTCTTCGATTTTGGCAGAAACATCCCGAGGCAGGGGTTTATCTACTAATTCCGTTTTCAAATTTTCTTTGATTTTTTCAATCACTTCTACTGAAACGTTATTCTCTAATAAAGCTAATTCCAGATCCCAGAATAATTCTTCAAACTTTTCTGCAGAAATGGTTTTAGTGGTAACAAACTCTTTGAGTTTTCCGAAGAAAGATTTTTTAGGCTGCTCTTCAAGAACTTCTTCTTTAAGGGTTGGTTTTATTGGCTCTGCTTTTTCTCTGATGATTTGTTTTTCAGGGATCGTTTCTTTTTTAACCGATTCTATTAATTTACTATTTAATACATAAATCCAGCCAGGCTGCCAAGCTTTCTTTAATCTCCAGTCAGTTTTAATCGCTTCTTCCCAGCTCTTGCCGTTTAATAAAACTTCTAAAGCCAATTGCGGTGCTTTATGAGCTAGGATAGCCACATGTTTACCTCTGTATTTTTCGAATAGCTCATTTAAGAATCTCCTGATTCTCTTTTCAACCTCAGTTAAACTTTCTCCTCCCGGAAAAGAAATATTTATTCTTTCTAGATAATCTACTCCCCCTTCTTTTTCTTGATTAAAGTCTCCATAATTACATTCTCTTAATCTTTTATCTTGTATTTTTGGGATATTAAACTCATTAAAACCCAATCTTACAGAATCTACCGCCCTTTTCAGGTCTGAGGAGAAAATCGCTGCAAAATCTTTTTCTTTAATTTTATCTTTTAATTCTTTTGCCTGAGTCTTCCCTAAGGGAGATAATTCTCCCTGCGCCCAACCGGTGCAGAGGCCTTTCTCGTTATCTGTAGTCGTTCCATGCACAAAATAAGTTATCTTTACTTGGTTAGGGGATATTCTTTCTTTAGTTGTTTCCGTTATTACTTTTGTCTTTATTTCTTCTTTCTCCTTCTTAACTTCAACTTTTTCCGAAAATTCTTTTTTCTTCTTTTCTGGTTCGATTGTTTTTGGTTTGGTTTTTTTCGTTATTACTTCCTTTATTTCTTTTACCTCTTTAGCTATTATTTCCTCAAAAACTTCTTTTTCAAAAGCTTTATCTTCAATAACTTCTTCTACTTTCTTCTCTTCAGCCACTTCTTCAGCTTTCTTAGAAAAGATAGAAAGAGCGCTTTTCAGTTTATCTTTTAATTTTCCGAACATTTTTGTAAGAGCCTAGACTTTTCCCTCAATCTCTTTATAGATCATCATAGTCTGATTAGCTAATTCCTGTCTGACCGCTTCTACCTCAATTAGTCTTAACTGCAACTGGCTTTTCTGATTTTCCAATAATTTTACCACTTCCGGCACAGTTCTTTCCACGGTAATATTCATTCCCACATTAATAATCAGCTTTTTATTGTCTTTGAGCTCCCCTTTAAGGAAAATTCCATCCGCGATGGGTGCTAATAGTTCATTATCGATCTTAGTTTTTCCTAGTTCTGTAACTGCATTGATGGAAATATCTAACTCTGCATTTTGCTGGTTAAGCATTTCTAGATGCTGGGAGATTTGCTCCAATTGCTGCTGTAAGTATTGGAATTGCATATACTTTTCCTGAATTTCTTTTTCTTTGCTCATCACCCAGAAATAACCAGCCTTTTTTATAAGGTTTTTGGAAGAAAAAAGAGCTGTACTTGATCTAGAATAATTTATTTACTGATCAGCCCTAAACTTTGCATGATTAATCTGGTAAAGTCCACCTTCGCTTCCGGCCGGTCAATACTATTTCCTAAATAAAGATGGTCATAAACAGTTCTGGTCCGATCAATTCCCTGCTGTTTCACTCCATGGGTCAATCCCGCAATCATCACTGCTTCTGGGTTCAGGCGTTTACAGAATTCATGGAACCTGACTAAAGTACCCCCCGTTTCCGTAAAATCATCAATGGCTGCGATATGGCTTGCCTTTCTAACCGTCTGTTCCAATTCCTCTTTACTATGAATTTCAACCGTAAATGAATCAGTCCTGCTTTTTTTCGTCCCTTGCAGTCCGGTTCTTACCTGTGAGCCCATATCCGGAGCTAAGAAAGTTACTCCAGCACCAAATTTTTCTCTGATCGCTTTCATGATCTCTTCAGAGCCATTTACTGCCACAAATGGTCGTTGATCATAATCCCAATGCGGTCTTCCTGCAAAATGGGCATCAATGACATAGATATCTTTAACCTTATACCAGCCTCTCCAGCGGTCAAAATCCTCTTCTACTATAGCTATCTCTCCAGGAAGGAAAGTTTTATCCTGTTTTGCATAAGGCAAATTAGCAAAAAATATATTCTTTTTGGCGCTAGGGGAATATTTTTGTAGTAAAGCTAAATTATATTCTAATTCTCTTAAACCTTGGTCTGGATTTCTTTGCCCAGAATGAAGTATAAACACTTCCTCTCCCTCAAATTTTCCTTCCTGCGCTTCAGGTAAAGCTACATAAACCTCTCCATCAGGCCAATGGCGCTGTCCATCTTTATTCTTACCAGGAAAAACAACCTCTGCTCCGATTATCCCGAAATTAGCTATTTCTTCAGCTATTTTTATCCCTAGATGTTCAGCGTTCTTGGTTGGAATAATATACTTCATTTTTGAGGAATAGATTAATTGCTTCTTATTTTAGTTAGAATAACTTTTAATCTTATAAGTATTTCTTTTCTTTGGTTCTATCTTTTCTTAAGTATATTTTCCAATAAATATTTAAAATCTTCCCTAAAGTAAACTTTCCATGCTCACCCTAAAACAAAAAGAACGTCTCTACCGCCAGCAGTTCCGCGTAATTGGAGAACATTCCGCAGTAAAGATCTGTTTTTGGACCAAAGAGTGCGTCCGGAACAAGAATAAGGTCTGTTATAAAGAGCATTTTTACGGAATCCATTGCGGAAATTGTCTGGAGATGTCCCCTGCGCTTATCTGCAACCATCGCTGCAAGCATTGCTGGCGGGATAATACTGTTTTCTCACCTGCCTGGAAAGGAGCTGCAGAAGAGCCTAAGGCGATCATTAAAGGCTGTATCGAAGAAAGAAAGAAATTATTGATTGGTTTTAGAGGTAATCAAAAAGTAGATTTAAAACAATTCGACCGATACTTAATTCCAGACCATGCTGCCATTTCGCTTACCGGAGAGCCTTGCCTCTATCCCAAATTGCCTCAATTAGTAGATTCCTTTTTTGAGGATTTCAATTTTCGCACAGTTTTTTTAGTTACCAACGGAACAGTTCCAGAAATGTTAAAAAAATTCGGAAAAGAAAGCAGACATTTTCCCACTAATACTTATCTTTCTATGGAAGCTTATGATCTGGATAGCTATAGAGAATTTAATCATCCCGTAGCTAAAAATGCTCAGGAAGTAAAAGTCAGCTGGGATAAAATTCAAGAGAGTATGAAGTATCTTAGCACCATCAAGAATAAATGCAGAACTATCCTACGTATTACCGCAGTTAAAGATTTTAATCTGGATCAAGCTAAAGAGTTTGTCTCTTTCATAAAAATATTCCAGCCTACCTATATCGAGATTAAAGGCTATGGCTTTTTAGGTTATTCTCGAAAAAGATTGAAAGAGGAGAACGTGCCCACTTTTGAAGAAGTTAAGCAATTCTCCCAGGAATTAGCCCAGCTTAGCGGCTACAAAATCACTAATGAACACCAACCCAGCACAATTGTACAGTTAAGTTTAAAATGAATCCGGTAATTCTTCTCTTAACAAATAAATCCTGACCACTAAACCTTAACCAATAATAAAACTTAACCAATAAAAATGCCCCCCTCAACCCAATCCTATAAACCGCCCCAGTATTTCGAAGCTATCCTGCAATTAAGAGAAGTTACTCCTGAGATAGTTCAATTTACCGAAAAAGAAATTATCAAGACTAAATTAATCCTAGCCAAGAAAGTAGAGATAGAATCAGGATATGATTATTACCTTTCAGACCATCGTCTTACCCAAACTTTAGGCCGGAAACTTTTCTTAACTTTCGGCGGAGAGTTTAAAATTACTTCTAGCCTCTGGGGCAGGAAAAAAGATAAAGATATCTATCGTATTACTGTCCTTTTCCGGGGCATACCCTTCAAGAAGGGAGAAATGGTGGAATATCGCGGAGATAAATACGAAATTAAATCTTTAGGTAAAGATATTCTGCTTCAGAAAGCGATTACCGGAGAGAAAATGCATTTAAAATACAGCGAGCAAAGAAATTTGAGGAAAGTTTAATTTTTCTCTAACTCCCTCTTCAGTAATCCCATCTTCCTATCCATAGCCTTTTCCCCAATATCAGTAAATTCTACCACCTTATCAAAATCTGCCCAGCTGAGATTAGGAAACGCAGGAGTGATCTTAACTTCAATCTGAGCGTTTTTCATTCTCTCCCGAGCAAGATTAGCAATTAATACTCCATAAGTTTTGTTCATCACCTTAGCTATCTGGGGCAGCTCTCTTCCCATCATCATCTTGATGATTTTTGCTGGGTATAATATTTTATCAAAAATCCAGTTGAATATATTTTGGAGCGTGTCCGGCCAATATTCAGGAATAATATATCTTTTGATCTGCAGTAATTCCTCGGCAATAAACCTTTCTCTAAATTCCGTAAAAAAACTTTTTTCTTTAACTTCCGGTCCTTTCTTAGTCGTACCATCCTCCGAAAATAAATCTACCGCAATGACCACATCTGCGCCCATCTCTCTGACTACATCGTAAGGAGTAGGATCTATCACTCCTCCATCGATATAGATATGTTTAGCAATCTTGATCGGGCTGAAAATACCCGGAATGGAGATGGAAGCGCGCACCGCTCTGGCCACATTTCCTTTAAAGAAGACTACTTTCTCCAGTTGATCTAAATTATAAGCCACTACTCTTAATTTAGGGTTAAGATCCTGAAAACTTTTGTTCTGAAGAACTCTTCTTAGTTTCTCTTCCATTACGCTGCCTTGAATCAATCCAGCTTTAGGTACAGTAAAATCAATCAATTTTTTCCAGTCGGCAGTCTTAAAGAAATCTTCAATTTCTTCAGGAGAGTGGCCGGAAGAATAAAAAGCTCCGATCACCGCACCCATGGAAGTTCCGGCAATATAATCTGGATAGATTTTATGTTTATGTAAAGATTTAAGAATTCCAATATGGGTCAGGCCTCTGGCCGATCCGCCACCTAAGGCCAATCCTAACTTTAATCTTTTTTTAAGCAATCTCTCTATCCCTCTCTTTTTTCTCTAAAGATCTTCTTCAGCTACTTTTCTCGCTCTTTTCTATACTCGGTAATTAACTTCTCTATAAAATCCTTTTGGTTGAGTATTTAAGCTTAAAGCCATTAGAAACTAAATAAAGAAAATTCCTGAAAATGAGCTATCCTCGGAGCAAGCACAAGATGAAGCAGCGACTTCATCTGTGCGCAGGTGAAATCGTCGTTTCACCTTGCGCTCCGCGGTATTACGCTCATTTTCTCGCTTAGCGACCGGAATTTTCTAATTTCAAAGTTGGTCGCAGCAAGCTGCGGGGTATTACACCCAACTTTGAAATAAACACAACTTTTAATAATTAGCTTTATAATTTACCCCCCTCATGTCCAAAAAAGAGTATTTACTTATCTTCTTTGTACTATTATTACTCTTATTCGCTGCTACCGTCTCCGCAGTCCATCAGACTCCCTATCATCTAAAACTTTTAGCTGTGCAGGAAGAGGGGGACAAATATCTAGGTAGCGATGCTGATTTATATCTAGAGTTAAAAGAGGGTTCCGGTCGGGTTTTCTTAGAGACTTTTCCTTTAACTAAGATGGATACTCAAATTTCTACCCGGTTTGCTAAAGAGATCGCTTGTAAGCATTTTAAGTTGGATTGCAATCAATACGATTTCATATTTACCATTAAAGCTAAATCTAATATTATCGGCGGACCCAGCGCCGGGGCAGCCATTGCTGCTTTGACTACTATCGCCGTGCTGGATTTAGATTATGATAAAGATATTACTATTACTGGAACGATTAATTCCGGGGGAACTATTGGACAAGTTGGAGGAGTAAAAGAAAAATTAATTGCTGCCTCTCAGGCTGGACTGAAAAAAGTGCTCATTGCCAAGGGCAGCGGCCAGTCCGGTTCAACTGAAAAAGAAGAGACTAAGAATAAAGAAATTGAAACTAACATCAATAAATCTAGCACTAAAACTAAAATTAAAAATGAAACAACCACAGAAATTTCCCTGAATCTAATTCAATTCGCTAAACAAAATTTAAGTTTGGAAGTGGTAGAAGTTTCTGATCTGGATGAGGTGCTTTTACAGCTTACGGGCAAAGATCTTAATCATAAACCGATAGAAATTGTAGAAAATCCGCAATACCAAAAAATCATGCAGAGCCTGCAGCAGCTTCTCTGCGACCGGACTCTAAAAATTGAGGCAGAAATGCTCACTGCTAAAGTCTTCTTGAACAATAATCTGAGTACTGAAGTTCTGGCTAAAAAAGAAAAAGCAGTCAACGCCAGCGAAAGAGAGGATTACTATTCTGCCGCCAGCTATTGTTTCGGAACCAATATTTTTCTTAAAAATCAATACTATTCCGCTAAAAAACCCTCTAAAGCAGTTCTGATCAGTTTATTTAATTCTTTAGAAAAGAAATCTCTAGCTTTAGAGCAGAAACTTGGCCAGCAGAAGATAGAAACAATTTCTGACCTGCAGACTTTGATGGTAGTCAAAGAGAGAAATAATGCTGTTAAAAATCAGATCAAAAAATTCAAGGAGAATTCCCCTCAGCAGCCTTTGGAAGATTCTTATGCCCAGCTGGCCTATGCCGAAGAGCGTTTCTTCTCCGCTTTATCCTGGATGCAGTTCTTTTCCATGGAAGGAAAGAAATTTATTCTGGACCAGGAAACTTTGAAAGAATCCTGTACCCAAAAAATTTCCGAAGCAGAGGAAAGAAACCAGTATGTTAGTTTATTTTTAAGTCAATATAATTTGGGTAGTATCAGCGAGAAAATCGCTCAGGCCCAGGAATCTTACCAGAAAGAGGAGCCAGAATTATGTTTGATTAAGGCGGCTGAAGCTAAAGCTGAAGCTGATGCCATTCTGGGTTCGATGGGATTAACTGATGAGAATATAGGAGATTTTATTATCAGCAAAACTAAAGCGGTGCAGAGAGTCATCTCCGAGAACAGTGCAGAGGGCATCTTTCCTATTTTGGGCTATTCTTATTATCAATACGCTAAATCTCTTCAGGAGCAGGATAAGTATATTGCTCTGCTCTATCTGGAATATGCTTTAGAGTTGAGCGAATTAAGCATATATTTCCCGGAAGAGCAAGAAGAGCCAGCCCAAAGTTTATTTGCTTTTGAATTCAAGAAAGAGTGGTATTATGGTTTGGGCGGTTTCGGGTTGGGATTGGTGGTTATGACTCTTATATTTCTAATTCAAAAAATCCAGGTTAAAGTTTTAAAATCTAACCCCAAAAAAGTAAACTCTAAGAAAATTAAAACTAAACCTAAAAATTGATTATAAACCCCTGGCAAACCTCTTGCGAGGCTTGCTGGGGAAAAAGAGGTGATAGATGTTTACTACTTTAAAATAGGCATCTATATTTAAACCTTTCGATAAGTTTAGTATTTCAAAGTAGTGAAATGCCTCTTTATCCATAAGCTTTAAAAAGGGTTTCTTTGGAAAACAAATGGGTTCATTTTTGTTAGGATAGCCTAAGATAATTAGCCCTTTCTCATAGTTTTCTTAAGTCCATTTCTATTCTAGAGTATATACAATAGAAAAAGTTAATAAATAAGACCTGCTTTTTAAACTTAAATTAACTTTATCTAACAGAAAAGGAGATCAATCTACCATGAAACAAGCAATATTTGGACTGATTTTAATCGTTTTATTAGCTTCCCTTGTCTCTGCAGCAGGAGCTAGCGGAAACTTATCGGAAATAAAGCAATTAGCTAAAGAGCTTAACGGAAAGGAGATCCCCCCGCCTTTAGGCACTTTATTCGGAGATGAGAAGATTAACTTACATTTCACCATGAATAATGGAGAGGTCTTAACTTTAGGATTGACTACTGAGGGTAAAAAGTTCAAAAGTTTAGCTTTAGGAGAACTTGCTGATGCTAGTCTTAATATCTATACTACTGAAGCAGTAGTCCAAAAAATAACTACCTCTAAAAATTCTGCCCAGGCGCTGAAAGAAGCTTTGGATAAGAAAGAAGTTACCTATAAAGCGGTAGGTCTTTTCAATAAAGTCAAGTTCGGATTCTTAAATATCGTCATGAAATTTGTCAGCGAGAAAGCAGTGGAGGAAGAGAAAAAAGTAGAGGAGAAGAAAGAAACTAAAGTAGAAGAAAAGAAAGCTAAAACTGAAACTAAGGCCGAAACAAAAGAAACCAAATCTGCAGAAAAAGAAACTCCTAAAACGGAATCTGCTAATAAAACCAAAGAAAAAACCGAAACTTCCAATTCCCTTACCGGAGGAGCTGTAGTCGAGACTAAAAAGCCTACCGGCCCGCAAACCCATATTATCAAGTTGATCGAAAGCGGGTTTGAAGTAAATTCTATCACTATCAAAAAAGGAGATATTGTAGAATGGCATAATACTCGCTATGAAGGGAAGATTCCTAAAGCTCTAGTGGTCGGCGCACAAAAATGTGGGAAGATCAAAAGCAGTTTCTTCATGCCTGGAGAATATTTCAGCTGGACTTTTGATAAAGAAGAGACTTGCGTGATTGTAGACGGAATTTACTCCACCCAATTAATGAAAGTAATCGTTACTAAGTAAAATTAACTAAAATTTAAAGAAATCTTTTATCTGGATTTTCTTTTATTTTAGTCTTAACTTAAATCTTAGATTAAAAAAGAGGAGAGAGATAGATTTGAAAATCGGATTTTTTGAGATAGAATCTTGGGAAAATGATGTTTTCAGTAAAGCTTTTCCTAAAGATAAATTGTTTTTTTCTACCGGAAAGCTCACTTCCAAAAATGCCCAGAAATATAAAGATCTAGAGGCAATTTCTGTTTTTGTATATTCTAAGACAGATCAGGCAGTATTAAACCAGCTTCCTAAATTGAAATTAATTACCACTCGTAGTACCGGCTTTGATCATATTGATCTAGAAGCCTGCAAAAAAAAGAATATTACTATTTGTAATGTTCCCACCTACGGAGAGAATACGGTTGCTGAACATACTTTCGCTTTGATTCTGGCTTTAAGCAGGAAGATTCTCGATTGTGTAGAAAGGACCAAACAGGGCAGTTTTGATTTAACCGGCTTGAGAGGTTTTGACCTGAAAGGAAAGACTATCGGAGTGGTGGGGGGAGGAAATATCGGCAAGCATGTCATCCGCATGGCCCAAGGTTTCGAGATGAAAGTTCTTGTTTTTGATCTAGTTCAGGATAAAATATTAGCTAGACAAATGGGCTTTAATTATGTCCCTCTAGATACTTTGCTCAAACAGGCAGATATTGTGACTTTGCATCTGCCTTACAATAAGCATACCCATCATCTGATGGATAAGACTAAACTAGCTCTGCTTAAGACAACTGCTTTACTAATTAATACCTCTCGCGGAGGAATTATTGATACTGATGCTTTAATTAATGTTCTTAGACAGAAAAAGATCGCTGGAGCAGGTCTAGATGTGCTAGAGAATGAATGCGATTTGATTGAGGAGAGAACTTTGTTGACCAAAGAATTCTCTCAGAAATGTGATCTAAAGACACTAGTTGAGAATCATCTGCTCTTAAATATGCCTCACGTAATCATCACTCCCCATAATGCTTTTAATACTAAAGAAGCTTTAATGCGCATCTTAGAGACAGATATTGAGAACATTAAAAGTTTCCAAAAAAAGAAAGCGATTAATTTAATATATTAAACGTATCGGATATCCACAATGAAAACGCAGCGATTTAAGTTCAATCAGTGTGTTTAATATTACGAGACGTTCGTACGTCGAGTATAAAATAATTAATCTCCTTAAATAAAATGGCCCTTACTCCAAACCAGCTAAACGAGATCTATTCCTATCAAAGAGGAGAGATTACCGAGCATAAAATTTATTCTTATCTGGCTCAGCATATCCGTCAGCCCGCTAATAAAAAGATTTTAGAGCATATCGCCGGAGACGAATTGAAACATTATCTTTTCTGGAAGAAATATACCAAATGGGATGTTCCACCCAGATTTTTCCAGTTCTGGTGGTACGCAATCCTCTCCAGAATTTTCGGATTGACTTTCAGTTTAAAATTAATGGAACGCGGAGAGGGTAAAGCCCAGCATAATTATGCTCGGCTGTCTAAAATAATTCCGGAAAGCAAGTCCATGCTTAAAGATGAGGCTAAGCACGAGAGATATTTAATCGGTTTGCTGGAAGAAGAGAAGTTAAAGTATGTTAGTTCAATAGTATTGGGATTAAATGACGCTTTAGTGGAATTAACCGGAGCCTTAGCCGGATTAACTCTGGCCTTACAGAACCGCAGTTTAATTGCCATCAGCGGATTGATCATTGGAATTGCTGCCTCTCTTTCCATGGCTGCTTCTGAATATCTCTCTAAAAGATCAGAGAATCCCTCGGCTAAAGATTCTCTTCGGGCCAGTATTTATACTGGAATGGCCTATCTCTTTACAGTTCTAATCTTGGTCCTGCCTTATTTTATTTTAAAGAACGTCTACCTCGCTTTAGGGTTTACCTTAATCAATAGCTTATTGATTATCTTTTTCTTTACTTATTATACTTCCATAGCCCAGGAATTATCTTTTGGGAAACGTTTCGCAGAAATGGCCGGGATCAGTTTAGGAGTAGCTGCGATTACTTTCGGGATCAGCTTTCTAGTAAAGATTGTTTTGGGAGTATCGGTTTAGACTTTAGAGTCCTTCCAGATCACTTCAAAGAACTGCCTGTAAGAGTGGGCTACCTCTTTGCTTCTGATTAAAGTGACTATCGGCTGGTCCGACCAGACCACAATAGCTACCTTATCTCCAAAAATCCAGGTAGTTGAGGGTGTATCCTGGATGGTAAAATTAAACCTCATCTGCAAGAGAGGAAAATCAGTTTTAGACTTTGATTTCCGGATTTTCTCGTTATAGATGATTTTTACCGGTATCTTTAACTTTCCCCTTCTTTGATGCCATTGTTCAGCATAATGGGTAAATAACTTGATGAATTGGCCTTCAGCACCGAAAGCGAGCATCTCTTTTCTTGTTTTCAAAACTTCTTCTGCGACTGACTTTAACCCTTTTCTTCCGCTGTAGATGGTAGCTTCCTGCGCTTCCCGGCTTAATTTTCTTCTTTTTTCTAATTCCGGGAGAATAGATCTAACCATCTCTCTCTTACCTCTGACTTCTAGTTCTTTTTCCTCCAGATATTTGATGATCCGTTCTGGGCCAGTAGCTTCAAAATGTTTTCGGTTAGCTTTGATCACATAACTTACTAATCCTTTTTCAGTAAGACGTTCTAAAGCATCATAAACATTAGTGCGGTTTACTCCTGACTTTTTAGTTACCTCTCCAGCTAAAGCTGAACCTATATCCAGTAAAGCCAGGTAGACTTTGATCTCATTTCCGGATAATCCTGCGCTTTCCAAAGCGGATTTAACTTCCATCTTCTCTCTATTTCTGTTATTTTTTATAAACTTTTCTATTGTTGGGGTATGTGGTTACAACAAAGATTAATATACTTGACGCAGTCACTACTACCTGATAAATATTAATCAAAATAAAAGACTGAACCAGAAAAGAGACTCAAAATGAAAGAAAAACAAATTGAACTTTATGATATGGGAAGAACCAGTCATAAAGCTGTGCCTGGGATGTATGAATTTATTGTAAATCACGCAGATAGATTCGTTAGCGATTTCAGGCTGGCTGAGGAATTACGGCAACAGGCAGCAGATCGGGAACAGCCAGGTTATAGTATTTCCCAAGAACATTTCTCAGAGATGTGCAGGATTTGGGCGGATGCTTACAATAAAGGAGAATTTCCCATCAATGTGCCTCAATTAGTATTCCCCGATACTCCAGAAAGATTTATGGCCGTAAAAAGAGCAGGCAGGAAAATAGGTATTCTTACCTCCGGCTCAGCAGAGTTTACCAAGATTTTATTTAATTGTAGTTTCCGGTCTGAGGATTCAGTTACCCGAAAATATGCTGATACTCAACTAGGGAGGGAAATTTTTCATTACGACGAAGACCTAGGATGGACTGTAGATAAAAAACATCCCTATTTTTCTCAGATAGACTCAGAAGCTAATTTTCATTTAGGTTATAATATAGATGAATTTCTCTTAGGCGAAGAAATAGGAGATAAAGACCATCCTGAAACTTTCGCTCGCCTCTGGGAAACTCGTAAAGGGGATATTCATTCGGTTTACGATGATAAGATTTCAGTCTGTACAGCAGCAATAGAAGGGTTGAAGCAGGTAGGCGGATCCGCTCGGATTTATTTGGTCGATCGCAAAGGAAAATACAATAAAGGAGAATTAGCAGATAAAGTTTGTGCTCTGCAGGCGCAGGGAGTTCGGCTAATCAAAAGCTTTGATCAGGTTGAGGACTAAAACAGAATGAAATGGCAGAAACTAGCGGAAAGAGAAGGGGATTTCTTGAAGAATTATTTACTCTATGAGAATTTCCAAGATAATTTCCCTCGAGTTTTTAACCGTCATCACTCTAATTTCCTGACTACAAGGAAGGGAAATACATTTACCCATTATATGGATGAGGAAGATGCCAAAAATCTCTCTTTTTTCATCCAAGAGCAGATCCAGAATAATCCTCTCTTCATGCATGATCAGGTTAAGATTGGAAAAGAACATTTTAAGAATCTGATTACATTTAGTACAGAACAAAAAAATGTTAACCATTTAAGCGGAGAAGAACTAGCTGAGTTGGCTAAAGAATATTTCAAGCTCTATAAAGAGCCCTACCCCCATTTTAATCTCACTGTATTCTCAGAAGAATTAGAAAAAGAGGGAAATACAGAAATAATTAATCTCATGGCGGATTGGAGATTATTTGCTAGAACCCATTTCAACAAAACTCATGACCTTATCAAACCTTTATTTGAAGAAATAGCGAAAAAGCTGAATTTATCTGTTGAAGAGGTTAAGTTTCTTAAGCCAGATGAAATTATCCAGATTTTACAGATCGAATCAAAAATTAAAAGAAGACAAAATTGCTATTTCTTGTTTCAGCAAGGAAAGTTTATTCTTAAAGAGGACGAGGTTTACCCAATTGCTGAAGAATTTTTTCCGGAAGTTAAGGGGATGGGAACTTTTCCTGCAAAATATACTGGTAGAGTAAGATTAATTAGATCTAATGATGATCTGACCACAGTTGAGAATGGAGAGATTTTAGTTTTGCGCATGACCACTGCGGATTTAATGGTAGAAGGTATAAAAAAAGCAGGGGCAATAATTACTGATGAGGGTGGGATCACCTGTCATGCCGCAGTTCTTAGCCGAGAATTTCAGATTCCTACCCTGATGGGCACCTCTATTGCAACTAAAGTGTTTAAGAGCGGAGATTTAGTAGAAGTAGACACCAAATTAGGCCTGGCCAATAAGATTAATTCCTTTGAGAAAAATTAAATTTAATTATCAATACCTCTCTCCCACCATCGCCTCTCCCCTCAGATCTAAAATACTTTTTTTTAATGGAGTATAATCCGCTAATCGTTCTTCTGTTGGAATTAAATCTAAATTTTCTAAAGCTAAATCAGAATATCTTAGCACTTCTACTCTATCCTTAAGCAATTCGCTTAATCTTGCCCGTTCATAGTAATGTTCTGCGCATTGGTATAATTCTGGAGAGGAGATTTTCTTGGTCTCTCCTGCAGCAATTTCTTCTCCTAAACAATAGTTTGGTTTAACTGGTTCGCTCAGATGTGCGCAATTAACTAAAGAAGAAGTAATAATACTAGCTAAAGCAGTTCTGTACTTCATTATCTTTACTAATTTAATGGAATTAATAAAACTTATTCAATAAAATTCCCTAATTATGTTTTTCTGACAAAAACCCAGGAAAGGTTTAAATAGTTTCTCTTCTTTAAATAAATTAATGATTAATAAATTTATAGTTGGTGATTGTATTCCGAGTTGTTAATTACTTTGAGTTAGATAGTTCTCTATATTTGCTGGGTGATTCTATTCCTAGTTCTGACCATCTTTCTCCATAATTATTGGAATTCTGTAATCGAGCACGACGCAGTGAAGCAATTCTTAGGAGGTGAAACAAATGGTTGATTCTATAGACGAAATGCTGGATCATAGGATAAGCAGAAAAGATTTAGGCCAGTTTGAAGATAATCTTTTAACTAATTTAAGATTAGTTAAAGGTGCAAAGAGAGTCTACTTTGATCAAGATGATCTGATTGTCGAGAAAACAGATGGAACCTATCTAACCGTTGAAGAAGCGATGAGATTGTATCAAGAACATCGAGAGCTTTCTCGTTGTCATGGCGGAAGCAGCGGTCGAGTAGCCTATGATGGCGTAGTCGGTAGAGTGATGGGCTCATCAGAAGCGCCTTAAATCACCCAACTTTTTTTGCAGGAATTGTTTCCTGCTTTTTTCTTTTTTTTCAGATACTTAATAGATCACTTATCTCCTCCCCCACCAAAAACAATTTAAAACCGATCCCATTATTAATTAAACTATGATCCAAAATCTTTCTTTAATCTTCGGCTCCAAAACCAAAGCCCAGGAAATAGTCTTGCTCTTAAAGAACGTAAAAGAAGTAGTCCGTCAAGGTTTCTACGATTCAGAATTATTCCAAATAGAAAAATTCTGCCAAGAAAATAATCTTTATCTGGTAAAATCAAAGTTTAAAGTTACCCTTGGAGACGGAGGTGATGAGCATAGTATTTATTCTAACCAAGGCCTCAGAATTCCCGAACAGGATTCTCATCCGGGAATGTTTTTTGTCTATTTCTCTAAAGATGAAGAGAAAGCCTGGCTGGCTTCCTATCATGAATTAGTGCATAATCAGAAAGATTTAGGCTTATTGCTGGGCTATCCTCCCTGCTGTGTAGATTTTTTTTGTAATAATTTCAGCCCTAAAAATAGCAATCTGCAATTAAAACCCACCAATCTTTTCACTAATTTAACCCAGCGCGAGCAGGATTTAGTAATTTTATCCCATTTCCCCTGTAGTTCTGATTGCCCAGAAAGCCTAATCCAAGGGAAGAAATATCTTCAAGCGATTAAGGAAATGGATAAGTTTAGAGCAGAGGAATTAGTAAGAGAATTATCTCTAGACTAAATAGGTTGGTGTTACCTTATTTGTTCATGGAGAGGAATATTTTTAAGTGAGTAAGGTCTCTAATCAAAAAAAGAAAGAAATGGAAGAGCAACAACAGCCAATAAAATCAGAAGAGATTAAGATTGAAATAATTGATGGAATCCATAAAACTGACTCTTTCCAATCGTATGAAAAAGAGTTGGTTGATTTTCTTAGAGAAGATGCGCTCGAGAACCAGAAACAAAGATTGTCAGTTACTTTCTTATGGTTTTATGAGAATAAATTAGTTTCTTATATTACTTTACTCAATGATAAGATCAACCTTGAAGGTGACTTAAAAGAATTTTTCAAAGAAAAAGGAATTCATTACAAATCATTACCTGCCTTAAAGATCGGGAGACTTTGTGTTGATAATAATTTTCTGCGGAGAGGCTTCGGAAGATCAATGATCTTATCTGCTATTCAGATCGCCAATGGAATTAATCAAAATAAAGCTGGTTGCAGGTTTATTACTTTAGATGCAAAAAGAAATTCAGATAAAAGATTAGACTCTATTCATTTCTATAAGAAAATGGGTTTTAAGACTTTAAAAGAAAGGGTGAAAGGAACAACGCCAATGTACTTAGATTTAAAACTTATTGGGGGAAATTAAATCTAACTCGAGCAGCTTCACGTAAAAGCTCAATTCTCGCTTTAGAAGGATTTTTCTGTTCTTCTAAGACTTCCCTCATAAATCTACGTGCTTCTTCCCCTCTTAAGGTGGGGGTCGCTCGGATTGGTTTTGCCATAAGACTAAGAAAGAGGGTATATATATATAAAATTAACTCTGGATTTTGACTGATTTATTTCAAACCCCTAAATTATCTCTAACCACATTTAAATAAATAGTACTAATAATAGAATCACCTAACTAGCCTGGATTTTCCTTTTTCTTTTGGCCTTCTTGATCTTCTTACGCTGCCACTTCCAGCGCATCTGCCCTTTCTTTTTCCAGCGTCTTGAACTTCTTTTCATTATATCCCCTAAAAATAAACCGGCTGTTTATAAAGATTTCGCTGGTTTCGCTTCCATAAAAACAGCTGCCGCCCAGGTTAATACCCTCCCTAAGCTCTATCTGGTTTCAAAACAAAATTTTATAAACCTCAGAACTTTACTTAAGCTTAAAAGAGGTAAATGAGATGATTATCACTTGCTTAGGCAATTCTGAATCTTTAGCTAAAACCATCGCTAAGAGATTGAAAGTTAAATATTCTCCTACTACCATCGCTGCTTTTCCAGATGGAGAGCTCTACTTGAGGTTCAATACAGAATTGAAAGGAAAGAAATTAGTCCTGATCCAATCCTTCCAGCCCCATCCGGACATGAGCTTGTTTGATATAATATTCGCGGCAGAAACAGCTAAAGATCTAGGTGCGAAAAAAGTTATTCTGGTAGCTCCCTATCTAGGCTATATGCGCCAGGATAAGCGCTTTAATCCCGGAGAATGCATCTCCAGCAGAATCATGGCTAAGCTCTTAAATCAATCTGTAGATAAATTGATCACTTTTGATCCCCATCTGCACCGCTATAAATCTTTAAAAGATATTTTTACCATTCCTACGACTAAACTTACTGCTAATAATTTAATCGCAGAATATATCCAAAAGCATTTTCGCAATGAAATGATCATCGGACCGGATGGGGAATCTTACCAATGGGCAGAGAGTATCGCTAAACAGATCAAAGTGGAAGCGACTGTACTCAGAAAAACTCGTTTCAGCTCCCGGCACGTTGAGGAGAAGATGATCAAACCAGTTCCGATTAAAGGCAAAGACGTAATCATAGTTGATGATATTATTTCTACTGGCCATACTATTGCCGAGGCCGCTAAACAAGCTCGAAAGATGGGCGCAAAGACTATCTCTGCTATTGGCGTGCACGGCCTATTTGTAGAGGAGGCGATTAAGAAATTAACTAAAGCAGGAGTGAATAAGGTTATTACTACTAACTGTATTGAGCATCCTTCCAATAAGATTGATATCAGCGGATTGTTAGCGGAAGAGTTAAAGAAAGAGATCTGATTCTCTTATCCTCATTTTTCACCACCACAATTTATAAAAAACTCTTTCTTTTTACTCTTTAAGTATGCCTGAATCTCTTTCCCTAAAATCCGAAACTAGAACCATCATGTTTATTGATATTGTCGGCTATACCTCTGCTACAGTTCATCTTAGCAGAGAACAACTAAATTATCTGCAGGAAATATTTGATAATTTAGCTTTGCCTGTATTTCAAAAATATTCTGGAACCGTAATTAAAAAAATAGGAGATGCTTTCTTAGTTACTTTTAGGAATGTTACCGATGCCCTTCTTTGCGGAATAGAATTGCAGAATACTTTCAAAAGCTACAATCAAAAAAACAAACCCGAGCATCCGCTGAATATTCGTATAGGTATTCATCATGGCGAGGTGGTCCTCAGAGATAAAGACATCTATGGCGAGGCAGTTAATCTCACCGCTAGATTAGAGGAGATTATTCCCTCCGGAGAAATTTACTTCACCGAAACCGTGTATAAAATAATGAACAAGAACGAAGTGTCCTACCTATTTGTAGATGATTTCGCTCCTCGAGGTATTCCCGGAACGCTTAAAGTTTACAAAATCCGCTGGAAAAAAGATGGGCAATTAATTCTTCTCTGGCAGATTTTGGAAGTAATTTTCTTTTTTATCTTTTTGATTTTGCTCGGATGGCTGGGCAATTATGTTTATCGGACGTATTTTTAGGAGTTTGACTTTTTTTCAATAACAGAAATTATCTCTTTTCAAATCACAAAATACAAGATCACCGGCAGGATCAGACAGCCCATCAGATGGTTCTTTCCCACGCCCCAGACACTGGCCATGATTCCTATCGCGGTGGAAACCGCTAAGATAGTCAAACCTAAAAATCCGTCGAAGAAAAAAGCCAATAAAGTAACAAACCCTAATACCACCATGATCAGTTTGGTATAATTCACTTTTACAATCCATCTGGAAAATACTTTCGAGATTCTTAAAGTCAAGATTGCTCCCGTTCCCCCGGCAACTAAACCCACGCCGATAAACAAGAGCATTTCCTGAAATCCGATCTTGCCTACAACCTGGTTTATGGCTACAATCGCTCCGTTTCTGGCTTTATCTAAGATATAGATGGTAGCAATAGAAATGATCATATTAGCGGTATTAATTCCTCCCACTAAAGTCAAAAAACCCTCATCGCCGATATCTCCCACAATATTCGTAGCTACTATCGCTGCCTGACTGCTTCCGAATCCGGGAAGGAAAGCAGCAATAAAACCCATTCCTGAAGCAGCAGAGACAGATTTAATTAGGTTTTTCTTAGAGAGAGTTAGAGGTTTGTCCTCATTTTGTTTAGGAATTTTAGAATTCTGGTTCAGGCTTAATAATAAAAGCGAAAATCCGAACATTCCCGAAAGTAAAGGCAGTAATGGCTGGTTTAAAGTCGGAATATTAAAGACAATTAATCCCAACACCCCGGCAAGAAAGAATAAAGTTAAGCTTTTCAGCCATTTTTTCTTCTCTCTGGCAATCATATAAATCATGATTAAGGCTAAGAGATAGCCCATGATACCTTTGATGTAAGGATCAATGATTTTCATGCTATAAATAAATCCGGGAAAGAGAATGATACTCAATAATAGGGCACCTAAAGCTCCGATGACCGTATAGGCAATAGCATTATGCCCCTCTCCGCGCATTAATAATCTATGTCCGGGTAGGGCGTTTAAAGCTTGGGCTTCATCTGGCGCCCCTAAATAAATGCTCGGCAGGGCGTCTAGGAAAGTATGGGTGATAGCTAAGCTGATCAGATATACTCCTATGGCTAGGGGAGAGACCAAAGATAATAATAGAGGGGCGAGCGAGACTGCAGTTACAGAAACCAGGTTGATATGAATGCCTGGAACTAAGCCGGTGATGATTCCCGTTCCTACTCCTAAAATTAAAGCTAAGATTATTTCTAAGAACATTTTTAGAGGTCATGATTCAGACTATTAATAATAATTCATGGCGCTGAAAATAGAGAATTCAATATTTATCTTTCGGAATGAGAAAAGAATATAAACTCACTTTCTATTCTTTATTAGATGGAAAAAAAAGTTTTCTTTAAGAATAGCAAGGGGGATAGATTATGCGGGATATTATCTAATCCCAAAGAATCTAAAGAAAAACCCCTTTTTATCCTCTGTCATGGTTTTGCCACCAGTAAAGAGAGCTATAGTATTATTAAACTTGAACAAGTGCTAAACCAAAATAATATTTCCACCTTTCGCTTTGACTTTTTCGGTCATGGGGAAAGCGAAGGTAAATTTGAAGATATTACCATCTCTGAAGGGGTCGATGATGCTCTCCAAGCAATTCACTACCTAAAAGAGCAGGGTTATTCTAAAATAGGTCTTTTCGGTTCCAGCTTTGGAGGAATGGTCAGTATTATGGCTGCTTCTAGGAGTAAAGATTTATATTTATTAGTCCTGAAGTCACCGGTTTCTAATTTCCTGGAGAGAGATCTTCAAGTTAAGACTGAAAAAGAATTAAAAGATTGGAAATCAAATGGATTTACGTATTATGTTACCGGAAAAAGCCAAAAATTGAGATTAAATTATACTTTTTTTGAAGATTATAATAATAATGACGGCTACAAAATAGCTTCAAAAATTAAAATACCCACTTTAATTGTCCACGGAGATAAAGATGATATTGTGCCAGTAGAACAAAGTAAAAAGATTGCTCCCCTAATAAAAAATTGTACTTTAAAAATTATTTCCGGTGCAGATCATCGATATTCTCAATCAGACCACTTTGAATTAATGCTCAGATCAGTTTTACAGTTTGTTCTTAAACAAAATTAGACTTTACTTAACCTAAGAAATGCCCCCCAAAAAGCCCTAAATAAGAAATAATCCTTTTCTTACCAAACGTTTATATATTTACTCTCTTCTATAGTTTTAATCATGTCCAAAGAACGTATCTTAGAGTTAAGAGAATTATTATTTAACCTAGAACGAAGAATAAAACCTTTGGAATGGGATGACAGCAGAAAGCAGATCAATGAGTTCAAAAAGCTGGAATTAGGCAGATTAAAAGAAGAACATATTAAGTTGTCTAAAGAATTTGCTGAATTGGAAGCAACTGCCCCTAAAGTGGAAGAGTAAAACTAGAAGCTGAACAATAAACTTTTCTTAAGTACATTTTATAAATAACCCTAATTTTAACCTTTAAATCAAGCTGAGGCAGCTTTACTTAAGCCTGAACCGATAGGTTCTTTAGCCTTGGGAGGACCAAAAAATGACTGAATTTAAAATCGTAGTGGGAGCAAAAGACGGCAAGTCTTACCAAAAAGAGATTAAAAGTCCGGAAGCTGATAATCTCTTGAAAAGAAGGATTGGAGAGAATATTTCCGGCAATTTGTTGGGCCTAGAGGGCTATGAATTCTTAATCACCGGCGGATCAGATAAATGCGGTTTTCCTATGCGCAAAGGGATCCAAGCGCCCAGAAAAGTTGTAGTTTTGAGAGGCAGAAGTGTAGGTTATTCCGGATTAGACCGCAATAAGAATAAACGTCCCGGTTTAGTCAAAAAGAAAACCGTCTGTGGCGAAATGATTACCAAAATCATCCATCAGGTCAATCTGAAAGTGCTTAAAGAGGGTTCTGCTCCTTTAGGAGAAGCTAAAACAGAAGCTCCTGCACCCGCGGAAAATCAATAAGTTTTTATATTCTAATTTTATTCTTTCTTCTTTAATGGATATAAAATCATTTCAGAATCAATTGAATCAGAAGATTAATTCTATTAATATTCAATTTAATCTCTTTTTAACCTTCCTCTTAAAAAAACTACAGAATTTCAAAAATCTCACTTTAGGAGAGCAGATCTCTTATTGCAGTTTCGGAGGAGGGTTACTCTTAGTGATGATTTCCATCATTTTATTCATCATCTAATCGCAACTAAATAATTACAACAGAAAAGTTTAAAAATAAACTAAACGAGGAATAAGCAAAATGGCAGATGAACATTCACGATGGGCAAAAGAACAGACTAAAAATCATGTTTTAGATAAAGAAGTTACCATTAGAATCAGTCCCCGGAAGTTAGTTCGAGGAGGAATATTTGTGCTTCTTTTTGTGATGGTCTTCCTTTTGGGGAGATATACTGCTGATGGCAGCAGTAATGGTGCAGCTACTATTACTATTGAAAAAGCAGCTCCTAGCACTGCCGAACTGAAAGTTACTGAAACCGCTGCCCCTAAAGCCGCTAAAGAACCTGCAGTTTCATCCATTTCAGGATTTCTTACCAGCTTATTTTCTGGTTCAGACGAAAGTTCAGAAGCAGGGGATTCTAGCCTAACCGGCGCTTCAACTACTGATACGGAAGAGGAAACTTCAGCTGCAGAAGAAACTACCAGCGAAGAAGCAGCTACAGAAACATCTAATACTATTGCTGATACCACTACTGAAACAGTAGATGACGAGCCAGATGACGAGCCAATTCTAACCACTTATAGTAAAGTAGCCTTAGCTATTACCGATGTTAGCTTCGATTGGAAAGGCAGTTGGGGTAAGATTACCAAATTAAAGTATACCATTAAGAATAACGAGGAAGGTACAGTTAAGGTGAATCATATGGGTCTATTGGTAGAGGGCTATGAAGATTTAGAGAAAAAAGCTCCTATTCCACCCAGTTCCAGGAAACTTAAATCTAAAACCGCAGTAAGCTCTACTGCTAATGTTGAGGGCGGGTTCTCTTATAGTAAAGTTACTGCTGGTGATCTGGCTGATGTGGTTTTAGTCATTAACCTTTACGACCCGGATGGAAAGATCGTAACTTCTTTCAAGAAAGGGTTTAACCTGCAAGGGTAGAGAAGTTTTAATTTTTTTTAAGCTATGTTTATTATATCACCCTAGTTAGATCACTTCTATTATTTCATTTTGGTGAGGATCTGTCAAAGTGCTAACCTACTTTATCACCTTCTTCTCTCCCGCATACAATCCCATCTTCGACATCTGCTCGTATTGGTTCTGGGTTAGGGTCATGAAATTGATCTCAAACCCTTTCTGCCGAATTTCATTGCAAATCCCTTCGATTCTAGCGTTATCTAAACTATCCCCGATTAAGATTACGCTGGCTTTATCTTTCTTTTTGCTTCCATGCAATATCAAACTCTGAACCCCGCCCAAAGCCCCTAACGCTTTAGCAAACTCTCCTAAGCCATCAAACTCTTCATAGAACAACTCCCGCAGAAATTCGCTGTTCTCCAGGCAACGGTAAGTCTTACTATTTTTCCATTCCTTCCGTTCTAGAATCTTCGCTTGGACCAGCTCTTGAAGGATACGGAAAGTTGAAGCCAAAGAAACTTTACTCTTGGTAGCAATTTCTTTCAAGCAGATCTCTTCCTCAGAATTAAGTAAAATTTTCAAAATCGCCGCTTTTTTAGCATCCACTAACTGCGCCAGAACCTCTTTTTTCTCCATCTTAAATCAAAAAGAATTCTTTAGGATTTATATTCTTTTCTTTTTTGAAAACTGTTTCCAATATTGAAAACATTAACTATTTATATCCTAACATATTCTCTTCTCCAAAATGGGTGATATCCTGGATTTAATCATCAGTAGAAGAAACATTAAAGAATTTCTGCCTAAATTTGTTTCTTGGGAAAAAACTTCTAATATTATTGATGCCGCCAGACATGCCCCTAGCTGTGGAAATGTTCAGAACTGGAAATTCATCGTGGTCATGGATCCGGATTTAAAGCAGAAAGTAGCTGAGGCAGCCTATGAACAATATGAAATAGTTAATGCCGGAGTATTAATTATAGTTTGTGCTGAGCCGGAAAAAGCAGAAAGATATTATGGGTTGAGAGGGGAACGGCTTTACACTGTCCAGAATTGTGCTGCTGCTATTCAAAATATGTTATTAGAAGCGCAATCTTTAGGATTAGGATCCCGCTGGGTGGGCGGCTTTGATGAAGAAGCGCTTAAAACTCTCTTTAAAATTCCTGAAGAGGTCAGGCCTCAAGCTGTCATTGCCATAGGTTATGCTAAAGAAATTCCTTCTAAACCGCCTAAATACCCTTTAGAAACTTTAGTTTATTTCGGAGGATGGAGAAGAAGAATGAGAGATCCAGCTAAATATTGTAATGATACTGCAACTATTTTAGCTCGAAAAGCTCAATCTGCCCAGGAATCAGTGAAAGAATTAGCGAAAACTGTTAAAGAAAAAATTAAAGAAAAATTTTAGTTTTTTAATCGTAAATAAGATATAATCTCATTTATTTGCGATTAAGAAAAATTTTAATAAAAAAATCATTAAAGATTAATTTTTCTAAAAAACTTTTGAGCTCAAATCGAGAAATCTTATATTCTCGAGAATAGAAAACTTTAAATACTAAATATATCTTACTAGAAATATTAAAAAATTATGATTTTAGAGGCTGGTTACCTCTCAAATCTACGCTTCGGTTGGTTGTATTCGAAAGTTGGTTGTTCTTTCGGTTTTAATTAGGTTTAAGTTTGTTTGTTGGTTTCGGTTAACTTCTTAGAGAATGTAATATTCAACAACTATATAATCTTTTGTGTGCTCGGAGATATATTTTCCAGCACACAGGAAAGGTCGTTGGAAAAAAGAAAAAAAATTGAGGTGGTGTAAAATGGATTTTATCGTGGAGAATGCTCTGAGCCATAGCCCAGAGAACGATTTTGAGAGTATGAACCAAGCCAACATTAAAGTGATTGGCGTGGGCGGAGCTGGCAACAACATGGTTGGCTGGCTATACAAAAAAGGAATAAAAGGAGCAGAAATTATTGCAACCAATACTGATCACCAGCACTTGGGAATAACCGGTGCAGATCGCAAGTTTTTGATTGGTAAAGATTGTACCCGCGGATTAGGATGCGGTGGCTTCCCTAACAAAGGCGCAGAAGCAGCTCAGGAGTCTATGAGCGAAGTGAAAGAAGCTTTGAAAACCTCGGATATGGTTTTCGTTTGTGCAGGAATGGGCGGCGGAACTGGAACAGGAGCATCCCCAGTAGTAGCTCAAGTAGCTAAAGATACGGGAGCAATCGTCATCGGAACTGTAACCATGCCTTTCAACATTGAAAGAGCAAGATGTGATAAAGCTGAGTTTGGCCTACAGCAATTAAGACAAGTCTGTGATACTGTAATTGTTATTGATAACAATAGGCTGGTTCAAATCGCTGGTAATTTACCCATTCAGCAAGCTTTCGCAGTAGCAAACGAGCTCATTTCAACTATGATCAAAGGTATTGTTGAAACTATCGCTGTACCTAGCTTAGTCAACCTGGATTATGCGGACGTTAAGGCAATTATGTCCAATGGCGGAGTAGCTGCAATTGGAGTGGGAAGTTCAGACACTAATAATCGGGTAGAAGAAGCAGTTAAAGGCGCTTTAAGTAATCCATTATTGGAGATAAATTATGAAGGCGCAACTGGAGCTTTAATCCACGTGACTGGCGGACCAGACATGACCTTGGACGATGTCAGCAGAATCGGCGAGCTAGTAACTGAATCTTTGGATGACGATGCTAATGTTATCTGGGGAGCTAGGGTTGATGAGAAGATGAAAGGTAAATTGACCGTAATGACCATCATTACTGGGGTAAATTCACCTTGGATCTTAGGCAAAGTTGACCATAAGAAAACTGAGCAGAGAGCCAGGACCCTAAGTAGAGAACTAGGAATCGAGCTTGTTTAAGGGAAAAAGAGGTATAGATGGAACAGCTAACTGGCTACAGTTTGCTAAGTTGTAGGTTGTAACCAGAGGCAGTTCCTATAGGCCAAACTTACATTCAAAATCTTGCCCAAACACAGTTTCTCTTACACCACCCCTGTAATAGAATTCTAGTACCGGGCAAGATTTTCTTCTTTTTTTTGGTTCTTTTCTCCAATTGATCTTAACTATATTTATCCCATCCTATCCAGTATCTCATGAGCATTAGAGGTAGTTAAATATTCCACAATCTCTTTATTCTCTTTTCTGAATAAGAAATTAATCTGCAGAGATTTCTTCTCTTCATTACTTACCCGGGCCATCTTATCTGCAAAGATTAAGCCGTAAGGATAACCTAAAAATAAAGCATCTTTACTATTCTGGATTAAGTAAGGAAGAATTTTCGGATTGCCTTCAAACCTAAACACGTGCTTGGCTTTATCATTTAATTTCACCAGATGAGTTTTCCCTTCCAGGAAATAGCCCCAGCATCCCTCTAAACCAATTTTATTCAATAAGATTATCGGCGAATTACCCGAAACCGTAAAAAGGGAACAGGATTTAGCTAAAGCAGAGGTATTCTCATTTAACTTAGCCAGATATTTCTCTTCCTTACTGAAAGTTGGCTCCAAAGTACCATCCAATACGATAAAATCAGCTTTAATCTCGGCAGCTAAACTTAATTCCGCCAATCTTCTGGCCATACTGCTTATTCTGCTGATTGGTGCTCTCTCCAGCCCAGTCCTAATGCTGGAATCGTTAGAAGAAATCAATAAATCTTTCTCTTCAATTAATTTATCTCCAAATATCTTGCTTTCATACCATAAATCGTTTTCAAGATATTTCGCCGTAGTCAGCAGATAAAATTCTTTTTTATAGGATTCCGCTCTTTTTTCACCCAGAAAAACCTGCCCAAAAATGCGCATAAAGCTTAAACAGAAATTCCCTGCAGAGATGATCTCTGCTTGGCCTCCATCCACAAAAGCGATTCTTTTAACCTCTCTCCGCTCTTCGATAGGCTGAAAATTATTTTTATTAATTTCAATTAACTGATTATTAAAGATAATCTTGTCTTCCTGAGGGAAGTTAGAGATATTCTTTCTTAAGTATTTAGATATTTCTTCCAGCATAATTATTTATTTTAAAGAGGTCTATATAAGAATTTCTTTAGTGGGAAAGTATAGTGGCGGATATAATAGTTAAGTATCCATTAGCCGCCACTATATTCGGCGAACATAAAATATTTTGTATAATTATTTATGTTCGCCGTTATAATAAGCCCCTGGCGAGACTTTCTCCAAGCAACTAATCAAAGTTCGCTTGCCTTTGAACTCGCGACCTTTACCTTTCTGTCACTTCGTTCCGAACCTTTCCACAACGAAATGTACCAAGGTAACGCCATACCACTAGGCCACAGGGGCTTTCATCCTAGAAAATCAGGCTTTTCTATTTAAAGATAACGGAAATATTTTTAAACAAATCTTCTCGGAGGAGGAGGCAGGGGCAATTCTTTCTCTAGCTCAGCATCATCTTCCTCTTTCTTTTCCATAACTACAGGCGGGCCAAAAATTAAAGTATGTTTAATTTCACCGGTATAAATTTTCTCTTCAAACAATTCCGGATATTTCTGGGCATATTTTTTTAAGTTCTCTTCAATCAAATTCGCTTTCTGCTCTAATCCTTGATTCGGCTGCAAAGCAAGCTTATCTTTGATTTCTTCCAGCTTCAATTTTAAAGATTTAACCTTTTCTTTTTCAGTATTATTGGCCATTAAAGACTTCAGTCTAGCACCATCTTTAACTTTCAACTCTCCTAAAACTTTACTGCTTAACTCGATCTCTTCTTTCGAGCCTTTTTTAGCTAAGAAATCTCCTAAGAGATGGGATAATCTTTCCACTTTCTTTTCCATCTCTTTATCCTGACAGGTAGCTAACTTACTGCGTAGCTGGGCAATCTGTTTTTTAAGCAATTGAACTTTAGTCGATTCCCTCTTCTTATTTTCTTTCTGGGATTTTTCTAATTCCAAAACTTCCGCTAATTTGTTTTCCAGATGCAGAATTTCTTTTCTTAAAGTCAGCCTGGGCACATTTTTCTGGGCAGACAAATATTTAATTTCGTTGATTTTATTAACGATTTCTATTTTTGAGAAACTGCTATGCTCTTTTTGGTATTCTCTAGTTAAATTAGAAAATAAGATCTGGGTATTTAATGAGACCATCTTTAGAATAATCCGCTGGCTCTTTTCTTCCCGCTTAAGCTTGGTGGAGGTGGCGGAAAATCTAAGTCTGAGTTAGGATTGGAAAAATTCATCTCCGGTCTAGGAGCAAATCTTGGTCCGGCCATGGGCGTGGGCGGAGCCATGCTCATCTGGGGAGTAGTCATGTTCGGTCCGCTAAAAGACATCGGTGCTGTACTGGGCGCAGGAGCCATCGCCGGTCTAGCTGGGCCAGCCATTCCCTGCTTTCTCATCCAATCCTCTAATTTATCAGAAATTGCCACCATACCTTTAGCAATGACTTCGTTTTGAGATAAGACTGTTCCAACTTTATCCTGTAATAATTTTAAGGTTCTGGCTGGATCCTCTTCTTTAGTTTCCTGGATCGCTTTCTGGAAAATAGAATTGAGTTCGTGGATAGAATCTTTCATGCTCTCAATTTCTAGAATAAGCTCATTTACTTTCGTATCCGGTTGGGTTAATTTTTTCTTTAAAGCTTCTACATCATCTTTTAGGTCTGCTAATAATTGATGGGGTAGAATCTCATATTCATCTTCAGCCATGATTATCACCACTTTTTAGGATATTACTATTATTATGTAAGATTAAAGTTAATCTTATTTGGTTTAGACTCGACCTACGAAGGTCTCGTAATAGTAAACGCATAGGCTAAACTTAAACCGGGTTTATTTTACTGATATTGGGTGCGTTTACTATATAAATGTTTCTTCTTTGTCCGGGTTAGGATGTGCACATAAATTATCCGAGAACAGCTCCGAATTCAAAATAATCAGCCCCGATATTGGAGGATGCCCCCTACGGGGAAATAGCTCCAACTGTACTCACGACGATAACTTCGAAGGTGCTATGCACATACGGGAAAGCTGTTGATTGATAGCACAGTCACTTGCAGGGATGGAAAACATTAAATCCCAACTTTGGCCGTTAGCGTTTTCTAAGTTGTTTTTCGTGATTTTTCAGTTTTAGAGTAGTATTTTACAGAAATTTAGCAGGGTATAAAGCCCCGCCCTTTAGGGCGCTAAATTTCTGTTCCGAAACACAAGAAAATCAAAGATTTTCTGTGCCCCAAAAATTTTCAATTTTTCAGGGACTTGCCAATGTAAGCGAGTGTCGTAAAGCCACGGGCTTTAACCCGTGGATAGTTCTCGTCAGAGAACTTGAGAACGTAGTGTGACCCTAGGCACGAGCAGGCAAGTTTTCGTTACAGATGATTTGTCATCAGTAGAACAGTGTTTTTTAGCGTTTATTTCTTAACTGGGTCTAATACCCCATAGCTTGCTATGATAATAGATTACCCGGTTAAGATTAAAAAATCCCAACTCATTGAATACCCCGCAGCTTGCTGCGATTGGGATTTTTTATTTTTCTCAATTTCTGTGTCATGAGTCTACCAGATTTAGCGGCAAGTCCGCAAGAACCATGCACGGTTGAGCCACAGCAAAACAATAGTTCAGAAGTGTAACAATTTTTGTAACACTTTATGCTAAAAGTGCTGCAGTTTTTGTAACACTTCGAAAGGTTTAAATATAAGCGTGCTTTAACCACTACATCTATGGGAACTACCACATTTTACCTAAAGCACAATGATCTCGGATTACCATTAGATCAGATGTCCAAAGAGGCTCTTGAAACTCTTAGCAAGCTACACCCTTCTGGAGAGAATAACCGTTATGGTGGCTGGACTACCCCTATGGAATTCCATAATGGCAATATTTACCTTTTGGTGTTCTGGAAAGGAAGACTAATGAGAATAGATGATGCCCCAAAAATTCTTAATAAAAAGTATTACAATAAATATAGTGGTAAGATGCTTAGAGAATATGAATGGACCTGGCTCCGCAGAATTATTCTTAATGAAGTAGCAGATTTAGATAAAGAATTCAAAAAAAGCTTAAGAAGGAAAAAAAATGGACCGAGATAAAATCTATTACGTGTTGTTTGAACAGCAGAAAGACTTTGCAGATGAAAAGTTGAAGATTATCCCCCGAGAACTCACCCCAAAAATTATCTCTTTTCTCCCCCTAAAACTGCCCGTAGTTATTACCGGAGTCAGAAGATCGGGTAAATCCACACTTCTTAAGATTCTGACCCAAGAGCTGAAATTAGGGGAAAAAGATTTTCTTTATGTTAATTTCAACGATGAAAGGCTAATTAGCTTTACTTCAGATGATTTTCAAAAGGTTCTTGATTTTCTGGAAGAGCAAAATTATCACCGGAAATGTTATCTTTTAATTGATGAGATTCAGGAAGTTAACAATTGGGAAAAATGGATTGATCGCATCAGGAGTAAACATCCGATTATTATCACTGGCTCTAACTCCAAGCTGTTAAGCAAAGAAATCTCCACGGTTTTAACTGGGAGGAGTATAAATGTAAGCTTATATCCGTTTAGTTTTAGAGAATTTCTAAAAGCTAAGGAAATATCATTAGATAATGCCCAAGTTGACTTAAAAGTTCAGTCTAAAATCAGAGCTGCATTTTCTAGTTACTTGGAATCAGGGGGCATACCCAAAGCAATCATGGAGGATGAAAGAATCTTATTGGAATTGTATGAGAATATTGTTTACCGGGACATTATTAAGAGGTTCAATTATCGTTTAGAAAAGCCCATTAAAGAAATCTCTAATTTTTTGTTGGCTAATATTTCCAAAGAATCAAGCTTAAGATCAGTTTCGGGAACAGTTGGAATAACTAATGTATTAACAACTAAAGCTATTTTGGATACTTTTGAAAAAGCTTTCTTTTTCTTTTTTATTAATCGGTTTGATTATTCGCTTCGAAAACAGGTGCAAAGCCCGCGCAAAGCCTATTGTGTGGATAACGGATTCATCACTAAAGCCGGATTTAGGTTCTCCGACGATAAAGGAAAATTGCTGGAAAATCTGGTTTTTATTGAATTGAAAAGAAGATGTCCGGAGGTTTATTATCATTCCGGGAAAAAAGAATGTGATTTTATAATTAAAGAAAGAACAAAGATTACGGATGCGATTCAAGTGTGTTATATGTTAAATGAAGAAGATCGTGACCGGGAAATTAACGGCCTGCTGGAAGCTTTAGAAAAATTCAATCTTAAAACAGGAATGATTCTTACTTTTGATCAGGAGCAGAAGATTAAGCAGAATGGAGCAACCATAATTGTTAAGCCAGTTTGGAAGTGGCTCTTGGAGAATTAGTTTATTCTCAACTTCTTCGCCCTCTCCCACAACATCTGGAAATGCTTCTTATGGAGGTCATAAATCTCTTTGCTGTTAATGATTACTGCATGCGTGGGAGCGCCCCAGATAATCTGCACCACTTTGTTTCCGTAGATGTATAATGGGTTAGGATTAAAATACTGAGCATCTATCAGTCGGTATTCAGACTGCTCTCCCTCAAAATAGGTTTTTGCTTTAGAACTGGCCAAAAGCTTTTCTTTCAGATTGAACCGCTTTAAATCTCTCTGGTACTGCTGAATAGCAATCTTGTCCTCTTCCAGAAACTTGCTTTCTTCCACTCCTAGCATTAATAGTTCTCCTTTGTTCTCTTTCAAAGTGTTAATTACGTCTTGGAGAATGGTTCTTATTACGTTTTTCCCTTTTATCACTTCTATGGTCGTCTCTTCATGTGGAAAAGTAGTGAATTTGAGCAATTCGGGCAGAATCTGCTGTACTGCTTCTTTCTTCTGTTCAAGATGGTCTAATAATCTCTGTGGATTTAGAGCTTGGAAATATTTCTTGCTGTTTTGAATGACATAAGAAACAAAGCCCTTTTCCAATAAGCGTTCTAAAGCATCATAGCATACTTGGCGGTGCAGGCCGGATTTCTCTCCGATGTCATTTACAGAGAGGGAGCCTGACTTTAATAGGGTTAGGTATACTTCGACTTCGTTATGAGTCATTCCTAATCCCAGTAATATCTCTTTAATTTCCATGCTTAATTCTCTTCAAGCAGCCATTTCCACAACGGAATGAACTTTATATTAACTTTATCCCCAAACCATTCTACCTCTTCTTCTCTTTCCAAGTTCTCAGTAATTACTATTGCATTAGCGCATTTTAATTCCTGGCTGGCTTTAACTAAAGCTCGGATTTCCCTATTCTGGGTTTCTAAATTTTTAAAGCTAAAGCAAACCTGAATCAACTGCCTAATCTTCGTGCCTTCTTTTACCACAAAATCAACCTCTTCTTGCTGTTGGTTTTTCCAATAATAAACCTGAAAATGGTTCTGCAATTCTTCTTTCTTCAGCTTTATGGCCACTAAGTTCTCGTAAAGTTTTCCCCAGTCCGGGCTGACTTTAAAGGCTTTAGCTTGTATGAAACCATTGTCCATGCAATACGCTTTTTTATTAGAGGACAATTGTTCTTTGACTTTATAATCAAATCTATTAATGGTGAAGAAAATAAATGCTTCTTCCAGATAGCCCAAATATTTTTCAGTAGTATGGGAGCTTTTTACCCCGCAATTCTTCGTTAGAGAGCGATAAGAGTATTCTTGAGCAACATTAGATATAAGATAGAATGCAAGGTTCTCTATTTCAGAAGGATTCCTTATTTTGTATCTTTTAACAATGTCTTTGTAGACTATGGCATTAAAGAGGGTGGAGATATATTCATGCCTATCCAGATTCTTAACTAATGGCTCTGGATATCCCCCTTCGATTAAGTACCGAGATAACTTTTCTCTGATCTCTGTAGAGGTATGCTCTCTTTTATCCAAACTCAGGTATTCTTTAAATGAGAAAGGCAGAATTAATACCAAAAGATGCCTTCCGGTTAGATGCGTAGCTAACTCTTTGCTTAAGAGATGAGAATTGCTTCCAGTAAGAACCAAATTAAAGCCCTGTCTTTGTAGCCGATTTACAAATATTTCCCATTTTTCCAAGTTCTGAATCTCATCGAAAAGAATTTCTTTTGGGTTGTCATACAGCGAGTTTAAAGAAGTGATGATTTCATCGTAATTGGTTATAGCGATCAGCTTTTCGTCATCAAAATTAACGTAGCCAAAATTACCAGTTTTCCTTAAAAAGTGGAGAGCAAAAAAAGATTTACCTGCTCTTCTCGGCCCGATGATTACTTTGATGATGGGCTGGCTTAATTTTAAGTCCCCTTGCCTTTCTACATAATCCTCTTTCAGCCTTGTTTCCAGCTCCCTCTTTTGCAGAAGAAGAGCATCTCTTATTGCTTGCATTTAAAGTAAGATGTTGCACATTTCTTTATAAATCTTTGCATTGTGGTGCACAATTTTCTTTATTTTGGGAAGGGGTGAGGCTGAAGTGGCTTTTAGTAGCTTTTCGTAATAGTTATTACTACAAGTGTTTAAATAGTGGCTATGTTACTACTAAGACATAACAAACAAAATAAAAACAAAATAAAAAATGGAGGGATGAAAAAATGGGTGGCAAAAAATTGGAGTGGTTGCTGGGGGACATTGGAGGGGGAATAGGGTGTATCATGAAACCCGCGAGCATACTGAGATGGATTTTACCAAAGTATTCATACACTATCAAAAGAAATGGTTCAGTTTTTCGAGAGTAATTGCAGATGTTGAATTAAAAGACGGTAAATGGATATTTCAAATAGATTCCGCCTGCGAGGAGCCAGTTAAGGAAAGAATAAAACTTCTTTTCAAGGAGTATTCTCCAGAGTTACTCGCAAAAAAGATAAAGATTGTTTTCGTAGGTTTAAAGAAAAATTAAAATATTGTTTAGGGAACACCAAACGGAGCTTCTTACGCCTAAAACTTATTTTAAACCGGCTCTGTAGAAAAAGTCGCCGCCTAGGCCAAGATTGTGCCTGAGCTAAGCTTTTCGTAAGATAAGATTAAGCTACTTTTTCGGTTTATACTACAGCGAGAAAAAGGCGAAGGCACAGGCCAAGGCGACTTTTTCGAGACT
>DATDTM010000029.1:0-12595 GCA_035290865.1 Candidatus Nanoarchaeia archaeon
TATCGAAACTAAATAATACCGACTGAGCAAAATTAAGTTCAGAGATACTGGCATTAAAAGTTATATTATATGAACTTCGAGTATAATTGCTCACGTTCGTAGGTGTAACCCAAGTTGCAGTGGGAGCGGTATTATCTACAATAAAACTGATCTGCTGGGTATTAACTAAATTTCCTACCGAATCGTTAGCGATAACTGTTACTATATGTGTGCCTTCTGCCAGCGAAGAAACATTGTATTGTACTGCCCATCTTCCAGAGCCATTTACAGCAGTAATATTAAAATTCGTTCCGCTAGCATTATCGAAACTAAATAATACCGACTGAGCAAAGTTAAGCTCAGCGATACTGGCATTGAAAGTTATATTATATGAACTTCGAGTATAATTGCTCACGTTCGTAGGTGTAACCCAAGTTGCAGTGGGAGCGGTATTATCAGTAATAAAAGTTATCAGCTGAGTGTTATTCCAGTTGCCAGAAGAATCATTAGCGATTACTGTAACTGTATGTGTACCTTCTGCCAACGAAGATATATTATATTGGGTTGACCAGTGTCCGGAACGATTGACCGCAGTAACATTAAAGTTAGTTCCGCTAGCATTATCGAAACTGAATCGTACACCATAAACAAAATTAAGTTCAGAGATACTGGCATTAAAAGTGATATTGTAGATAGAATTTGTAAAATTACCTGAATTAGTGGGAGTTAACCAAGTTGGACTGGGGGGGGCAGTATCAAAAATTAAGGGGGGATTTTGTTGGGAACCTAAATCATTAAATGGCCCAGGCAAAGCTAAGTCAGCATTTTCAAGACCAGCGTTTTTGATCGTTCCCCCATTCAACTGTAAAGGTGCAGGATTAACATTTCCGCTAGTATTAACCGGTTTAAAATTATCTCCTGCTTGGACAGTATAATTAAAAGTTAAGAATTGACTACCACTACCATGAGAATAGGTTGCGTTCGCTCGAGTATTAAGAGCAACGGTAAGCTCTAATTTAGGCGGTCCGCCTACCACATTAACATTCTGGCTGAAAGTAACATCAATGGAAGCTATTCTCCCTGCACTAATATTACTAATTGCTCCTGGAGTGACAACCAAAAACGAAATAGTGGGTGTTACAGCCAAAACTGCACTAGAATAAATAATAATTAAAACTAAGAAAACCAAACCAAATAAAATAAATTTATTCCTCAAGCATCATCCCTCTTTTTTAATTTATATAAATAAGTATAAAATTTGTGTTTATAAACCTATCTTTTTTTAACCCTCATTTTGAGGTAAAATAACTTTAAACAATTAACAAACTAATAATAGTTTCAAACATATCTATCCCACTTCCATAAATCTTAAAAGGGAAATCGTCCAAAATAAGCTAAAATGGCCAAAATTAAACTATTAATAACCACCCTAATTATTTTATCGTTTTTGCTTACATCCTGCAATCTTACTCAAAAATTTAAGACCGATAACAACGGATGCGCGGAATTAAAAGATGCAGCTAAAGATAATTGTTATCTGGAAGCGAGAAAATGCAGCAAGATCCAAAACGAACTAACCCGGGATACCTGTGTAGTGGAATTAGCTAAGATCAAGAAAGAACTTGCTGTCTGCAATTTAATCGTAACTGAAAAAGTCAAAGCTAATTGCCAGGAACAGATCGCCGAGTTAACTAATACCCAATCTATCTGTAATGAAATTAAAGATAGGTATTGGGAAGATAATTGCCAATTCCATCTCGCAGTAAACAATAATAAAAGCGTCTATTGCTCTTTGATTAAGAATGACCAACAGCGTGCAGATTGTTTCATCGAGATTGCCTTCGCTACCAATGACCAATTATTATGCGAGTTTTTGGATGCAGAAGGAAGAGATAAATGCTTCTTTAAGATCGCTGCCCAGACTAAGAATTTTGAGCTTTGCAATGAGATTAAATCCCCTCTGGGAATAGAATCCTGTAAATTAAAAGTAATAAAAGTAACCAACGATAAAAGCAAATGTGAATCTTTTAAAAGCAAAGATTTTAAAGACCTTTGTCTGGAATATTTTGTTGGGAAATAGTTTTTGAATGAAATGATTTTATTTTCGTCCCAGTAAATTATTCTTTAAGTCTTTCAATGATTGGGTCAATCAAATATTCCAAACTTTTAATCAGAGTTCTATCCCTTTGAACACATTCTCCAACCTGGGTATAAAGATCTCTATCATTCTCTTGAAATCTAGTTAAATTTCTTTGGTTCTCTGAATATAAACGAGAAAGTTGTGCCCCGCCTCGCACAAAAGCATCAATGGTTACCTGAGTATTATCTTCCATTTGAAGGCTAAGATTCTGGCCGTCTCTCACTGAATTTAAGGCCCGGGCAAGTTCATTATAAATTACCAACAACTCGGAACTATAGGGCACTATTCCTACTTGAAAATCAGGAATGAATACTGGTTTTACCGCAAACTCTCCTTGCAGATCCTCAAACTGGGAAAGATAAGTTACTGCCATTAATTTCTGGACCGAAGTTGCTCCAGCCATCACTGTTGCTTTTACATACCCCCATCTTAACGAATGCGATTCATCTTCAGTATCTAAATTAACCCATTCCCGGCCGGGATTAAGTGGTTTTTGTTTTCTATCTGCCATCATAGTTAAAAAAATGAAGTAGTATTTAAGTTTTCTAATACTATAGGATATAGATTGTGTAATATAAATTTATTATCTCTTAAAGAGATGCATCAAAAGAACTAAAAAATCTTATGTCTTCTTATTCCAAGCATATTTTCGGATTCTAGGACTAGCTCCGAAACCGCAGGAAGCGCATCTCTTTTTCTTGGCATGGTAAGCATGCTTACCGCAGCGCCGGCAATAGATATGAGTTTTCTTCCCGGTTTTTCTTCCATGGCTGGCTGTTCCTTTCATCTTTTAATTCCTCAAGAATATTATCAATTTTAAGATGGAGAAATTACCGTGATGGTATCTCCGCGAATAAAGACTGTACCTAATTTTCTTTTAAATTCACTGTCTTTATGTTCCTCAGCATCATTAAGGACAATATTAATATGAATATCGAAAGCATTTAATTTGCCGATATATCGATAGCCGTTCTTCAATTCTACCATTACCGTTTTATTTCTAGAATGGTTCAATGCATCCAAGGGTCTTGTACTTTCTTCCATTTTTTAAGCACCTCCTAAAATAGGAATGAGATAAAAATAAAGCGCTTGCTATATAAATCTATCGGAAGTTTAGTTGAGGACAATAATTTTGCAGACTAATTTTCCTCAACTAAAGTTTGAAAGACATAATATTAATCTGCTTTATTTATGTCTTTCATTAGTTTTATTCCCAACAGAAACCATTATAAATAAATAGATAGTTTATACTTTCTATAATGGTTAACTTTACAACTTTGGTCAAACAGATTCAGGATTATGATCAGGAAAGAGAAAAACTGATCAAGAAAAGCAGGGATGTTCTCAAGCTCAGCAAACAGATCATCTATGCTGTGCATCGAGATGAACTAGACAATGCTGCTAAATTGATCAAAGAGATCGAATCAGAAAAAAAAGAGCTGGATCAGATTGCTGAGCATAGTCAGAAAATGATCTTTGAGGGCAGCTATCGTATTGCCGTCCAGGAATATGTAGAAGCATTATTGTATTATAATTTCGTCAAGACCGGCAAATTAATAGATTTAAAAGTTAGTGCAGAATTATTCTTATTAGGATTAGGAGATTTACCTGGTGAGTTGAACAGAAGGGCAGTATTCTTGGCTGGGAAAGGCAAAGTGGATCAGGTCATCAAAATCAAAGATGAAGTAGATGCGATTTATGGAGAGCTGCTCAAATTCGATTTCCGCGATAATGAGATTAGAAGGAAAGTCGATGCAGTGAAGTACGAGTTAAGAAAGCTGGAAGATTTGGTTTTGGATTTAAAACTGAAGAAGAGATAAACCAGATCATCACCAAATAATTATTAAAATATTCACTTCCTAAAACTCCAAAACTTTTTCTTTTGCGGTTTAAATTTCTGTCTCGCCTTAGCCAGTTTGATTAATTTTCTCACTTTAGAGCTCTTATCTTTCCTGCTGGATTTACGTGACTTCTTAAGTTTAAATCTATTCCTGCATAGAACAGATTTCTTTTTTACTTTACTCTTACTGACCACCCCTGCAATTACTCTCTTCATTTCTCTTTTTTTTACCATATTTAAAGTTCTGGACTCGGTGAAAAAGTGCCTTAAACTTCAAGCAACTATCGGCATTAACCTTGTTGGAGTTTTAAAGGTAATCTTCTTCGCTGCTTAAGAAGCTTGGTCAAACCCAGGTAGCATACGATGAGTTATAGTCCAGCCATCGTAGTTATTGGCGAGAGCCTGACAGAGGCTAGTAAGCTGGCATCCTTTTCAGGACAACCGAACTGTCCACTATTAAAACTAATATAAAACACTAATCCTATAAAAACTTTAAGCACTATTATTAAGTGGTCCCACCAAAAAACAATTCTTTAAAAAGGGGATAATAAGATTTATTTAAATCGGGATTTCTATCCCCTCTTTCACTGCTTGCTGAACAATTCCCAATCTTTTACTCTTTCTAGAGAATTCTTCTGGAGTATAGCATAATGGCTCAATCTCTAAAGGGTAATATTTCCAAAATTGGTACATCTCAGCAATGCGTTGAGTAAAAAATATTCCTTCATAATCGGGGGAAACCAACAAGATATCATAATCACTATTTTTTAGATGGTCTCCTCTGGCCCTGCTGCCAAAGAAAATGGCCTTATCTAACTTATACTTTCGGCCGACCTTTTTCACGAATTGTATTATTTTTGGATCTGTGGTTTTACCCATTGCAACACCCTCTCAGCTGTAAGATAATGTTTCTCTGCGATAGGCCGGTCATATAATTCTGCAGGAACACCCTCAGCAAGATCTGGATAACGCGAAGTAAGATATTCAGGATTAAGATCACGTATTCCGGTAAGCATTTCAGAAGGAACTTTTAATTTCTGGGCTAAATAAATCAAAGAGTGCCCCGGACTGCTTTCTTTTAGTTTTAACATGCAGAGAGATTTTAAGGCTTTTTCTGCCGCTTGATGTGACATAAATACTGCTAGATAAAAATCACCTGAATTAATGCAATTTTTAGCACTATTTAAATCCGCTTGAGCTTGCTTCCACCAATCAATGATTTCCTCCCGCATAATCAACAAAAAGAAAGTTAAGAGATATAAATGTTTCGCACAATTTATTCGTAAGATGTGGAGGCAGCTTTATTGAAAGAGGCAAAAATAAGGTGGAAGGTGCTGGGATGAATAGGGTAATACTTAATTTCATCGCTTTTTCTTCGCCACAAACCCTTCATAAACATCTCCTTCCAGAATAGTTTTGCTGACTGAAGAGAATCCTGCTCGATGTAAAAGAGGAACTAGCTCATCTTCTAAGAGCAAATATCCTCGAGAAGGATAGGCTTTGATTGCTCCACTTTCTAAATCTTTGGTAGTTAAAGTCCAGTTTCTGATTCTATGAACTTTATCGTTATCAAACGAACAGGAAAGATAAAACCTCTTGCCATTAACTTCTACCGCCCCTACTCCCTCCACTGCCCGGTCTTGCGCTTCCGGCTGCTTGTCTACATAGAGAATTCCATTAGGAGCGATAATTCTGTAAAATTCTTTCAGCACAGAAAGTATTTGTTTCCTGCTAGCGACATTATCCGGAGCATCTTTGCCCCAAGTAGCCACATAAGGAAGAGAATTTCCGGTGCAGATTAAAGCATTAAAACATTCACTTCCAATAGCCTCTGCAAATTGCTGCCAGGAGACTGCTCCATAACCAATACTTTGATAAGAGAAAAGATAAGCTGGTGCACCAGCTAAATCTGCATTTCTCATTGCGTGCTCTAACATCCCCTGGCTTCCATCGCTATAAATAATCTGGTATCCTCTTTTGGCTAGTTCAATAGAAGGAAAGCCGAATCCTCCGGCTGCATCCAAGATCATGCTTTTTTCTGTTATTCTTTCTCTGCGCAATAACTCTTCCAGCCGATTGGCTACTTTATACTCATCTCTAAGCTTTCGGGAAGTGGCTTCCCAGAGTTCGGCTAAGGCAGTGTCGGTTGAAAATGACATTTTAAATCAGTGTATAACCCTCTCTGGATTAAAAATAGAATCTAATGAAACCTGCTCTAAACCACTTAAAGAAATTACTCCCGCTTTTAACAATTCTTGTTCCAACCGCTTTTCATAAGCCTCGTGGAAAGTTTCTCGCAAGACTGCGTCGCGGCGTGAGCCTGTATCGCCTAAATGAGGAACATACTCTCTTTGCATTTGCAAAACGGTTAAGTCTTCTATATTCTCCGGCCCGATTCTGCTTAGAATATCCCGCACAAAGCCCATCAACGGCAGAGCAAATTCTGCTGGCGCGAAATAAATAAAAGAGCCAATTTCCACTAAAGGGAAATTTACCCCATCTTGTTCTCTTTCCTGCACGACTTTTCTCAGGAGATCATAAACTAATTCCCGAGAAGGGAGGTTAAGTATACCGTAAAAATCCAAATGAGTGGTGCAAGAAAGCGGCTGATTTAGGGGAGAGAACCAATAAGTAACTCCTAAAGCCAAGTCAAAAGGCTGATTATCTTTGAACAAGCGATAACTAGGAGTTACCAAATGAGTTTTTTTCTTTTCATCATAGTCGGTAAAACTTCTGGCTGCAGCTAATCCCGAAGCCTGCAGGTGAGGTCCAATAAATTCCAGAAATAATTCCTGTACAGATTGTTCTCTAGCCATTCTTTCTTCTGGCGCTCGTTTTATTAATTCTTTTTTCTCTGCAACTAACCCTAGATGCGCTGTGCAGAATTCTTGGTATCTGGTCTGTTCTGCCTCGTTTAAAGAAAAGAAAGTTTGAGGAATTCTCTCTACTCTGCCGGTAGAAGGGTGAACAATATCTATTAATCGTGCGGAAGTTTGCATCTTACTCCAGAGATTCTTTAAGATTTATAAACTTTTGGGTATGCTTGTCACTATAAAGTAAATACTGCGTAACTTTTATAAATACGCCTCTCTTTAAGCTTAATACATGAAAATCCTTGCCCTCAGCGATATCCATGGAGACAAACATTTAGTCAAAGAGATGGCCGAAAAAGCTGCCCTGCACAAAGTAGATTTAGTTCTCTTGGCTGGGGATTTCAAAGGCCCAGACAATTCTATGGAGGGCTTAGTCGGCCCCTTTCGGGCAAAAGGGATTGAAGTTGGAATCCTGCCTGGCAACCATGAAGGCTTGGCTGATGTGGGATTTCTAGTAGATCAATATGGAGCGAAAAACCTGCATGGCTACGTCTTAAAGAAAGGAGATATTGGCATCGTCGGCTGCGGCTACGGCAATATTGGGATTCATCAGCTCAGCGAGAAAGATGTCTTTAATACTATCCAGCACGGCTTTGAAGAAATAAAAAATTCTAAAAAGAAAATATTAGTTACTCATACTCATCCCAGCGATAGTTTAATTGGATTAGGAATGTTTCCCGGAAGCGAAGGGATCAAGAAAGCCTTGGAGCAATTCAAGCCGGACATACATCTCTGTGGTCATGTACACGAGTCTGGTGGAATCGAAGAGATGATCGGCAGGACTAAAGTGATTAATGTGGGGAAGAAAGGAAAGATTATTGAGGTGTGAATAAATGAAATCAATAATTCTAATGGTTGAAGATGATGAAGAAACTGGATTATCCAGGAAAGACCTCCTAGAGAAAAGAAGATATTTTGTAGCATTATACGATGATGGAAGAGCCGCGGCAGAAGCAATCCAGGAAGAGCTATCATACCATGTTGGTCTCTTTGACCTATCCCTTCCCGAAGTTGGCGGGGATGAGCTGATAAGATTATCTAAAAGAATAAATCCTAATATTCCAGTTATCTGCATTTCTGCTCATCCTTATCCTGACCAAATGGCACCGGGAGCTAATAGATATTTGGTAAGGCCAGTCGATACTGATAGAATAGACCAAGTTATCACTAAGCTTCTTCAGGAGGAAAAAGGAAAGATAATTGAGGTTTGAGTAAACTTCCCACTAATTCAAGAGGTTTAGATGTTCTCTTAAGAAAATGGAATTAATAACTGACCAACACCGTGAACTCTTACCTGTAGAAGTAGTTGGAGGTAAAGCCTCGGGATTGTTTAGACTAAAACAATTGGAACCAAAGTTAACAGAATGGGTATTATCAAATTACCCTGGGGGAGTAGTCGTCCCTAAATTTTTTGTTGTACCAGTGGGTTATGATTTAGATGGAAAAGTATTAGATTCTGCAGAGCGGATAAGAGCAGAAAGCTTTGCAGTACGTTCCTCTTCTCCATTTGAAGATGGAACCGATTATTCTTTTGATGGATGTTTTGAATCGGTCTTAAACGTTAATCAAAGCGATTTGTGGGAAGCAATAAGCCAAGTCAAGGCTTCAGCTTTAGGAGAACGGGCTAAGAAATATGCCCAAGATTTCGGATTAACTATTGATGAAAGAATGGCAGTGATAGTCCAAGAGATGATCTCCTCCGGAAGAAAAGGAATTGTTTATTCTAAGATGCCGGCTTTAATCAATGCGGTGAAAGTTGAGGTTGATGGTTATGAAGTTGGAAAAAAAGAGATTCTAATTAAGGAAAAAGGTCCTGGAGGAAGGTTAATTGTGGGAAATAAAGATGATTGGCGAATGTTAGATTCACTAGACGATATATCTCAGATTCTGGAATCGAAATGGAATTGTCCGGTTAGAATAGAATTTAATACAGAATATCTTAATCCATTATATCTATTGCAATGCCGACCTTTAACCAACCCAGACCAAACCCAGTTCTTTTTTCGAGATAACGGAAAGCCATTTCGATTAATCGCTGAAACTTCCGACATAAATATGCCCTGTGATGTTTATTATCCTTTAGTTAATATCTCTCTTCCATACAGAGAAGATAACCTCTCTTTTGAGGATGTAAAACAGTTAGACCAACAACATCCTGAAGGATATGTACTAATGTGTGCTTATTTGGGATTCTGGCACAAAAATTATGATACGGTTACTTCTAATAAAAAAGCGGTAATTGTAACCACCGAGGTAATGGGTAATAATGACCATACTGCGGATATTTGCAGGAAAAGAAAAATAATGTATTTAAAGATGTACAATTTAAGCAAGTTCATGGAAGACGAAGACTTAGACTTAAAAACTGGAGATATGGTCAGAATAAAGAGTGATGGTATTACTGCGCAATTTTACAAAGAGGTTTAGGAAATGAACCAACTTAAATCCCTCATCACTGAAGCGTTTTCCTCGTTGTACTCTGATAGAAGAATTCCCTATGACAAACTATTAACCAGCGGAGTGGAATTGGGCTTTAGGGACTTGGAAGCTATGGCCGAGCTGTTAAAGCTACACCACCAAAACATGGAGTTGATTACAAAAAGCATGCCTCAATATGGAAAGCCTCTCTGGTATCCGGCGGAGATATACATAACCAGCATGCAGGTGCAGGATCTGCGTAAGATTGAGATGCACGGAGAACTTCTGGCGCAAAGGTATTATGATTTGCTGTTTGATGCTTCATTAGCTCCAAAATTAAATCAAGAACAGGTACAAGCTCTGGGAGAATGTAAATTTGGTGCGAATTATTATTATCGGGCAAAGAATTTTTTGGAAGATAATGTTCCAATCAACAATAAGCCTTTTGTGTTGGAATCATTTCTACTGCAAGGAAAACCATTAACCAATAGTGATTTCATCACCCGATTCTGGCATGATGTTGCTCCACAGGGTGCGTTCAACGTGGTAAATGATTTCTTTGATTATGTATTCCGCGGAAAAGCTGCTGGGAAATATTCTTCAATGGGTAGAATCATGGCAGAAATTATGTTTTGAGGCTACGACTATGAACCTAATCTCCCCTCTCACTTTAGAAGAAAAAGCTCGTTTGGACCAGCCTTTCAGAACTAACCAGTATTGGAACAAATGGTTGGATAATAATTTTTGCTTGGAAGTAGTTCCCACTCATCGTTTATATCTACTCGGCCTTCAGGAAGCAGCTTTATTTGAAAAGCATTTTGTCTTCCCTTTCTCTTCTTTATACAGCCCGCATAAAATTAAAGTTATCAAAACGTTTAATTTCAGAGATGAAGACCCGCGGATCAAATATACTGGAGACGACCTTCTACTTGCTGATGTTAAAGAAGAATTGCTTTCCCAAGAATTATCGGACTGGTTGGAAAGAATAGCAAATGATGGAGATTTATCAACACCGCCAGAGCGCAGTTCTTGGTTTAAAGACCTGCCTAGAATAGTTCCTGCTCGGATAGTTCCGGATTATTCGCAAACAGAAAGATATCAACATAGCTTATATGACCTCGACCAAGGATTGAGCTCAACTATAACCGGACTGAACTTTATCCCCGGAATAAGAACTACATTTCCTTCCTGCCGCGGGCATACTGCCTTTCCGGATCAAGATGCTCCTTATTTTATTTTAGATATTGATTTTAAATCCCCATCAGCAAGAACTTTACATCATAATCTGCAAGTTATTCGCGGAGTATATACCCATCTTACCGTTTTCTTAACCGGAGATGTACAGGTAGAATACAAGCTGGTCAAAGGAGACGCTTTAACCTACACTAATTTCTGGCAACAAGTGGCAGAGATAGTAAATGAATCCTTTTCAGAAAGAATTATTCCTGAAGATAAACAAGTCCAAATAGAGAACTTTACTTCTGAAACTTACCATCATAGTAAAACTCCGGGAGATTATGATTAAGTTACGGTTAAAATGATTATTAAATTAAAAAGTATTTAACTAGTCAACAATTCCAGCAATTCCGAAGTAGAAAAAACTTTTACTCTTCCTTGTTCTTTAAGCTTTTTATCATTAGACCAAAGAGGGCATTCTAATTTAAGCGCCAAAGCAAAATAGACCAAATCATCAAGATCAGGAGAAATTTCTTTTGCCTTAGGGATGCTCGCAAGAAGTTCCTCTATCGGGATAAATTTTAAACGTGAAGCTAGAGAAGCTAACACCTTTTCATAATTATCTTCAGAAAACTCGGTTTTTGATATAATTTCATCTTTATGTTCTTCAATTTCCTCGAGCAAAAAATCCGGTGCGTATAATTGCAGCCTTTCTGAAAAGAATAAGTCCGCCGTATGTCCAATAGGTGAAATTATCCCAGCAATAAGAATATTCGCATCTACTACTAAATCCATCTAAAAAGCAGAAGGGTACATCTTCTTAAACTTTTCGTGCAGAGACTTATTCACTTTCTTCCCCAGCTCTAAAGAAAATTCCATCGCCTCTTTTTCCGTAAGTTTTGACTTAGAGACCATTGCTTTTAAAACCTGCAATTGAGCTAATTTCTTGCGGATAGATTCTCTGGCTACTTCAGACCAGTTAATTTCAGGGCATTGCTCCATCTCCTGCTTCATTTCCTGCGGAACTGCTAAAGTTATCGTTGGCATATTAATATTATCTCCACTAGATACACAGTATACACTGGTTATATTTAAACTTTACGTAAGAAAAATAGTAACTTAATCATCGAGGAATCAAACGAAAACAAATAATCAACCGAAAAGGTTTTAATCTCTGCTCTTAGTAAAAGATAAAATGAGTACCAAAAATAAAATACCCCAACTACTTGCCCCTGCCGGGGATTTCAGTATGCTCACTGCAGCGATTAAAGCAGGAGCAGATGCCGTCTATTTTGGAGTCCGGGGATTAAACATGCGGGCTGCGGCAAGTAATTTTGAATTAAAAGATATCAAAAAAGCCGTAGAATTTTGCCATAAAAATAAAGTCAAAGCTTATTGCACCATCAACGTCATCATCTATGAGAAAGAGCTAATCCTGCTCAACAGAACTCTCCAAACCTTAAAACAAGCTAAAATTGATGCAATCATCTGTTGGGATTTAGCCGTTATAAAAAAATGCAAAGAGTTAGGAATTCCAGTTCACCTCAGCACTCAAGCCAGTGTGAGCAATTCAGAAGCGGCAAAATACTGGAAGAAATTTGGGATAAAAAGAATTGTCCTCGCTCGAGAGTGCAGTCTGGAAGATATAACAGAAATCAAGAAGAAAACAGGATTGGAAATAGAAGTCTTCGTACACGGAGCAAGATGTATTTCTCTTTCTGGAAGATGTTTTATGTCTCAGGAATTGTTTGGCAAGTCTGCTAATCGGGGAGAATGCTTGCAGCCTTGCAGAAGAGATTATATTGTTACAGATGAAGAAGGCAAGCAGGTTAGGCTGGAAAATAATTTCGTCATGAGCGCCAAAGATTTATGCACCCTGCCTATTTTGCCAGAAACTCTCGCTACCGGTGCAGATTGCCTGAAGATTGAAGGTAGAAATAGAAAACCGGATTATGTCTTCAAAGTAGTTTCCGTATATAGAAAAGCATTGGATACAATTAAAGAAAAAAGATTTAACCAAAAATTAATTACAGAGTTAACTGCCCAATTAAAAGAAGTCTACAATAAAGATTTTTCGCAGGGATATCTCGTAGATTATCCGTACCATCAACGCTGCAATGTTTATGGTTCAAAAGCTACTACTGAGAAAGTCCAGATAGGCAAAATTAG
>DATDTM010000030.1:0-31931 GCA_035290865.1 Candidatus Nanoarchaeia archaeon
TTGTCCCACAAGACAGATCTTCTTTGCTTTTTGTCCAGTGTATTACTGGCCATAATCCGGAATTTGTCGCTCACCAGCCAGCCATATATAAACCACTGGACACACTGGACAACCTCGGACAGGGTTTATATAACACCAAGATTAACAATTAAGTATGCTTTATCTCACCGACCAAAAAGTCAGACACTGTCTGACCAATTATCTTGGAGCCATTATATTGAACTTTTCACTTTTTTTGTTTCTAAATATAAGCTCTATCTTCCCCAGAAAAAAGAATTGGAGGATGAGATTAGAAAAATAATCCACTAAAGAGGTGAAAACATGATTGATTTGCAACCCAAGACCATCAAACTGCTTTTTGAGCAGAATATTCTGAATTTAACTACCAAAACCATTCTTCAGGAAAAAGAAGATAGTTTTGATTTTCAATTAAGCGGAGGTTGGATAAAATGATGCATAAAATGAACTTTAGAGAAAGAATAAATTATTTGCTGGAAAAGTATGATCCTAATTATCGGGTTTATGTGCTGACTAGTACAGTTGGAAATTTTCCAAAACAGACCTATCTGGATGAATATAATTAACTGACGCTCTTTCTGAGCCACACACACCTCACCGACCTTTTCAGGGGGCTGAATAATAAGATATATAAACAGCCCCCGCTTTTTATTTTTCTAAGTACAAATCTAAAAAAAATGGAGATTCTAAACAGGAAAGAATTGGAATTAAGGAAAGAAGAGATTTTAGATAGAATAAAAAAAGGAGCGATCTTCATTCATCCCACGGATACCATTTATGGGATGAGCTGTAATGCCCTTAATGATAAAGCGGTAGAAAAGCTTAGAAAGGTTAAAGAACAATTCGATCGGCCTTTTTCGGTCTGGGTTCCCTCTTTGAAATGGATCAGAGAGAATTGTCTAGTGGATAAAAAAGTCGAGGAGTGGTTAAAAAAATTGCCTGGACCTTATACTTTAATTCTAAAACTAAAGAACAAGAAAGCTGTTTCTAAACAAGTAGTGCTTAATTCAGAGAACTTAGGAGTAAGATTACCTGAACATTGGTTTGGCAAGATTGTAGAATCGCTTGGTTTCCCGATTGTAACCACTTCCGTAAATAAAGCCGGAGATTCTTTTATGACCAGTCTAGAAAATATGGATGAAAATATTAAATCCAAGATAGATTTTCTGATTTATGAAAGAAAAAAAGAAGCCAGACCTTCAAAGATAATTGATTTGGTAGAAGGGAAGGTTAAGGAAAGGTAGAGAGATTAGAGAATAACGAAAATCTGTTCATTCGGGGCTGACCACGAACTTTGTCCATGGTTTTTCCGCCCCTCATCTTTGAACAGATTTTCGAACTAGAAATGGTGGCAAATTAATTACGGACTTCGTCCGTGGTCTTAGACCAACACCATTTCTAATAATGAAAATAGGGGAAGTTTAGAAGATGGATATAAAGCAATTAGTGGACCAGTATTTTGATCAAATTATAGTGGAAAATACACATTATATCACCTTAGCTGATAGCGGGCCAGATTCAGCATATCTATGTTTAAATATTCCTACCGCAATGTTACGAGATTATTTAAAGCTGCGTGGTCAAGATAGAGAATTGCCCGATGGTGCAGAATTCTGGAGAGAAACCGGATTGAGAGAGAAGTTAAGAAATTCTGATAAATATCATGGTCAGGGGCATGAACCCTTAGTAGACATCCTGGATTATCTAAGTGGAAAAGTATATGGAGAATATCAAAGATTAAATTCTCCAGAAAGAATTCGGTTGAGTATCATAGAAGTTCCTGAGGCTGATCGGGCCATACTTTAAAAAAAAGTAACTAATTACCGCCAACCCAATAAGTACATACTTTCTTCCCATCTCTGGTAATCTCTTCTCTTTCTCCTTCCCAAGATTTAAGATGGCCACAATCTCTAGGAGCGGGACAGATATAACTTTGAGTTCCGTTTCCAGGATTAACCGTTTCGCAGTCGCTAAATTTAAGATGATGCAGAACACCGATACTAACAATAAGTGCTAATCCTGCTAAACCAGCAGCAGGTACAAAAAAGTCAGTCCAGGAAGGGGTCGAATACCCTTGATGTTTTTCCATTCCGGGATCAACTAAAATTTTCATTACTTCTTCGGTCCTGAATCCTTTCCTGAGAAATCCTTTTACTGCTCCGCCAAGGCCTGCCTCCAAATCAGATAGGCTTATTTTTTGAGTAATCATACTGCTTAGGTCAATTTTTCTATCAAAGATCAAATCTGCTGCTTCTTGATGTAATTGAAATGAAGAAGAATAGCTGGGAATCACTAATTTTCCATCAACTTCGACTGGAATTTCATGGCGGGAATGATAACTCCAATATTCATTTCCGGGCATTAAATCACCAAAATATATTGCCACTCCCCCGGTTCTCATCATCTTTAAGGCAAAGTCTATTGCCTTGGAATCAGCTGCACTAATAATCGCTTTCCCAAATCCACCCATCTCATCTGCAAGGGATTGAATTTCTTTAGAATGAAAAGCATTCGCAAATTGGTTTGCTCTCTTGACTCTGCTTTTTCTTTTGTCTGTGGCGATTGGTTTTCCACCATTAAGACTAATTAACTGATCAAAAATTAAGCCTTGATGCCCTTGTCCAACTATTAGAACTGGCTCATCGATCTGAAGCGGATTATAGCGATCAAAAGTATGAACTGCTTTCAAGGCGCAATTAACCGGTTCGATAAATACTGCCTCTTCAAAACTAATCTCCTCGGGAAGGGGAATTATCCCTTTTGCTAGTACTAAGGAAGGAATTCGGACATATTCTGCGAAACCACCGCCGCTGGCACGGCCATAGCCTGCATCTGTGTCCACAGTTTTATAAGTTTCACATTGGGTATATTCCTGTTCAGAACAAGGGATGCAATTCTCGCAAGGTACATGATGAAATAAAGCGATTCTATCTCCGATTGAAACAGTTTTGACCTCTCTTCCAACACTAGCAACCTCACCGACAATTTCGTGCCCGAATACTCTGGGATCACTATTTCTTATTCCTAACAGATTATGCTCAATCTTTTTAACATCAGTTTGACATAAACCAGTATAAGCCACTCGAAGTAAAGCTTCATCATCACCGATTGAAGGTACTTTTACCTCTCTTAACTCTAATTTACCTTTGCTTCCCTCAAAGACGGCTGCTTTCATTCTAAAGTAAAATAATGATAATAGTTTTTAAACTTTTGGTATAGAACTACGGTGAAGTAATAACTAGTTAAGTTACAATTCCATCTTCTTCCCATCGACATAGATCTGGGGAGATTTAAAGATGTAATCACCATGAAAGATAGTCTTAATATCCCCGCCAAACCAATAATTGCTGCCAATACCAATATGGGCAGTTCCCAAAACTTTCTCGTCTAGAATAGTTGAACCCACTAAGACTGCTCCGGGATTGATACCTAAACCTAATTCGCTGATATGCCTGATGCGATAAGGATATTTTGCCCGATCTTCGTATTTCTTAAAAGTCCGCTCCAGCAATTCAGCGGCTTGGCCCTCCATGCGCACTATTTTTCCCTCTTCGATATACAATTTTACCGGTTCATCGAGAAGCAAAGCGCCTTCATCAGTCTTTACGCTTCCATCCACTACCACTATACCTTTAACATTATAATATCCTTTAGGGGCAATATAAATCTCTCCTGCAGGCATATTCCCTCCAGAACCAGGCAGATTATAGTCTCCGATATTAGTCAAAGCAGTCATCCCGGAAACATTAAAAGTTAAATCTGTCCCTGCCTCGGTCTTTATCCTGATTTCAGTCGCGGCGTCCCAAATCTTTTTGATGGCCAGACCTTTTTTCGCTAAACGAGAATAGTTTAAGTCCATCGCCTCTAAAAATAGGTCCAGATGATTATCTTTAGCGTCAGCTAAACCGGTAGCAGAGATGAAACGATGCCCTCTCTCTTTGCAGAAACTGCGAAAGCTCTTGATCGCTCCCATCCGACCCAACTTATTTGACAGACAAAGGATGATGATATTTCCCGGCTCTAAACTATCTACCGCAGAGATTACTTGAGGGTCAGCCTGCATGAAGCCTTTCTTTAATTCCTGAAAGATAAGTTCGATATCATAACCTTTTTTCTTGGCGGCTTGGTAATAACCTAGAGCTAGAGTGCTGGAAAGCTGGTGTCCTTCCATCCCATGATCGGAGATGATGATAATCTTCTCTTTCTTTACTTTTAAGCAGCTTTTGTAGATGTTGGAGAATTTAGACTGGTGCAATTCTACTTTATCCATCAGCTCTTTAGGTAAAAGGAACATGATTTAGAAGGAAAGAGTAAGGGTATTAAAAGATTTCTTTGGTGGAGTGATAGGGAGGAGATAAGAATATAAACAACATGAGTTATTAACTGATAGGTAAAATGCCCCCTAAAATTATTGCAATTGTAGGCGCGCCAGGAAGCGGTAAATCTTTCTTAGTCCAGAAATTAGCTGAACATTATCAAGCTGAGGCTTTCCTGGAAGGAGAGGAAAGTATTTTTCCAGAATTTATTCTGGAATCATTAAAAAAGAATGAGTATGACCTAAAAATGATAAAATGGTTCAGAAACCAGCGGATTAAAGAAATCAAAGAAGCACAGAAATTAGTGATGCAGGGAAAAAGATTAATCTTAGATACTTTTTGGTTAAGCAACGAATGCTACTTAAAGGTTATGACGGATAAAAAAGAGCAGTTGGAAGCTGTAGAGTTGTGCGCTCAAGACCGGAAAAATCTGCCTCTCCCGGACTTAATCATCTATCTTAAAGCTTCTGAAAACGTAATTCGTAAATTCATGGAACAAAGAAAAAGAAGCTTTGAGGATGAGAATCATGTAGATCAAGCATTAGAAATAGAGAAAGAACACGAACAGGTTTTTACTTCTAAGAAATTTAAGAATCTAATCATTCTCCCCAGAGATAATCTAGATTTTAACAGAAAAGAAGATTTAGATCAAATCATTAATATCATCGACTCTTCTTAATTTTGGCAACAAAAAAACCTTCCGTATCATTATCCTGAGGCCAGATTCTTAAAGCATGCTTGATAGTGGAATGGTACTTCTCTCCTTTAAATTCCATTACTGGCGGAGAGGTCTTTAATCCCGCTAATTTAACTGCAACAATTTTTGCATTAGAATATTTATGCAGTAAGTAATTTATTACTTCCTCGTTTTCTTCCGGTTCAACAGAGCAAGTAGAATAAACTAATTCTCCGCCCGGCTTCAGATTATTAAAAGCGGTCTCTAACAATCCTTTCTGCTGCCAGGAAAGTTTAGTAACTACATGCGGATTCCAAGATTGAATTGTTTTCAAGCTTTTCCGGATCGTTCCCGTGCCCGAACAGGGAGCATCCACTAAAATCTTATCAAACTCCAGACCCTGAAAACTTTTACCGGACATTAAAGTAATTAGACAATTAGTAAGCAAACAACGCTGTAAATTGATGCCCAAACTTTGTAATCTGCTTCCTTGGTAATCATTAGCGATAATCAAGCCTTTATTTTTCATCATCGCGCCCATCTGGGTAGTTTTACTGCCTGGAGCAGCGCATAAGTCTAAGACTAAATCTCCCGGTTTTGGCTTGAGAATTAAAGGGGGAATCATGCTTGACCCATCTTGAACATAGATCTGGCCTAAATGGTGCTCTAAAAGATTGCCTACATCCCTGCGCTCAGCATGTTCGATCCAAAAACCTTCCTTGCACCAGGGGATAGGATCTAATTTCCAGCCTTTAGCCTCAATTTTCTTCTTGATATCTTTGACTGTGCCTAATAAAGTATTGATGCGAATACTTCTTCTGGGATAAGATAAAGAATATTTTTTGAACAGTTCCCAATCGGTTAATTGGGAATATCTTTCGATTATAGCTGGCTTGAAGACAATCTTTTCATTTCCGGGAATGGGTTCTGGTTCGGTCATAGTTTAAAGAAAGAACCTTTCGGGTTTAAATAATTTGCTTTAAAATTTTAATTTAAATTCAAATCTAGAAGGGAGGAATTAAATCAGATTGATATCTCAACTGATAAATCTCTTTCCCCGAATCAAAAGGATAACTATAGATATCGTAAGTCAAAAGCAGGGCAACCCCATCCGAGCGATGATAGGGAACGGTTTCCTGACCAAGCCAGGAAGAAGATAGGTTTGGATTTAGGGAATCATGCGGAGGGACAAGCGATTGTTCTTCTAAGAAACGATGCTCTAGACTGACCTCTTTTTCTGCTACAACCATTACCTAAAAGAACTTCTTTTCTTTATAAATCAATTTTGAAAGATAGTTCTATAATAGATAGTCTAAAAACAATGATTAAAGCTCTCCAAAAGACTTATATAACTGCTTTTCTTACTTTAGTTTAATTAGCAAAGAGGTGGTATTCATGATTAATGTAGCAATTAATGGTTTTGGACGTATCGGAAGGATGGTCCTGCGGGCAGGCTGGCAGGATAAAAAGATTAATTTCGTAGCGGTAAATGATTTAACCGATACAAAGACATTAGCTCACCTGCTGAAATATGATTCTGTGCACGGAATTTTCCCCGAAGAAGTATCTTATACTAACGATTCTATAGTAATAGGAAAAAAGAGGATCAAAGTCTTTGCCCAGAAAGATCCATCTCTGTTACCCTGGAAAGCGCTGAAGATTGATGTAGTGGTAGAATCTACAGGATTTTTTTTAACCAGAGAATCAGCCAATACCCATTTAAAAGCTGGGGCTAAAAAAGTTCTCTTGAGTGCAGATGCCAAAGATCCCAGCATAAAAACAATTATAATGGGAGTAAACGAGAAAACTTATGATCCTAAGAAAGACTTCATCATCTCCAATGCTTCCTGTACTTCCAACTGTACTGCCCCGATGGTAAAAGTACTTTCAGACAGCTTAGGGATAGAAACTGCTTTCTTTACTACCACTCATGCCTATACTTCAACTCAAAAATTACAGGATGCTCCAGATAAAAATCTGCGCAATGCTCGTGCTACCGGTGTAAATATCATACCTCATTCCAGCGGGGCAGCAGTGGCTATTCCTTTAGCCATTCCAGAGGTTAAAGGCAAATTTGAAGGATTTGCGTTACGTGTGCCCATAATTGATGGCTCAATTACGGTCTTAACTGCTATAGTAAAGAAACAGACCACGGTTGAAGAGATTAAAATTTTATTTAAAAAAGCAGCCCAGACTAAGCTGAAAGGGATTTTAGAGTACAGCGAAGTGCCTTTGGTAAGTTCGGATATAATTGGTAATCCCTATTCCTGTATCCTTGACAGCGAGTTCACCAAAGTCAACGGAAAATTAGTTCAGATAGTGGGCTGGTATGATAACGAATGGGGCTATAGCTGCAGGATGATTGATATGGTTAAGCTGATGGGTTCATAATATTTTTAGAAAAATGAGTTGTAATATTCCCCTATTAATTATAGAATATGGCTACAAATACCTATAAAACAATAATCATCGGAGCAGGAATTTCAGGATTAGGATGCGCTCATCAATTAATAGAAAATAATGATGATGATTTTAAGATTATTAGCCCTAATATCGGAGGAAGAATTTTAGAATCTAAAAACAAAACTGTTGAGTATGGTGCCTATTATATTATGTCCATTTATCATTATACTTCTTCTTTTGTAAAAATAGGCCCACAAATAAAACCCACTAAATTAATGTTTTATAGACATCATCATAGCTACAACCTATTTGACCAGAAAATATTCACCCATTTTTTCCAGCTAATTAGGTTAATATTTATCTTAAGAAAATTTAAAAAACATTATGAATCTTTTAAAATAAACTGTTTGCATAGTTCACAGATTAATTGTTTAAAGAATGATACTTATTTATGGGAGTTATATAATTATAAAGCTGAACTATTCGTTAAGGAGAATAACCTTAAGGGAATAGTTTATGATTATCTTGCTGAAGTATTACATGGGACCGCATTCTTACCAATTAAAAAGCTTAATGCATTTGAATTTTTACATTTTTCACTTCCTCTGATTGTACCAGTTTATGAATTCAATTTCAAGAAACAGGATGCAGTCAACCTAATAAATCCCTATTGGATTAAAGATGAGGTTGTAGATATCAAAAATAAGAACGGAAAATATTACATTCTTACCAAAAATAAGAAACAGATTTATGGTGATAACATAATTGTTGCTACGTCCCCCAATATCTCAAAGAAACTTTTGAAATTTAAACCTCCGCTAAGAGAACCAGCAAAGGCCCATATGTTCCATCTCTTAGGGAAGATCAAACCTGATTGGAATAAAGGAGAAGAAAACATATTTGATGATAAAAATAGAATGCTGGCTATTGCCCATCAAAGAGATGGTTCATATCTGTTTTATACTAAAGAAAAAAAGCCGGATTTTAAAAGATACTTTTTTAATTACAAAATCATAAGATATCAGTACTGGAATCCTGCATTTAATATTGGGGGGAGTAATCTGGTTGAATTTAATCAAAAGAAGAATTTATATTTGATAGGGGATAATAATATTTGCGGTCTTGAAGATTCTTATATTTATGGAATGTATGCGGCTAATAAAATATTAGGGAAGACAATAGATTAAAGATATTTTTTCTACTCAAAAAACACTTTGGTCACTCCCCGGACTTTATTTACCCGCCTAACCAATTCTTTGAGATGCTCTAAATCCCGAGGAATGATGGTAAAACTGCCTTGGGCATGCTCCAAATCAACCAGTTTCGCTTTTGCCTCCTTGACCTCAAAACCTGCCTGGGCAATAGTGTGTAATAAATCAGCTAATAAACCGCTGCGTTCTTTAGCGTTAACGAAAAATTTAATCTTCTGGTTGAAAGCTTCTTTCCAGTTTACCGGCAGCCAGCGTTCTTGTTCCTTTACTGCCTGACGGCAATCTTCTCTATGTGCAGAGATTATTTTCCTTTTAGTTAAAATTCCAATAATCTTCTCGCCAGGCAAAGGGTTGCAGCATTTTGCCAAGACACAATAAGCAGTGGGAAACTCTTCTGATTCAACTAACAGGCCCTGCTCTTCAGTAACTTCGGGCTTGAAAGAACGAAAAAACAAGCTGGGCAGATCTTCAATCTTCTTCAAAGATTTCCTGATCTTCTGTCTAGCTTTGACAGACTTAACTATTTTAATCCAAGCTCTTCGAGGACGTTGGTTCTTGTTGGTTAATATTTCTACCACATCTCCCTGGATTAAAATATGTTTTAAAGACACAAATTTTCCGTTAACTCTTCCGCCAACGGCCTGGTTGCCGATCTCTTCGTGCACGGTATAGGCAAAGTCCAGCAGAGTAGAACCTATAGGCAACTCTTTAATTGCGCCTTTAGGAGTATAACAATAGATGGCATCTCCAAAAACGTCTACTTTGGCTGCATCCAGGAATTCTTGGGAACCATCTTCCTTCTGCTGGTCGAGAATGCCTCTCAGCCAGGAGATCTTTTTCTCAAAAGACTGTTCAGAAGCCAGCCCTTTATAGCGCCAATGGGCAGCGATACCCTCTTCGGCTAATTCGTCCATCTCCAGAGTACGCATCTGAATTTCAACGATCTTGTCGTTGGACAATTTGATACAGGTATGGATAGATTGATATAAGTTAGGTTTAGGATTAGCAATATAATCTTTTAATCTGCCCTCTACCGGCTCAAATACTTCGTGCAATAATCCTAACAAAGAATAACAATCTTTAATTTCCGGGACGATAATTCTGATCCCCTGAAGGTCATACTGCTGATGCAGAGGAATTTTTCGATTCTGCATCTTCCGATAAATGCTGTAAATATGCTTAGGCCTGCCGCTAATTTCGATTATTTTTAGTTTATTACCGACTACCCGCTTGATTACGCCGATAGCCTCAAAGATGTCTTTCTCCCTCTCTTCAGTAGACTCTTTCAGATAATTAACAATCTCAGCATATTTTTTGGGGTGTAATATCTTAAAAGCTAAATCTTCTAATTCAGCTTTGATTCGATCTACTCCTAAACGATAGGCCAGCGGGGCATAGATCTCTAAAGACTCTTTAGCGATACGCTCGCGCTCTTTTTCCGGAAGAAGATCTAGGCTGCGTAGATTATCTAATTTATTGGCGAGCTTGATTAAGATTACCCGCACGTCTTTCAAAGCAGTAAGCAGGATTTTCCTGAACACTTCTGCCTCTAAAGAAAAGCTTTTATGCTTGAGCTCTTCCATCTCTCCCACTTCTTGGATTAAAAGATAAACTTCCGGGCCGAACTGCTCTTTTACTGAAGATAATTTTTCTGGATTAAGATGCCCGTGTAATAATCCTGCCAAAACTATTTCCGGAACGGATTTATTTTCCAATAAGATAAATCCAACCCGCAGATTATGATCGAAAAAGCTGTCTCCGGAAATCCTTTGCTTATTCTTTAGTTCTTCTGCGATGAAATCTATAGCTGCAGAGAGCTGTTTAATGGATTTCTCGGTGTATTTTAGTTCCTTACTTCTGGAGATAAAAGTATCTTTGTTCATAGAGATAAACTAAGAATGGAGGGGTATTTAAAAGAGTTTTCAGTTTAATTTTTGATTAATTCTTCTATCTTTAACAAACGATTATATTTAGTTACTCGCTCTCCCCGGCAGGGAGCGCCAGCTTTGATCATTCCACAACCTATGCCCACAGCTAAATCAGCAATGAAATCATCGGAAGTCTCTCCGCTGCGATGGCTGACCATGACCTTCCAGCCATGAGCATAAGCCAGCTTGACTGCCTCTAAAGCTTCAGTAAGAGTACCAATCTGATTAACTTTTAACAATAGACAATTACAGCTTCGTTCTCTGATGGCCTCTTCAATACGTTCGGGATTAGTTACGGTTAAATCATCGCCGACTATCTGTATCTTCTTTCCGGTTTTCTCGATTCTGCGTTTTAATTCTGCGAAACCTAGAAAATCTTCCTGCTCGAAAGGGTCTTCGATGGATATAATCGGATACTTTTTAACCAATTTCAAATAATAATTTAATAATTCTTCTTTATTTTTTTTGCTGGGAGTGTAATAAAAACCATTTTTAAAGAATTCAGAGGCGGCACAGTCCAGGGCCAGGTCCACTTTTCCAGAATAGCCTACTTTTTTTATGGCCAGCATCAATAAGTCTAAAGCTTCTCCTGCGCTTTTAATCGGAGGAGCGAAACCACCTTCATCTCCGACATTAGCAGCACTTTTACCATATTTCTGTTCCAGAATTAACTTTAAATGATGATAAACTTCAGTACCAATCTGTAAATTATCTGCGAAAGAATTAGCTTTCGGCGCAATCATAAACTCCTGAAAAGGTAAAGCAGTTCCCGCGTGTTTTCCCCCGTTAATGACATTAAAGAAAGGCCGGGGAAGGATCATCTTACGATTGACTGCAGAAAGTTGATGCAAATATCTGAATAAGAGCTGGCTTTTGGCTGCTGCTCCAGCCCTGGCGCAGGCCAGAGAAACTCCCAAGATTGCATTTGCGCCTAATTTACTTTTATTTTCAGTTCCATCCAGCTTTATCATCAATCGGTCAATCTCTTTTTGGTTGCGGGGATTTTTTCCGATCAGACGGGGAGCGATTTTCTTTTCCACGTTTCTGACTGCAATTAATACTCCTTTCCCCCCGTATCTTTTATTATCTTTATCTCTCAACTCTAAAGCCTCATGTTTACCGGTAGAGGCTCCGCTGGGAACTGAGGCAGTATAAGAATTATCTTTTAGGAATACTTCTACTTCTAGGGTTGGATTCCCTCGAGAATCCAAGATTTCTCTAGCTTTGATTTGGGTGAGGGGGGGCATTTTAGGAACTGGTGACAAAACTTTTTACTTGCAAGGGTGTTTTAAAGATTATATATCGATTATAGATTTGATTAACATAATTATCCATAGATGGTTTATACTTTATTTTTTTTCCAGGATAAATAGCATCAGGCAAATTATTAGAAAACAATTCCCAGGATAAAGTTTGAGCAGAGAGATCTGTTTTACAATTATTTCCTCTCAATTCTTTTCCATTAAGGCAATTCTTAACCCCTCCTGCACCAAGATGATATGCTGCGATGATGAATTTAATTTTATCATCTTCAGTAGCAAAGGTATACTCTTCAAAAGCATCATAATTTGCCTTAACCAATTTACATCCAGCCTGGATGCTCAACTCAGGATTAAATCTATCATCATTGCTGGGATTACAGTTATAGGGATTCGCTACTCCTGGCTTGCCAGCACCCCATTCTTTTCCATAAGCATTATTTTCTTCTACGCAAGAAGAAGTAGTTTCGGTACTGCTTTTAGTACAACAATTAACAATAGTATTAAAGTAGCTTTTACCGGTGTTATAAGTAAATTGCATTAAACCTACATCTCCGGATGGACCAATCAATAAAGAATTTAGTCCAGATTCACGAAAGCTAATGGCTTTGACTAAAGCAGGAGAAATTCCCATTGATTTACAACGAGTAATGAAAGCGGAATCATATTCGGTTTTGTCGATCACTTTTGCACTAGCAGTTGAGGCAGTGGAAGAAGGACAATCCTCTAAATCACCATCACCATCAAAGTCTCCGATATTCCCTTTCCAGACGAAATGCATGTAATCCTTAGCTCCTTCCCAATCTCCACCCCAATCGAAATCATTATTTCTGAAAATATTGATTACCTCTGGAGGTAGATCATATAATTTTGCACTTTTGCAATCTTTATTCGGAATTAAATTGCCTAACTTATCGAAACTGCAGAAAGGATTGGAAGCAGGATTAATGTCTATAGCCGTACCATAACTATGTTTAGAGCGATGAACTTTGTCGTCTGAACCCAGACAAGTCTGATCATTAACAATTTGAATCTTAGGAGATTTAACGCAGCGCCAGCTCCAAGTGCCTACACTACTAAACTGGTAGGTTAAATGGGCATTAGTTATTTCTTGGTTAACTTTTTCAAACAGGGGAGCGATAAATTTATGCACTCTTACCGAAGTTCCTTGGAAATTAATTGTTTTCAGATTTTGTTCGGCTATCGATTCGGTTGTTGCTGAGATTGCCTGTTGATAACAAGCCCCTACTCCGCTAGTGGAAGTCCCTCCTTCACCCAATCCAGTTAGTGTAGTATCTAGAGGAGAAGTATAAGTCGGAACTGCAGCGACTGCGGAAGGATACATCTCAGCAAAAGTCTTCCAACTGCTGGTAGAAAAGTCCCAGACCATTCCTGCACCAAACCTGCCGACTTTATAACCTATCTTGCTGCTCCAAACTTCATCAATCTCCTTGCATCTCTGCTCATTCTGGCAGAAGATAGCTCCAGCAGGAGCTGCCCCGGCATTGCCGGAAGGGGTAACTAAAGCAAATACTGAAAATGATAAGAGAATTATGATTATGATTAAGAAAACCATCAAAATAATTCTTCTTCCGGTTAGTACCGGTTTAATCTTCCCCAGATTCATATTTCCACCTCTCCTTCAGAGAGAGACTCTGTTGGCAGAGATTCTTCAGATGCGGATTCTTCAGCAGCAGATTCCATGAGGGTAGATTCATCATAAGCAGATAAATAAACTGTTTCTTCCACCAGGAAAGTCTTGCTTAAAGTGATCTTCTTATTCAATAAAGGATTTTCTAAGACTAATTCTAAGGTATATTCACCCGGTCCAGCATCATCGGCAAGAGTAAAATAATCTTTAAATGAGACTATTTCTTGCTTGTCCTTGCTGCTCATCTCGAAATGATAATTGTTTTTGGCATCGATATCCACTAAAACTTTTTCGGAAGGATCTTTAATACGATAATTTTCGATGAGCATAACTTCACCATTAGCAGTAGTGCTTTCTACCACAAAAAAGAAATGAACTTCATCTCCCTGGAAAAAACTGTCTTTTTCTAATAGACAATTATAATTTTCATCTACATAAATACAAAACTTAAAATCTTTTACTGCCAGATAGCCTTCTCTGCCCAAAGGAATGAATTCTGTATTTAAAACCGGAGCCTGCTCCCCTTCTGCTTTAACCGTAATCAATCCGCTCTGGACCAAGAAAAGAATAATTGCGCTGGTTAACATTATTACAATCATCATGACCAAGATTTCCGTGATAACTTTTCCGCGTTTGTTCATTTTTTAAGTTTTTATGATGTATTTAATTTATTATTTGATTCTTTATTTATTTTTAGGGAGTTGCTGCAGCTGGTTTGGTGGGATTTGCACAGCAAAAATATTTGTTTACGCTACCAAAACATTTTCCGGTAACACATCCATTGTCTGTAGTACAATCTGCAATATCCCATTCTCCAGTTCCGTCATATCCTGCGCTAGGTGAAGATTCGCACTGACAACTCCAGGCAGTATTATAGGCTTTACATTGGGCATTTGAATTTGAAATAGCTTCAACATTGGCAGTAGTGGTACTGGCAGCAGCAACTGCAGCGGCATTATCTATACTGCATCCGACTGCCTGGCTGATGAGGACCAGATAATTATTTATTTTCAAGTACTCTCCGGTATTTTTAACAGTAGTGGGATAATTTTCCCATTGCTCTAAAGTTATATTACTTTGGCGTTTAAAGAAAATCGAGCCTAAATTACAGATGGGCTGCTTATTTGCATTCAATCCATTATCCGGCAAGGCATAACAGGCAGTAGCATAAAATAGGGATAAGGCATCTTCTAAATCGCCTTTCTTGCGATTGATAATTTCATTAGCATTGTTTAAAACAAAATTACAATTGCCATTAATAAATTCCTGATGCATCTTGCTGGCAATCTGCATGGTGATCGGTTCGAGCAGTAAGGTAATATGAGCTTCGTGTTTAGCTTTGCCGAAAGCAGGAGCTTTTACCGGAATATTAGCATTAAAGCAGCTGCCGCTGGCGTCAGGCAATAATAGTTCCGTAATCACGGTAATGGTTTTCTGGTTCTGGGCATAGCTCTGGCCGGCTGCAGGAGCGACTTGGTAGGTGCAAGAGCTAGTTTTATCGCCTTGCGGTGCACCGATTAGATTGGTTGCTTTCAGTCCGTTAAGATTGAATACAGCTTTACTGATCTCTTCAGGAGTTAAAGTATCCCTACCATTAATGGTCAGATAATTGGTAGGTGCAATGGTATAACCAGCGGTAATTACTGAAACTCCCAGTGCTACCGGTACTAGAACTTTATATTGGCCAGGACTGACAATCTGATAATTAAATGGGAAACTCATCGCTCCCAAAGTAGTTTCCGGATAACCTTGCATGGAGGGATCTGAACAACCAGTATCGCTGTTAAATGATTTAGTTAGGGTAGTTACTGCTCCGGAAAACATTTCTTTGGTTACCGTACCTAGATTAGGCAGCTCAAAGGCAGAGGGGCCAGGAATATTTTCTGGCAATTGTTTAACCCCTAAATCTTGACCACCATAATTCGTACCAAAACCGGAGGACATTCCAGAACCATAAGTCATTCCTGTAATCGTATTCCTAATACAATACTTTCCACCATCAGTAAAAACATGTACTTTAGTCCGGATCTGATCTCCTACGGTAAAGATGTTGGGGGTATCACAACTCATCCAGGATTGGCTATTCTTATCATAACAGCTGAGATAAGGATCCTCTAGATAAACTCCCGTGCCTCCTCCAAACATACTCTGCACTTCCGGACAGAAATACCTTCCGGTAGCGAACTGCACCTGACAAACTAATTCTGCTGGAGCAGAAGTGTCTATAATCGGGAAATAGAATTTACCGTCGCGATAGCCTTCATCGAAACAATTATCTGCACTTTCGTAAGGGTCTAATTTTAGTTCTACAACTACATGATCATAACGATAATTGGAATCAATCTTCTGCGGAGCAGGCATCTTGAAATCTACCATCGAGCCCTGTTTAAGATCAAATAATCTTCCTCCATCCAGATAACGAATCTTTTCACTCTCTAAAGCAGAGCTGGGCTGGCTAGCTTTCAAACAATCACAGCCCTGGCTGCCGCATTGCACTCCCGGAGCTTTCGAATCTTCAATGCCAACACATTTCAGATAAACATCTGCACTTCTGATATTACAGCCAGGCAGGACTAAAGCTCCGATATTGTAATTAAAAATGGCCGTACCTTTCTGAGGATTGAAAGTAGCTAATTCCCTCTCTGCAGGGAAAACCATAGTGGTGGTTTTAGTAGGGAAGGCATAAGCTGCATCTAAAATAAAGTCCATGCCCAAAGGCCAGTCATAGCCGAAAGCTGCCATACATAACGATTGAGCAAAGCCTTTTGCCCCGGTAGCGAAAAACTGGTTTAATTTAGCATTGCCATAATCAGACTGAATATCATCAATGGAAGATTGCATCGCTTCTCCGATAGAACCTAAGCCAGCATCAAAGACTGCTCCTACTCCCTCTAAAGCTCCGCCTTCTCCTTTAGCCTTATCAAAGAAAGAATAAGGGCTGCAGCCGGTGAAGAAATAAGCGATGGCTTTATACATCAAGCCGCAGACCTGCTGGGTAAACATAGTTTTGCAAACTCCGGCATCTTTCAATCCGGTAATCTTTGCTTCCTGGATACAAGTTTTTAATCCCAATAAAATACTTCTTAAGGTAACTAATTGCGCTCTTACTCCCGCTAAGCAAACCGTTTGATATACTCCCAAGAATTGAGTATGGGGATTGATCTGATGGATTTGTTTGCTTCCTTCCGGCTGTAAATAATCAGTTAAATAATCTGCACCGAAAGCTGAAGAGAAATCCCTTCCTGAATAATACCTCCATTCTGGATAATAAGTTCCGGCTACACCTTTACTTTCTTTGAAAACTTGGTTCTCGCGATAGAACCATTCTTCAGCAGTACCATCTTTTTCTTTAGCTGCAGTTCTGGCGCCGTAAGAAGCTTTGGCCTCTTTATCTACAGTGCAGACGCATTGGAGCAGGCCGGTTTCCTCGCCAGTGGGTTTGATTTGGTCTCCTTTATTGTCCACATTAACGAAACAATCAGCAGTATAACCAGCAGCAAATTTTCCTTGACCTTTGAGAAGATTATCTGATTTATCTTTCCATTGCACTTCTCCAGTCGAACTGCGCACTTCTTTATAACATCCTTTTTCTGTACCAGATTCCGTATCTGCTTTATATCCCTGCATTCTGGGATTCTTGCAGGTATAAGCACAAGATTGATCAGTTCCGATAATAAAATCTTTTGAACGTGCTGGCTTGTAAACCAATAGGTCTGCTCCCTGAGCGCTAAAGGCCTGGTCTATAGACAATCCCCCTAACGGGCTTAACCATTGCAGTGGAACTATCTGAGGTTTATCCACTTCCCCTTTAGCCGGCTCATTAATGTAATAAAGCTGGTTATTAAGCGTGTTGCGATAGCAAGGGAAAGAGCCTTGCGTTTGTTTTAACTCTACCGCTTTATCACTTATTTTTACAGTAGGATCTTTTCCCACCTGCTCCTGACAATTCTCTATGGTTTCTAAAGGAACTCCCCGACTGCTAACCGTACACTGCTGCTGAGATAAGATGGCCGTATCCACCTCGTTCTTCTCTGCGCTGGAGGTCCAGCCTGCAGGCACTGCTCGACAGAAGACTCTATCGCAGGTCCATTTGTAGGCTTGATCCAAAGCAGCTTCTGCCTTCCACATGCTGGCAGTCATAGGACAGCGTTGGTCCAACGATTTTTCTTTATTTGCCCAATCATCTTTATATTTTATTTTAGGATGGCTGGCTGCGTCCGCATCAACAAATACTTTGTCTGCTATTTTGGTCCAGGAATCAATGGTGCTTTCCATCAACAAGCCATTTTGTCCAGCCGGACATCTCTTGTTTTCGTCAGGCTGGGCTTTAGAGAAATAAAATTCTAATTTAGAGACTACTAATCGAGTATAGCGGGTGAACATCCTGACCATGAAAGAAGTAATACAACTTACTCCAGCCACTAAAATAGCTTTTTCTAAATAAGGCAAAACTTCATTGATCCTATCAATGGTCCAGGTAACCGCATCCAGGCCTTCATCAGCAATGAAATCGGGTAGCATATCTTTGCTATCAACAGGAATATCCACATAATACCCTAAATCTGTACAAGAAGATTGGGTTTTGGCTGCTCCTAAATTCCCATCTAATCCCCTCTCCTGATAGCTGATCCTTAATTTTAAAGGGAAAACTAGTTGGCGTTTCTTTAGTTCATTCCAGAAACTTTCTTTTCGATCACTAAATTCTTCGGTGCTATGTAAATTATAGGTAATGTACCAAGCAGTCTGATCATTATTAGCAATAGTTTTCGGCTGGGAAATAATATTACAAGATACTTTAAATTTATCATCTTCCATCATTCCCTGGGTACAGGCACGCTCAAAGACTACATTCTGAATTTTAAAAGCTGGCTCTAATTCTACTCCGGTAGCTGGGTCAAGTTTAGCATAGCCTTTCCCGCGATAGCTTAAATTGAAGACAGTAGTGATCTGTTCCCGGCCGTCGTCCAATAATCCGGGATCTAATTTTAAAGGCCTCTGGAACTGGGCGATGGACTGGACATCGAAATCCCAGTCTGCAGAATAGCAAGTATTTAAATTTACGGTAGATTGGGCATAGCCAGTCTTGCCGCTTTTATCTTCGGCAATGACAAAAACATAATAAGTAAAAGACTGTTGTTCAGAAACCTGGGGTAGAGCGAAGATAGAATATTGTAATAATCCAGAGGGAACTTCTTTAGGAGCGAAAGTATCTAAACTGATCGGCTCGCTCTCGAAATCAACTTCACTGAAACTAAAAGTTCCGTTTTTATCCGCAGTAGTCTTAGCCCAGGCCCGATCGAACTTAGGAGTATACTCATAAGGCAAAGGGCGATAAACATAAAGATAGACTGTAGCGCCTGGCTCAGTCTCTCCATGCAAGTCTGATTCTGCCCGGCCCTGATAAAATTCGTTGCCCTTAGCGATCTCGAAAGAGACTTGGGGCGGCTGAGTATCAGTATTTACACTAAATTCTTCTACTACTTCCCAGCCGGCAGCATCTTTAGCTACAACTTTGATTAGATTATCTCCCTCTTTAAGATTAATGGATTCTTTGATTTCTGTACCTTCCCCTTTGGCTTCAGATTTTTCGTTTATAAAAATTTCATAAGCGGATTTTTCAGATATGATACCTTTGATTTCCAGAGAGGTTTGATCAGATATTTCCGGAATCTCTTCTAAGGTTAAAACTGGTTTGCTGGAATCTGCGAAAACTTTTCCGGACCATTCAGCTTTATTTCCCGCTGGATCGATGGCCTCAATCTTAATCTGGTTTTCAGTATCTTTTTCTAAAAAAATATTTAGAAATTCAAATTTGCCTATTGGACCTTCCGGCTTTTTGGTTTTTTCTTCAGTAGTTTCTGCTGCAGAACTTCCTTCGGCTACTGCAGCATTGATTTCCTCTTCAGAGACAAGCGTAGCATAAGCGCTTCCTGCTAAATCTCCGTTGACATAAAGAATGACTTTAGAGTTCGCTTCCGTCCATCCAACCAAATCTAGATTGACTCCCGGAACCATCTCTGGTAATTCTATTACAATTTCCGGAGGAGTTGTATCGGGAGCAAGAGTGGTAAAAGAATAAAACTCTCCAGAATTATCGTTGATCAAACTATCGCTTTCAACATTGAAATAATATTTAGTGCTGGACTTAAGATTGGTGGCCGGCAGTTCATGCTCGATAACTTTCTGGGCATCACCTACTTTAGTCAAAGTTTCTTTACTTTCTCCATAGCCTACAAAACTGTCTGCAGGCTGATCTGTATCCCAGCGAACCATAGCACTGTCTTGAGTTATTTCCTCTGCGCGCACATTAGAAATCTCCAAGGCGCTGATGATAGGTAAATTTAAGATCAGAATTAAAACTAATAAAACTAAAATTTTCCAACTCCACTTCTTTTTTTGGTTTGAATTCATTAGGTTAATCTTGATTAAATTCTGTTTTGGTTGATTTGGATTTAATAAGGGGTAATATATTTAATCATTTAATCTCCGGGGCAGGTAACAATTTACTTTGCTCTTCTACTCCCAGGATTAGTTCGATCATCTGCTCTTCGCTGGGATTAGGAATATTGATTACCGGCAAAATAATTTCCTGCGCCCCATTTAATTTGTTCCAGGGAAGGTTCCAGGCTCCTTTGTATCCGCCTACAATCTCTTCTCCGTCTAACAGGTTAATTTCTAAAAGATAATTATAATCTGCTTTGGCTAGTAATTCCAATTGTTCTTCGCTCTCTAATTGAGATCCAAGTTGTTTAGATTTTACAATACTGGTCTCATGGACAATTTTCTTTTCGGTCTGATTGGTATCAAAAAAGGTTAGTTTGATTAAAGCAGTTTCTTCTTTGCTTAATTCTTTTCCGAGGGCTTTAATTTTATTATCAGCGGTCAAGCCAGCAGTTAAATCATATTTCATAATCTTGACTTTTTTCAGAGGAACTTTGATTAAAGGTACTAATTGTAAATTTACTTCTTTTGCCGGCACAGTTACTACCCTAACCCAATCCTCTTTATATCCGGGCTTCTCTCCCCGTAAAATCCCCCCTACGCAATAAGGGAAATTAGTAATAATTCCGGCATAACCTAAATTAGCATAATCAGAATCACTGGCTCCTAAATCGCACTGATAGCGCAGGCAGGTGAAACTTAAATTTACTTTTCCTAGATCTTCACTATAACTTACTCCCTGGCCGTTTTCTACATATTCATAAGTCTTAACAGTCATGGGCACGTTCTTATTTTTACAGTATTCTTCATCAGTAAAAGTGGAGAGGAAATAAGAGGGCCGGGCATAAGATTCTCCCCGATTAGGAGTGTTCCGGACCAGATGGACAGTAAAAGCAAGATTGAAATCATAGCCGGTAGTTTCATCTCTTACTCTTACGGTAATCGGATAAATCATGTCGTAGCTAAATTTCCAGGTTTGGATGCATAAGAAAGATAGGAGGTCACTTCCTCCCAGTTGAGAACTTTTCATCTTCTTTCCGCTTAAAGGAGTAACTGCAAAAGTGTAAGGATAGGTCTGATCGAAATTAAAGACTACGCTCAGCTCCGGCTCAACATAGCCAGCTCCTAAATCCCAGACATAATGATTCTGGTAATAAGTTAACTCTTCAGGAAAATTAACATAATCTGTACCCTTAACTTTTAATTCCCGGATATTTATTCTGAGCATATCCAATAAAGTCTGTTTAGCCTTTTCCGGGTCCCAGGTTTTCTTGCTGCAGCTGATCTCTATCCCGGCTGCGGGTAGGTTAGGATGCTCTAGAGCGATTAGGTCTTGGGTAAGATCTTCTAATTTTAAAGTTTCCAACTCCATCTCTAGCAGATGTTTGGATAATTCATACACTTTTTTGAGCTTGACTGAAGATTCGCTAGTATGATCTATAACTTCAGAAATAACCTCTCCGGCTTTATTTCTGACTTCAATGTTCCAATGCAGATTGAAAATGACTTTACTTTCTACTATCTGGGTGTCAGAAGTTAAAGAGCTTTTTTCCACTAGATCGTAAGTTTCCTGGAAAGCTTTCATCCCAAAAAGGCAAGAACGCATATTCTGTTCTAGATAAGTATCAATCCGTTGTTTAATTTCTTCTAGTTGAGGTATATTAGTGTTCTGACCATAGGCCCAATAAGGAATTACATTCATGGGAGATAATTTCAAGCTAACACTAGCATCAGTGAGCTCTTTAGGCACTTCAATATAACCTCCCTGAGTCCCGATTTTCAGTAAAGCTTCCTCTCCCAGCTTATCCATACAGGTAGTAAGATAATTTTCTACTTTACCTTTTTGGGTAGGGAACAGTTCTTCCGGCTTAAGAGAAACTATCTCTTTTTTCATGAAGATGATTAAGGTTAAAGCTAATAACAGAAGAATTCCTAAGATAATGAAGATGGTCACCTGGCCGCGTTTGGAAAATTTAGAATTTGGTTTGGGGGCAAACTTGCTTGAGAACTGGCCATGAATAACTGGTTTGATAGAGAAAAACCTACCTACATCTAACACTGGCCTCTTTTTTTCCATTGCTTAAAAGTATATTATATTCATTTATAAAGGTTATTGTTTGGGGAAAAGTGATGTTGAGGGGTGTTTGGGACTAATTTTGAGTAGAAATTACCTTGGAGGGGATAGAACATTTGGTGAAGGAATTAGAAATAGGCCGGAAGGGAGGATATATTCAGAAATAAAAGAAAAAAGCGGAAAGGAAGAAAGGTCTAATTTAAATTAAAATCAATCTGCAATTCTTTATAATAAAGCCACATTCAGGTATCTTTCCATTATTCTTAAACACCGAAGGTAATGTTTTTTAGGCAAAGCATTTGGTTCTTGGCCAAAATGTTTTAATTTCCAAATAAAATACAAATAATCTATCAAAAGTAAATACCTCTTCCAGACTTTGATTCTTTGAATTAAGGTTTTATCTTTTCTTTTATCTAGATAAGAATTAAGATAAAAATTTAATCTTTCTCCATTTAACTTAATCATCCAGGGCATTACTGAAAAATCTTCATAAAATAACATAGCTACATCTCTTGCAGGATCCCAATACCTAGACCATTCCCAATCAATATAATTAATCTGATGATTAGAGATTAAAATGTTGTTTACGCAAGGATCAAGATGGCATTTACTAAATCTTTTCAATTCTAAAAATAAAGAATTATTTTCAGTAAGGTATTTTCTTACAGATTTAATGTAATCCCTCACGTGTGGTTCATCTAATACTTCATCAAATCCTTTTAATTCCTGATCTAACTGCTTTAAGAGATCAAATCTCTTAAACTTTTTACCCCCAATAATAAAATAAGTTTTAACATCTGAATGAAGTTCAGCTAATTTTTCAGCATGGGCTTTTAAATGCATTTTAGTCCACTTCTTAATGTGTTTTCCCTCAACATAGGTTAAAACTGAAAAGGCCCTGGGAATGATGGTTTTAGATTGATCTAACAAAATTGGTTTAGGACCGATCTGTGGAGGTAGGGTCTTAAGAAATTTAAACTCGGTAATTAAGAATTTGAGCGATTCTTTCCTAAAAGGAATTCTAAAAACATATTTGTTTTTTTTATTAAGAATAATTAAATAATTAATATTGTTTTCACCTATTCCTAAAAGGCTCACCCTAATAGTTTTGAGGATATTAATATTAAAAGGGGATAAATTAAGTTTAATGTACTTAACGATCTCTTTTTTATAATTCATACCCAAACTAAAAATAATATTCTATTTAAATCTGCTTATAGAGAACCGAGGGATCTAAATTTTCAGAATATGAATTTAACTTCCTCGCTGTCGTTCTACTCTGAAATTAGTGGGGGAGGACTGAACCGGACTATCTAAGCAAATACTTTCACTACTTTTTTCCTGAAGACCTTGCTTTTAATCAAAAAAATAACCAACTCGTGAAGAACAGCCCTCAGAGGTCCACTTAGAATGAGATATTTAGTCAGCTTTTCTTGGCTCTTTTTCTTTTTTAGGATTTCGTCTATCGAAATTAGATGATGGGGATTAATTATTTTTTCCCCCACTTCTTCACCAGAAATCAGGGCAGGATGGATTCCTTCTCCAGTAAAATCATAAATTAATCCGGCGGCATCTCCAATTAAAAATATCTTCCCAAATTCTATCCCTTGATAATCATAATTTAAAAGGTGAGCTTCGTATTTTGCTTTGGAAAGATCGATATTTTTGGAAGTTAACCAACGATTAAAATTATCAATTAGTTTCTTAGCGGGAAATATTTTGGGATCACAACCGGTTCCGATAGAAACATAATCCTCACTAGGCAAAATCCAAGCGTAGTATGGACCAAATAAATGGGTATTAAAAAATAGTTCAATCTCTGAATATTTCTTAGTAGGGACTTTATAATGTAAGGCCAGACCTAATTTATTCGTTTTCAAGCCTAAATATCTTCTAACTATTGAAGAGGAGCCATCAGCCCCGACCAAGAAATTAAATTTTATTTTTTGGCCATTTACAATAATAAAATCAGGGTCTATTTTTGTAGCTATCGAACTGGTTCGGATGGTAAGATTACGAAATTTCTTTAGTTTTTTTAGCTGAAATTGAGCTAGCTTTTCCCGAGTGATAGTATAAAGAGGGCTATCCTGAATTTCAATCTCTTTTTTGCCTAAGATTGAATTTAAGATTAATTTATTGAACTTTTTTTCACCAATACTTTGCTGTAAATAAGTAAGGCCTTGATCAGTCATTAATCCGCCACAGGGTTTTGGTCCAATCTCTTTATTTTTTTCTAGAAGAAGAACTTTTTGGTTAGATTTACCTAAAATCTCTGCGCATTTTAGACCGGCTGGACCAGCACCGATAATAATAACATCAAAAGATTCCATTTTCTAACCAAATCAAATCGGTTTAATAAGTTTTTCTAATTTCCAAAATAAAGAGCATTAACAAAAAAAGAAGTAAGGCCTACCTACCCAATATACCCTACCTCTTTCTGCCTGAGCTTAGCCCCAGCAGAAGAGGCTGCACCCATCTCATTGGCCCATTCTTTAGTGCGTTTCATCAACTCTTTCTCTACGGCGGTAATCTCCTTGGTCATTTTCTCTAAATCAATCCTGAAATTAAATTTCTTATCCAAAACCTTCAGAATTTCTTTAGCCCCCTTAATCCCCAGGTACATGGGATGGCCGAAAGTTTCTGCCAGTAAAGCCACTCCTTTCATTCCTCGTTTCTTTCCTAATCCCAAAAGCACTCCGGAAACTCCGATGATCGGGCCGACAATCCCGAAAATCTTTTTTTCAGTAATCATCCCTTTCTGAAGATACTCATTAAAGAGCTGCTTATCGTTAGCAGTACAATAAACTTTAGGATTTTCCGGGGGATGAGCTAATCCAATCCCGCCGGTAGTGACGATCTCGGTGCATTTAAATTCTTTAGCAATCTTAATTATCTCTTCACAGAAAGTGAAACAGCTTTCTTCGTCGATAGGCTGGATGTCTCCCACTAAGATTAAGAGGTCTTTCTTTTTCCCATCGAATTTTTTATAGTACAATTCAATCTTAGGTATATCGATGAGATTATTTTCTCCTACGAAAACCGAATGGGGAAATTTGTAAGAGAAAAAAGAATACAATTTTACGGCTTTGAATTCTTCAACCAGAAAATCGGCAGCAATCTTTCCTACATTGCCTATTCCGGGAAGCCCTTCGATCAGAATCGGGGAATTCAATTTAGGTAAAGTTTTCACTTCCGAAGTTATCTGCCAAGATGAAGTCATCTGGTTTAATAATTGTTTTAGGTTTATTAAAGTTTTGGGTTTTAATGTAAATGTCCGGTTAACTGTGCAGCTAACTGCTGGAAAAAACTCTTCGCCTCTCGAAAGCTTTTCTCCGCGGCAATGATGCGCTCAACTAGATCATCTGGAACTTCTATCTCTCCCCGATATTCTGCCCAGCGGCCATAAGTTCCGGACTGTATCTGCTGTAAAGTTTTCTCTGCCTCTCTAAAACTGGAAGATTTAGTAGTTAAAAAAATAGGTCCGTCCTCGGTATAGGCGATTAAAGCTTGGTTGGGAAAATAAAGCCTGGTTTCTACTGAAAACTCTCCTCCGTGCAGGGTACTATTTCGGCCAGTGGAGGCGGGCAAGGCATATTTTTGTGCTTTCATAAAGATTCACCATAGATACAAATTCATGGGGGAACAAGTTATCTTGGGAGACTGAGTGAGCAAAACATTTTCGCATTTTTCGTCTAGTGGGGCTGAGCGCAGCGAAGGCCGCACCTCTTTTTACCGGATTTTTGTAAAAATCTGCGGGGGACGTGACTTCCGTAATTAATTTCGAACACGCGAACCCACTAAGGGACTACCCATCTGACACCTAATGACCTCAAGGTAGCGGATAAAGTCGAGTAAGCAATCAGCTCAGCTCTTTGACCACTTTCCTACCCCCGCATACAATCCCTAAAAAGAGGGTTTATTTATTAAGTTTTAGATTACTATCCCCACTAAAGAATTAACCTAATTAAATTAAATTGGTTTCAATCTTTTTTGATCTTCTTACTGCCAATATTATTTAAATCTAATTCGTTGAAAGCCCGAGTAATCTCCTCTTTACTCCAGGCAGTATGTTGCAACAATATCTTAATACTTTGTTCATCTGGGATTCCCATCTTCTTCTCGTGTCCAATCCATTCTTTAAGTTCTTCTAGCGAAGATTCCCCTCGGCGAGAAGAATGCTTAATAATTAGTAAGAATAAAATGATTAAAAGTATAAAAAATACTAACCATAATAAGTTATAGATGTATTTTTCAGGGGGTGATTTTTGGCCTGATCCAAAAGCCTCTCCGACCAAAGGCTCATCCTTTGGAGGGACAATTTCTTCTGGTTTAGGAACTGGTAGTTCTATTTCTGATTCCGGAGGAGATATTACTGATTCTGTACCGCTTTCACAAGACTGAACTAATTTTGGTATTAAGATCATCGTTCCGCAATTCTGATAGTCAAGACAAGTTCTGGTTTGAATGTTGTTAGCACATGCAGACCAGGCGGAACAAATCCAATTTTCTAGACAGGTAGTACAATCTTTCTCTTCGGTATAACTACTTTTACAAGCGTTGGAATCAACACAGGTACGAGTTTGCTTTAAGGAGGGAAGACAGGCACTCCAACTAGTACAATCCCAGGAAGAGGTACAACTAGATCCTCCACCTGAAGGACTACTTGAAGAAGGAAGAGTGCTGACTAAGGCAATAACGGTTACATTATTACTGCAATTTTCCGTTCCGTCGACAGTTTTATCGTTAGGAGTAACGCAGGTTTTCCAAACATCTCCTCCAGATAATTCTTGGCTGACTATTAAATCAGTTCGGTTATTGAATAAAGCTTGGATCTGAGTTGAAGACAAACTGCGATTATGGATTCTAACTTCGTCGATAATTCCATTGAAGTATTCAGGATTAGAACTATAACCTCCGCTTCTAGAACCATAAGTAGTTCCGATTAATAGGGGAAGGCTATTATTTGAAGGAAGAATAGAAGTAGTTAGACTATTTTCCAAAACTCCATTTAAGCTCATAAAAGCAAGATTATTTATAAAGTTTACTTGTTGTTCAGTTGAATAGTTATGTAACTATAATAAAAATCGTTAAATGGGTATATAAAATGCATTTTTAACTCACCCACTCATTCCCTTCCACAAAGAATCTCCATTGCAAATCTAAAGCATCTTTAATTCCGATACGAGAACTTGTTCTAATCTTCCCAACTTTAGAACCATCATCAAAGACTTTTATTTCTTTCCCCAGCTTCAACCCGTTATGTTTTTTACCAATTCCTAAAGCTGAACATAATTTTCCTGGGCCAGAACATAAATTAATTATTTTATCTGTTTTTCTTCTCTTCTTCATCTCTGCTACTCCCGACAAAGGTTCTACTGCTCGAATCAATACTGCCCCTGGCTGGCCAACTATTTCAGTGGTGAAGTTTATGCAATAATACATTCCATAAATCAGATAAACATAAACGTGCCCATAGGTATCGAACATCAAAGCGCTTCTTTCTGTCCGCTTGAAAGCATGCGAAGCCGGATCTTTTCCATAGGCTTCGGTTTCAACGATCCTGACTTTGCAGCCATTAACTTCAATGACCTTGCCGAGAAGCTCTTGGGCTACTTTAACTGTGTCTCTAGCAAAAAATGAGGGGAATAATTGTTTCATAAAGAAAGAAAATGAATAAGAAGATAAAAGATTTGTGGTTATTCATTCAAAACTACTTGACACTCATTCTCCAGACACTTAATCTCTCCCTGCCCGCAGTCAAGAGAATTTATGAACTAATTTAACGAGATAATTTCTTAAATAATTTGGAAATCAAACTTTTTTTTCTTTTTTTTCCTGCTATGGCTTTTGCCAAAGATTCATTATACCCGGCATAAGGTTTATTTGAATAATTCCCCCGACTCCTATCCCTCCTGGTTTCTTCATTCTTTTTGGCTACTGATTTAAATAACGTAGGATTTTGTTTTTTTATAGCTTCAAAATGAGAAGCCGTATCATACGGATTAGCTCTGCATTGGGACCATTCTACAAATTCGTGCATTGCAACACTTTTTCGTTCAGCAGGAGACAATTTAGAACTAACTAAAATCAAAGGCTGATTTAATTTGCCATATCCAAAATCTAGTACAAATGTACCGCTCCAGTAATGGACTGCCATATCATCCACAATCTTGTAGGGTATGCCGTTGGGTAAATATTCGATTTCGTTAGAAGCCAGCCAAAGACGAACAAAATCATATTGTGGATGTGTATGTCCATACTCTTCCTGTGCTAATTTTTTAAATTTTGCTAAAACTAATTCTGTCAATAAATCCAAAGAATCTGTCTTTTCGCTCCTCGCAGCAAATAGTTTTTTTAGTACATGAATTAATATGGTCAGATTTTTTATTGTTTCTTTTTGATAGTCTTTCTTTTTTTTATTAATTGCGACAATCTCCTCGGGTTTTTTTCCTTCTTTCTTAGCCAGCTTTTCTAAATGTTCTATATAAAATAACGCCAGTAATGCAGCAGCTCTAACTTCACTAATTCTCATCTTTATTTTTTTAACTTCGTCCACCTCTGGAGAACTTCTTAATCTCCACCTCCATCCGCGCCATTCCAGTCTTCTTCCTTGAACATTAATGTTTCTCAAGAAGGCTTCAGCATCTGTATATTTACCAGAATCGGCATTTTGTTTAGCTTTAATCGCCCAACCATACATTGCTGAAATTTGATCATTAACCAATTGTTCTTTAGTCATAATAAACATTTTGTTTTTTTAAAAAGATAGTTTCTGTGGTTTTTATAATTATCGCTGCTCAAACGATGAGGTCATCAATCTAAAACAACCTTACACTCATTCTCCAGACACTTAATCTCTCCCTGCCCGCAGTCAGTAGTTTCCGGAACACATTCCTGGCTGCAGAGCTGGCCTGCGCAGTTGGAACCGAACTCTTTGTTAATTGCATCGGTGGCATGGCAGCAAGTTGTACTTACGCAATCTGAGTCCAAATTACACGATTTCTGGGTATTGATACAAGAAACTAAAAAAAACAAACTGACTAAAACTAAACTTAAAAATATTGGTCTCATTATTCATCACCTTTTTGTTTACTTAATGGTACTCTGAAATCTTCCTGATAAGTTCGAGTGGTATTAATCTCTCCGCGAAGATTAACGGCCATTAATTCTTTTACTTTTTCTTTAGGATAATTGCCTAATAACCAGGCTAGCTTAATGAAAGCAGTTTCCGGAAGCATATCTTCGCAGAAAATACAACCGATTTCAGACAATCGCCTTAAATTAGTATAAACGGAAGGATGCACTGCCCCATACAAACATTGGGAAGTTACGGCTACGATTCCCCCTTTCTTCACAAATTCCTGAAGAATTTCATAATTCTTTAAGTTTTTTCCCAAATTGGTGGGGGCATGTCCCAATCCGGTTCCTTCCAAGACAAAAGCATCATAATTCTCAGCGAAGAACTTAAATAATTTTGGGTCCATATTGGGATGGACTTTTAACAATCCTACTTTTTCGCTGAATCCTTCTTTGAAAATAATCTCTTTATCTTTACTTCTTTTAGAATAGTCTTTGCTCAAAAAATTAATTTTTCTTTTTTCATAATCAACCAAAGCAATAGCTTGGGCATTAATAGCTTTAAAGGCATCCCTTCTGCTGGTATGCATCTTTCTGGTTTTAGTTGCAGGCAGAATCGCACAGAAATCATCACTGGAAGAATGATGCATGCAGATAGCTACTCCAGAGAAATCTGTTTTAGTGATGAATTCCGCAGCACAAATTAAGTTCATGGCTGCATCCGTGCTTCCCCGGTCCGAACTTCTCTGCGAACCGACCAGAATCACGGGAATATTTATTTTTTCGAAAATAAAAGCTAAAGCTGCGGCAGTGAAGCTTAAAGTGTCTGTCCCATGACCAATAATTATTCCAGCAATATCTTTTTTGGCCTGGTGAGCAATACTTTCAGCAATCTTCTGATAATTGCTGAAGAGCATGTCCTCTGACATCATATTAGAAACTAATTCAGTTTCAATATTGGCAATCTCTCCTAACTCGGGAAACATTCCGAGAAGATCTTCAGCCTGGAATTTTGCAGTTACTGCCCCACTTTCATAATCGACCTTAGAAGCGATAGTTCCTCCGGTATGCAAGATTATTATGTTTTTCTTTTTCGGTTTAGAAATTATTTGGGGTTCTGTTCCAGAACCTTTCTCTTTTTTCTCTTCAATCAATTTTAGGCTTAAAACGTCTTTTCTCTCGAAACCAAGATTATAACCATTCTCTAACTTTAAAAGAACTACTTTTTCATCTGAGCTAGGCATTAAAATACCTCTTACTGTTTCAAGGATAGTTTTTATTTCTACTAGGTCCCCAGGTTTGGTCATAGATATAAGATAATTCCTAAATATTTATATAGGTTATGTTAAAATAAGTTTTTTACCTAAGCAGGGAATTAAAAATGGGAGGAGCTATAAGATGAATATCAACAATAATTATGCGGTAAAAGATTTAAGTTTAGCAGAATGGGGTAGGAAAGAAATTTCTATTGCTGAAAAAGAAATGCCTGGATTGATGGCCTTGCGAGAGAAATATTCTAAGCAAAAGCCGCTGAAAGGAGCGAGAATTACCGGCTCTTTGCATATGACCATCCAAACCGCAGTATTGATGGAAACTTTACATGCTCTAGGAGCAGAAGTGCGTTGGTGCTCCTGCAATATTTTTTCTACTCAAGATCATGCCGCGGCGGCTATGGCTCAGGCAGGAATTCCTGTATTTGCCTGGAAAGGAGAAAACCTGAAAGATTACTGGTGGTGCACTCTGCAGGCTTTGAATTTTCCCGGAAATAAAGGTCCGACTTTAATTGTAGATGATGGTGGAGATGCAACTTTAATGATCCATAAAGGAGTAGAAGCGGAAAAAGATCCAGCCATCTTAAATAAAGATTACAGTAAAGAAGGAGAAGATTATCTAGAATTAATGAATTGCCTGAAAAAAACTTATTCTGAAACTAAAGATAAATGGAGCAAAATTGCTCAAGAAGTTAAAGGCGTTTCTGAAGAGACTACTACTGGAGTGCATCGCCTCTATCAAATGCTGGCAGAGAAGAAATTGTTGTTTCCGGCTATTAATGTAAATGATTCGGTAACAAAATCTAAGTTTGATAATCTTTACGGCTGTCGAGAATCTTTAGTAGATGGAATCAAAAGAGCTACAGATGTAATGCTAGCAGGAAAAGTGGCAGTAATTGCGGGTTATGGAGATGTGGGTAAAGGCTGCGCTCAATCATTGCGCGGGTTCGGCTGTCGAGTGATTATTACTGAAATTGATCCTATTAATGCCTTGCAGGCGGCGATGGAAGGCTATGAAGTAAAGAAAATGGATTCGGCAGTAGGCCGGGGAGATATTTTTGTGACCACTACTGGTTGCCGAGACATTATCACGTCCAAACATTTCCTGGCCATGAAAGACCAGGCTATCATCTGCAATATTGGACATTTTGATTGCGAGATTGAGATGGATTGGCTGAATAATCGTTCGGGGGCAAAGAAAGACACGATCAAACCGCAATACGATAAATATACTTTTCCAAACGGCAGAGAGATCTATGTTTTGGCTGAAGGGAGACTGGTTAATCTCGGATGCGGGACAGGGCACCCTAGTTTCGTGATGAGCAATTCTTTTTCCAATCAAGTTTTAGCGCAAATAGAATTATGGAGCAAGAATTATCCTCTGGGAGTGTATATCCTGCCCAAGAAGCTGGACGAAGAAGTGGCCAGATTACATCTACAGAAGATTGGGGTGGAGATCGACGAGCTTACTCCTGAACAATCTGCTTATTTGGGGATACCTAAAGATGGGCCGTATAAAGCGGAGCATTATAGGTATTAATTTTTTTTATTTTTGGGATAATTTATCTAATGAAGACTCCCAATCGCAGCAGAGCTGCGGGGTATT
>DATDTM010000031.1:0-51764 GCA_035290865.1 Candidatus Nanoarchaeia archaeon
ACTTCTGCACCAAAACGCATGCTTAATACTTCCGCTACATCCTCAAACATTTCTTTCAGTTTTACTGGTTCATATTCTGGCTGAGCGCCAAGTTCTTTCCGGGCGAGAAATTTTACTAATCTCCAGGGATGGGCATACATCAAAGCTATTTTTTGTGCAGTGGTATTAATACTTTCTAATCTCTTTGGATCAAATTCTGGGTCGATCACCATTTCTGCTCTAAGACTTCCCGTTTCGATCACACCTGGAAAAGTATCTCTAATTCTATACACAAAATCGCTTAGATGAGCTATGTCGTGGATCATAAATTTATACATATTCACTCCAAAATATTTTTTGACCAGCAGTTCCATTTGTGTAGGAGGAATTGAATTTTTATCTAGGTACATAATCATTCTATAAGCAACGCCCTGTGAAACATTTATAATCTTTCGAGCAGTTTTTGGGACAGATTTTCTTTCGGATAAAGCCTCAATCATCGTTCGGACACTTTCTCCTAAATCTGCTGGAAATTGTTCTACCTTACAAGTATCAAAGAAATTTATTTTTTCCTCTGCAACTGCAATTAAAGTTTCCAGCTCTGCTCTTTCAGTTTCTGTCCTACCCATTTCTGAATAGGAGGTAAGCTCAACTTATAAACCTTTTGGTTAATTGACCACTATTAAATAGTAATACTCACAAGCTACGCCAACCAAACCTTTAAATAATTCTTTTCCTTTCCTTGAAGTCATGATAGATGAGACCTCTATGGAACAATTAAGAAAGAGAACTGAACCTTCTTATTCCCAACCATCTAATCCCCAGAAAAATACTTTTCCCTCTCAACCTTCTTCAGGCCCAAATCCTTACGAAGAGAAATTTCATTCCGAATTCAGTTTCATTTCTTTAATCTGCGGGGTTTTCGGATTGATCCTGCCTTTATTCAGTACCTTAGCCATAATCTTTGGTATCGCTGGCCTGATGCAGACTCATCGCGAGCATATGCTGGGCAGATGGATGGCCATTACTGGAATAGTTTTAGGATTTTTAGGAATTATCTTGATCATAGTCGCAATTCTTTTCGGAATAGATTTTTTAGAGAATAATCTCTTGAGGATGGGAAGTATAGAAACTTTGATCGGAGAAGGATATAAATTTGTGAAATAAAATTAGTTAAATATAATTTCTCTAAACTAAAATTCCATTAATGGTTCCTTCCTGTCCTGGCCGGGAAGTTATTCTCGCTCTGCCTAATTTGGTTTCTACTACTGCCCCTTTAGTCAGGATATTTCTTCGCACTAAGTTTGGATTGGCCGGATTACCCACTACATTCAGAATTTCAGTCTTCTGGGTCTTTCCACTTTTTAAGGTAAGATTGATCTGAGCAGCATTAAGATGCACAATTTTTTTATTCCCGCCTAAAGTTCTAACTTTCTTTATTTTTCTCTCCGGGCTTAATTTAGTCATCGCTGGATAGCCAGCTAGTTCAAACTTTCTTTTCCCTCGGAAAGCGATATATCTGCCTCCGGAAACTTTTCTTAACGGTTTCTCTTGTGATCTGGCCATCTTTTAGACTAATTTTTCTGGGTGGTTTTTAAATGTTTTGCTGGTTTCTGGGTTTTAGACCGTTTGTTTTTACCAATCATCTCTTTAATTTTGCTTTTTCCGCTCCAATCCAGAGCATGTTCTAAGACTTCTTCGATAGAACTTACCGGGATGATTTTTACTAAACTTAACTTCTTTTCCTCAATAACAATATCCTGAAGGTTAGATTTAGGTACGATAATAATCTTTATTCCAGTAGCGATAGCTGCCTCAACTTTAGAGGAAACTCCTCCCACCGGAAGAACTTCTCCTCTTACTGATAGCGAACCGGTCATGGCCACTTCCTGTTTTACGGGAATATTCTTTAAGGCAGAGATGATGGCTGTAGCTACAGCAATAGAGGCCGAATCTCCCTCCACTCCTTCATAAGTCTGTAAGAACTGGACGAAAACATCTTTACTTTCTTTAATATCCTCTCCGAAATATTTCATGATGATGGCCGAGACGTTCTTAATCGCTTCTTTAGCAATCTCTCCTAATTTCCCGGTAGCGATAATTTCAGATTTCTTTCCTCCCGGAGTTACCTCTGCTTCGATGGGCAATATGATTCCTGAATAGGCTGAACCGCCTCCGATTACTGCTAAACCATTAACTCTGCCCACCCGTTTTCCGCTGGTAACAATAACTTCATACTCTTTTTTACGTTCAATAAATTTATCTGCAATTTGCTGTTCCAGAGGTCTGGCTAATACTTTTGCCTTGATTACATGTTCGCGTTCAACTAATTCTGCTTTTTCTTCTTTAGCTAGATCTCCTGCAGCTCTGATCAATCCTCCTAAACTGCGCAGATGTAAAGTCAAATGCCCTTTATGGTTAGCTCTCCTTCTCGCTTCTTCTACAATTTCTTTTAAGGCTTCGATAGAGAAATGGGGAATCTTACCATTTTCTTTTTTTACTTCCTGGGCGACAAATCTGGCTATTTTTATTCGGTTTTCTTTAGTATCTGGAATAGTCTCATTCATATAAATCTCATAACCGTAGCCGGTAATTCTGGATCTTAAAGCCGGATGCATCTGTTTTAAAGTTTCCAGATTTCCTGCCGCAATCAGTACAAAGTCGCAGGGTACTGGTTCGGTTCTGACCATCGCTCCTGCGCTACGTTCAGACTGGCCGGTGATGGGAAATTTCTTTTCTTGTAGTGCAGATAATAATTCCTGTTGAGTTCTAGGATGCAAAGTAGCGATTTCGTCAATAAATAAAACTCCCAGATGAGCTTTATGGATCATTCCCGCTACTACCCGCTGATTTGCCGGCGTGCCTAATCCTCCGCTTTGAAAAGGATCATGAAGTACATCTCCCAGCAGAGCCCCTGCATGTGCACCAGTCGCATCAAAAAAAGGGGCAGTTTTCTTTCCGAAATTATCTACAATAACTTTGGGCGGGATGACATTAGAGATCTTAAACATTCTCGGGCCCATGCTGGTCATGATGGCAAAGGCAGCTAAAAACAACATCCCCCCTAAAAAAAAAGCAGTAAACATCAGATCAGATTTGTAATAATATCTGACCCACCAGGGAGCGATTAAAGTTAAAAGCGCCACAATAAAAAGCAGGAAATTATTATTTTTAAGCATCTGTTTCCCGTCAAGCTGGTACTTCTTGACTTCTTCTCTGCCTTTCCCTGCCGGAAACTCTTGGATTAAAGGATTATTATCATCATTGGGGTTAAATATGGCTAAAGTATCCTTTAACTCTGATTTAGGCAGGAGTTCAGCTAGAGCTAATCCCAGCATGGACTTACCCGTTCCTGGCTCACCGATCAGAAGTACATGCCTTCTTTGATTGGCAGCTTTACGAATGATTCTTACTGCCTCTTCCTGGCCGATGACCTGATCGATAATATTCTCAGGAATTTTGATTTCTTTGGTGGATTGGATCATTTTTAGTGTAATCTTGTGGTCTAAGAGTAGACTATTATTTTTAACATCTTCCTAGAAATATCACTACTTTTATATCTTATGATTATTTATCTCTTATGATTAATATAATCCCTCCTTTAAAAGAATTGCGTTTAAAATAATAATAATTAGGTTGCGGCTTTTTTCTTCAGTAACTTGACCTGGATCTCATCAAAAGGCTGAGATTGAGCAGTTTCCACTTTCCGCTGGTTCTCTAGATGCAATAAAGGAATGAAAGTATAGACCTTATCCATCTTGGTTGGCCGGGGAGGTAATAGTTTAGTGAAGGTAAGCTCTTCACTTTTTTCTTTATTGGTATAATAAACTATTTTATGATAGAGATCATAAATTACTTCCATGATATCCATACTGCGTTTAGGCATTTCGTACTTAACCGGCATTTGTTTCGCTAATACTTTCCGTTTGCTTTCCAGAGCGCGCTGGAGAGCATTAACTAAATCATGGATAGAAACTTTCCTGTTTCTAGCCTGCGGATTTCTAGGAATGAGCTGATACTTTTGTTGTTCCCTTCTCTGTCTGGCCATTTCCTCCCCTAATTCTCCCATAAATTCTTCATCGGAAAGGTCTTCATTAAGATTAATCAGTTTGTCTAGATTAGTGATGCCATATTCCAATAGATGGCTAGACTTTATTTTCAGCAGGATCGCTGCGGCCAAAACAATCTTACCGGAGATTTTCAGGTCATGCTCCTGCATCTTTTTAACTGCATCTAAGTATTTTTTAGTAAGTAAAGAAATATCTACGTCCCAAGGATCCATCTGTTCAGTACGGACTAGGTCATAGAGGATAGTCTTCCAGCCGATCTCTTCTTGTCCTAAGATTAAGTCATAGATTTTTTCTTGCATTTAAATTCAAATTAAACTCTTTGTTTTTATAAAGGTTATTGTCTTTGCGGATAGCTTATTAAAAATGGTGTTGGTCTAAGACCACGGACGAAGTCCGTAATTAATTTGCCACCATTTCTAGTTCGAAAATCTGTTCAAAGATGAGGGGCGGAAAAACCACGGACAAAGTCCGTGGTCAGCCACGAATGAACAGATTTTCGTTATCTTTCTGGTTTTAGGAAAAAATGATTTTCTAAGAAAAATGAATGGGCCCACCCGGATTCGAACCGGGGACATTCTCCGTACTCAGCACTGTGGTGCTGGTCGCCCAGCAAGCTGTGCATGTAAGGGAGACATCATAGCCGCTAGATCATGGGCCCAATACTTATAGTTGATTAACCGCTTCTTTAAAAAAGTTTCGAGAAGAAATTAAATAAAAATAAAGAAAAAAAGTAAAAACCTTAAGATTTAATAATCTTATCCCAGATGGGTTTGCAATCTTTAGCTGCTTTAGATTCAGCTAAACTGGCTGGTTTCACTAATTTGCCTTCTTCAAAGTAAGGCAGCATAGCCCATTCGTAAGGATTGTTTAACTTTGGGTCCACTATAATCTCAAAGCGGCATTTACTTACTGATTCCAACGATTTTTTGATATAAACAGTTAGGGGAGTACAGATGATTCCAGATCCGCCACCACCATTAGGCTGGTTTGCGCTTCCTACATTAATGGTATTTTCCCCAGAAGGTACTATTGACCAGAGGGGGAATTCCCATTTATAGGTACAATAATTGGTGTTGTCTGCACTATTTTTAGCAGAGAGGGTCACTTTGTAATCCAATACTGGTAGAGTAAATGACTCACCGAGAGCTAAGTCATAAGCTGCTCCATTTAAAGCTGATACTTCTGCTTTAAGTGCTGGAAACTCGTTGCTGGGTGTTACTCCTTTATTTACACAGGAACTGATGCAACTTTTATAAGAAGCTTTATTGGTACAACCCTTAGCACAGAGGCGATATCCGCTATCTGCCATTTTAAACGCTTCTCCGATTAAAGCTTCTTCAGAAGCTTCTCCTTGCTCTTCTGCGGTCTTACAGCCAGCAACTAAAAACAAAAATACTGCTATCAGACTTAAACTCACTAAAATAGTTTTTCTCATTTATTTTACACCTCATTTTTTAGATAATTACTTTATATCTTTCTATTTCTGTAGTAAATTCATTTGGTTTAAATACTTTTTGGGGTTCTAGAGGTATCCAATCTTGCTTTCCCAAAATATATTTTAATCGCAAAGTATTTATCTTTTAGCCAGTTTTAAGTGTTAAATGCAAATCTACCCACCTGCCGAAGATTCTTTTCTTTTACAGAAATTAGTTCGAAAATATGCTTTGGGCAGGGTTTTAGACTTGGGCACAGGCTCAGGAATCCAGGCTTTAACCGCAGCAGCCAGCCCTTTAGTCAAAGAGATTCTCGCTGCTGATATTAACCCAGAAGCTTTAGAAAAATTAAACCAAGAAATAAAACTAAAGAAATTCAGAAAAATAAAAACTATCTTCAGTGACTTATTTTCAGCGATCGAGGGCAAATTTGATACTATTATTTTCAACCCGCCCTATCTGCCTCAGGATAAAATCGGAAAAGAATTAATCGCAGATCCAGCTCTTTACGGAGGAAAAAAAGGCTGGGAATTATCCGCCAGATTTTTTCAGGAAGCCTCTAAATTTTTAGTTCCTAATGGAAAAATCTTGTTTTTGTTTTCCTCTTTGACCAATAAACCGAAGATAGAAGAAATTATAGCCCATAACCTGTTAGAATCTAAGCTTTTAGCCCAGGAAAGATTGCCTCTGTTTGAAGAATTGTATCTTTATCTGATTGAGAAAAGTAAAATTTTGAGAGAGTTAGAACGAAAAGGAATCGAAGAAATTCAATATCTATCTCATGGAAAGAGAGGGAATGTTTTTACTGGCATCCTAGACCGAAGCAAATTGGTCAAAACCCATTTTTCTTCTAAAAAAGATCCAATTAAAGTGGCCATAAAAATCAAACGCAAAGAAAGCCAAGCTCAAGAACGGATAGAAAATGAAACCAAATGGCTGAAAATATTAAACCCGAAAGGGATCGGCCCTAAATTATTATTTTCCGGTGAAGATTTTTTAGTTTACGAATTCGTTGAGGGAACATTTTTTCCAGATTGGATCAAAGACCAGCCTAAACCAGAGATTAAAAGAGTTTTAAGCATAATTTTCGAACAGTGTTATCTCCTGGATCAATTGGGCCTAAACAAAGAAGAGATGCACCGCCCTTTAAAACATATTCTTCTAGATAAAAATAATTTTCCAGTAATGATTGATTTTGAGCGCATTACTGAAACTAAAAAACCCCATAACTTAACCCAATTCATTGAATTCATCTCCAGGATTAAATCTGAGCTGGAAAAGAAAAATTTTCAGATTAACCCAGAAGGGTTAAGAGCTTCAGCTAAATTATACAAAAAGAAAATTGCTCCAGAAACTTTTAAAAGCCTGCTCGTCCAGATCAATTGAAAGCAAGATAACTAGAAATAATCTAACCAAAAATGAAATATACCCAGGTTCCCATTTTAATGTACCATGAGATCAGTGAGGTAAATAATCCTTGGTGTGTTTCCCCTCAGAATTTCCTGCAGCAGATGGATTTTCTGAAAAGCAAGGGCTATAAAACCATTGCTTTAACTGAATTAAAGAAAAGATTAGATCAGAATAAAGAAACCACAGAAAAATTAGTAGTGCTCACTTTCGATGATGCTCGCCAAGGTGTTTATACCTCCGCCTACCCAAAATTAAAAGAATACGGATTTATTGCTACTATCTTTATAGTTCCAGACTGGATCGAGGGCAGGTCTTTAGAGAATCATATTATTTACTCTAAATTTCTGTCTTGGGAAGAGTTAAAAGAATTATCCGAGAATGGTTTTGAGCTCGGTTCGCATACCCTTTCCCACCAGAGTTTAATTAATCTAAATGAAACTGACCTGATTAAAGAAATCAAAGAGTCCAAAAGAATAATCGAAGAGAGATTAAGTAGAAAAATAAATTCTTTTTCCTATCCCTATGGGAAATATAATTCGTCTATCCTCAATAAAATCAAAGAGGAATATGAAATCGCTCTGACTACCAACCAAGGATTCAGCAAAAAAGATCTGGAATATTCCCGCCAATGGATTATTCGCGATACAAGTTTAGAACAATTCCAGAAATTATTATTGCCTCCTAAATTATCTGTCTGCTTAATCACTAAAAACGAAGAAAAGAATTTAACCGCCTGCCTCAGTTCCATCAAAGATTTAGCTGATGAGATTATTGTGGTAGACACCGGCAGTAAAGATAAAACTAAAGAAATTGCTCAACAATTTACAGGTAAAGTTTACGATTTGGCCTGGTCTGATGATTTTTCTGCTGCCAGAAATGAGTCTTTAAAACATGCTGCTGGAGATTGGATCTTAGTTTTAGATGCTGATGAAGTTATTGCCCAAGAAGACCATCAGAAGATCAAAGAAGTGATTAATAACTGGACCATTTCCGGCTATCGGGTCATGACCAAGAATTATTCTAACCAATCTTCAGTGCAGGGCTGGCTTCCTGCTAAATCCGAGGATAAATATGCCAAAGATTATTCCGGCTGGCATCCCTCTTTTAAAGTTAGGTTATTTCAAAGAAACAAGAATTATTCTTTCGTGGGAGAAGTTCATGAGATGATTGATACCTCCATTGAAAATTCAGTAGGAAAGATTTCTTTATTAAAAGTGCCTGTACATCATTATGGTCTAGGCAATTCTAAAGAAAAGATCGCTCGTTATTTAGAATTAACTACTAAAAAAATTAAAGATGATCCGGAAAATGCTAAAGCCTATTTTGAGGCGGGGATACAGTATAAAGAATTAGGTAACCTTTTAGAGGCAGAAAGTTTCCTGCGCAAGTCCCTGCGTCTAGACCCACAGCCTTTCCTTCCCAGAATAAATTTAGCTTTGGTACTCCAAAAACAAGGAAAATTAGATCTGGCTCTTGAAAATTATAAAACTGTCTTAACCAAAAATAAGGATAATGCCGAGGCTTATTTCGGATTGGGATTCTGCTATTTTAAGATGGGAGAGTTGGAAAAATCTGCAGAACATTTTAAACAGGCCATAAAGTTTAATCCCCTACTTCTGGATGCTTATCTTAATCTCGGCGGGGTTTATGAAAAATTAGGAAAATTGGTTGAGGCAGAATCAATTCTTAAAAAAGCTATCCATCTTTCCAAAAATAACCCTCGAGCGTATCATAATCTAGGGGTCGTCTATGAAAAAGCGATCAGACCGCTCCAAGCTTTATTCTGCTATGAAAGAGCGATAGAATTAAATTACCCTCGAAAAGAAGAGTTGGCCATCCGGGTGGAAAAGATTAAGCAGTTTTTAGCTGAGAACCAATAAAATTAATCGCAACCTTTTTATAATTATCTCTCTTATTTTAGGTTTATGTCAGAAAATGAACCTGCCGTACCTTTAATAAAATTAAAACAGTTAGAGTTGAATCCTCTAGTGGAAACTATTATCCAGTTTGGCTCTTCCTTAAAAAAGAAACACTTTCGGGATATAGACCTCTGTATTTTTACCACTAAAAAGATTACTTTGAAAGAGAAATTAAGTTTGGTTCGGGACTTTCCTCAAAAATATGATTTTAGTTTTTATGATGATCTACCTTTGAACCTGAAAAAAGTTGTTCTTTCGGAAGGGAAAGTATTGTTTACCCGAGATTATCTCCTGCTTTTGAGGAGATTGCATTATGTAGATTTGGAATATCCCCGATTCCGCTCTTTTTTAGAGGAATACCACCAAAAAAGGATGGCTGAAATATGATCCAAAAAATAAAATTATCTTCTAACGACCGGGTCAAAGATAAGCTTGATGAATTGGTTAGCTATCACCGAGAATTAGTTGAGGATTTGCCGGAAAGAGACGAATTTAAGCAGGAGCGTTTAGTCAAACGCGGGATTGAGAAAACGATAGAATTAATTGCAGACACTATTGTGGATATCGCTTTAATCATAATCTCAGAGAGAGGATTGAAAAAACCAGAAGATTCGCGGGATGCTCTTTCTGTCTTAGAAGAAAATAAAATCTTAACTAAAAAAGTGGCGGGAAAGATTAAAGATCTAATCTCTTTTAGAAATTTATTAGTGCACCGCTACGGGAAAATTAAAGAAGATTTAGAATACACCAATATTTCTGAGAATTCAGAGGATATCATTCTTTTTGTCAAAGAGATAGAAATCTCTTTAAAAGACAAGTTGAAAGTTCAATAAAATTCCGTTTTTCCGCCCAGAATGATTCCTTGCTTGAGTTCTACCGGTCTCCAGGTATCTAGAACCAATTCTGCGCCCAGCCATTGGGCTAATTCTTCCGGATTGCCAATGGTGGCAGATAAAGCAATTATCTGAGGTTTAATCAATTGTTTAAGTAAGGTAATAATTATCTCTAAGGTTGGCCCTCTGCTCTGGTCATTAAGCAGATGAATCTCGTCGATGATTACAGTCTTAATCTCCGCCAGCCATTGCACCCTATGTCTTAACAAAGAATCTAATTTTTCCGTAGTCAGAATCAGTAAATCATAATTGGCCAGATAAGATGAATCAGAATCAATATCTCCCGTAGATTTGATCACTTTATATTTAGTATTTTGGAAGAGATTAGAATACTCTTTTTGCTTTTCGTTAGCCAAAGCTTTCAGCGGAACCAGATAGATTGCTTTGCCTTTGTCTAGGGTATTAATGATGCCCATAGTGGCAACTAAAGTCTTTCCGGAAGCGGTAGGCGCACAGACTAATAAAGATTTATTTTCCAGCAGCCCGGCCTTGACCGCTTTCTCCTGCGCGGGGGTTAAAGTGGGGAATTTTTCATAGTGCTCTTTGAAAAAGTCTGGCAAGGGCAAGCTTTGAAGATTCATGATCAGAGTTTTATTCTCCGAGTTTTAAATCTTTGTTATTAAAAGCATAAAGATTAACGTAGACCTATTCTTGTTGTCATATACAACAATAAAAGAAAATATCGGTCTTAAGGAGTATTGTACCCCTAGTTGTCTTATTCAACAGAAAAGCTTAAATACCTCTTTATTGTTGTACCATTAAACATGGTCGGAAAAGAAGAAATATTGTTAAGCAATATTCAAGAATACTTTAGCTCCGCTGAACAATCCTTGCGGGAGAAAAGGTATAATGTAGCGGCAACACTATTTTTTAAGGCGATCTGTGCGGCCATAGACTTATTTCTATTTCAAAAAGAGGGAGTTGTTCCTTCTTCACATACGGATCGCTTTAGGATTGTCCAACAGAAATACCCAGAGATTTATGATCTATTAGATCGGGATTTTCCTTTTTACCAGAATAGTTATTCTCAGAAGATGAGTCTAGAGGCAGTGGAGGTTCTCAAAGAAGATGCTCAAAAGATTACAGCAAGAATTAAACGCAGAGAAAAAAGATAAAGCCATTTTTGATCTTTTGGTCTATGGCTCTACAGTTAAAGGAAAAGCTAAGCCCAACGATTTGGATTTAGTGGTTATTTTCAGAACCGGCTCTTTGAAAGAGCGATTAGAGAAGATACAGTTGATTAAAAGAAAAATAACTTCATTTAAATCCATAGACATCAAAGGAATACTTTGGGAAGAATTGTTTCAGGAACATTTTTTTGCCAGGTCTGGAATATTATTAGAGGGAGTGAGCCTTTTTGATGGCCGGCCTTTTGCAGAGAAGATAGGTTTTTTTGCCTACTCTTTGTTTATTTATCACTTAAAAGACAAATCCCATAGCGTTAAAGTAAAGTTCAATTATCTGCTCCGGGGAAGAAATGGTCCGGGTATTTTGGAGAAGTTTAGTGGGAAACATCTTTCTCCAGGAACAGTACAAATACCCATGGCCAAATCTCTAGAGTTTGAAGAGATACTCCAAAGAAACAATTTTCAATATAAAAAACAAAATATTTTAGTTCAGGTTTAGGATAGGATGTTATTGGACTAAAAGTATTAAAGATTCTGGCCTGATTAACTTTAATTGGTATCTTTCTACCAAAAACTTTATAAATTCTTGGTACTTATCTACCAAAATGGCCTCCCAAAAAATACACCAAGAGCGCATAAAAGAGCATTTCCAGGTCCTGAGGGAGGCAACAGCTATAGGGATAGAACAACGTGTTGCCACCATAGGCCTGCATACTTCTGCCTGCGCAATAGACCTATTGGAAATGTACTTGCATAAGGCGGGCAAAATCCCTATTGGGATGCAGGTTAAACATGATTGGTTCAAACGCCCCCATCCTGGCCAGAAGATTCTTCCTCTGGCAGAAAGAAAGCTGCCCATGTCTTTTCCCCAGAAAGAGGCTGTTTTGGAACTATTTTATACTTTGGAAGAGAATAGGAATATTCTGGTTTATGGCCATGCTGCTAAAGATCAGGTTATTTCTTCTTTCAACGCTTTTCGGAAATTGAAAAGCTTTCTTTTGAAAATGCTCGCTGAGCTGGGTGAGGAGATTGAAGACCCAGACCAATAATGCTATCTCTTATGGTTTACACTTCCTTAGTTTTTTCTTTGTCCAGAAAGAAGCAGCAGTTAAAGTACAGGCAGTATACTTATTTGGCTCAGCGGTGCGCGGGCAGATGGAAAAGAAAAGCGATTTAGACCTTTTTTTTGAATGTTCTCCCGGAGATGAGCAAAGGGTGCGCCAGTTGGCAGAAGCAGCCCGGTTAAGGTTTGTTTCCTCCAAAGAATATGCTAAATGGAAATTATTAAAATTTACTTATCCTTTCTCTTTTCAGATTGGAAAGCTTAAAGAATGGGGATTAAAGTCAAGCATTGCTAGCGAAGGAATGCTTTTGTTTTCTCGCAAGCTTCAGGAATCGTCCGGTCAGCGTAAGGTGCTTTTTTTAATCTCCTATCCGCAATCTAAACGCGGTTACATCCGAATAAAAAGGCTGCTTTTTGGCAGGAGCGAGAAAGAGTACAGGGATTCTGGTTTGGTCAAAGAATCTGGCGGAGAACAATTAAATTCTACCTCTTTTCTAATCCCAAAAGAGGCACAGACTAGAATGATAGAAATTTTAGCTGGAGAAAAAGTAGATTTCAGCATGCGGGAGATGATTTTGGTGGAGAGTTAGTCCTCTTGCCAGAGCCACCTAACAGAAATCCGGGTACTTTCTCTTCTCCAGCCATTAACCTAAAAAATAGTTTATAATAAAGTCGTTTCCACCGGTCTTTGACCGGTGGTGCACTCCTACAACCTCACTATGTTCGGAGCTTGCTTTCAGCAAGAGTCCAAATGCTCAGCTCTCATTCTGCGAGCGACCCGAGCCCGCAGGCGAGCATGCCACCAGTCTGTGACTGGTGGTGGTCGCGAGCATTTTGACGAAAGTATTTAAAATAGAAGTTGTTTTTAATACTCGAGATGGTAGAAAAACTGCAAAAAAAGTTAGTAGTATTTCAAGATAAGAAAATCCGTAGGCTTTGGTTTGATCAGGAGTGGTTTTATTCTGTTGTAGATATCGTTGCCATATTAAGTGAAAGTGATAATCCAACCACTTATTGGAGGGTGCTTAAGCATAGGGAACCCCAACTCGTTACAATTTGTAACGGTTTGAAAATGCCGGCTGAGGATGGTAAATTACGATATACTGACTGTGTTAATACAAAAAATGCTTTTAGGCTTATTCAGTCCATTCCCTCTAAGAAAGCAGAACCGTTTAAGCAATGGCTAGCTCAAGTTGGATCTGAAAGAATTCAAGAAATTGAGAATCCTGAACTTGCTCAAGATAGGATAAAAGAATATTATGAATTGAAAGGCTACCCTAAAGACTGGATAGACAAAAGATTAAGAGGGATAGCTATTAGGCAGGATTTAACTGACGAATGGAAACTCAGAGGCATTCAAGAAGAGAAAGATTTTGCTATTCTTACTAACGAGATTACTAAAGCCACTTTTGGCAAGACCGTAGGAGAATACAAGCAGTTCAAAAGGTTGGAAAAGCCAAACCAAAATTTACGTGATCATATGACTGACTGGGAGCTTATTTTAACTATGGTTGGAGAGAAAGCCACCACCGACATTACCCTCGCTAAAGATGCAAAAGGATTCCCGAAATTGAAACATACTGCTAAAGAGGGTGGTGATATTGCTAAAAATACACGAAAAGAACTGGAACAAAAGATAGGAAAGCCTATTATTTCAAGTGAAAATTATTTAAATTTGATTGTAGGGAAGAAACAGAAGAAATTGATTGAGGATAAATAAGATTGCGGATATTTTGGAAGAGTAAACCTTTTTTTTGATTAAATTCTCTCCCCCCAACCACCGACAGCTTTATAAATGATAAATATTTACTCTCTTTCTATGCCAAAAAGGGTGAAGAAGAGTGTTGCTAGAGCTAAATCTAAGTATTTTCCAGCTAAAAATATCTCTTTACAGCATAAGATCTGGCTTTCAGCTGGTATTGGGGCAGTCATCTTGATTTTAGCGGTAATCTTCTTGTTTCCGTATTTGCAGGGTCAAACTACCGTAGGAAAAGCAGGTGAACAGAATCTTACTGTGGACCAAACTTTAGAACACCCCGGAGCAAAATTATGCTCTTATACTGGGATTAATTATTTAGATCCATCAATTTTATGTTATGCAGGAAAAGAAGCTATTTGTGCCGGTGGAGATTTAGGTGAGTATTCTGCTTTTGTCTCTTTAATGTCAGTTCTGATGATCCAATCGCAAGGTGCAGCAGAAACAGCACCTTATTTTTGCGATGGATTTTATTGGCATGAATGTAATCAGTTTAATTATAATAAATTATTTAATGCCCCATTAGCTTCTGCAAAATGCACTACCAAAGGAGGGAAAGCGCATTTTGAGTTAGTTGGAGTGACTGATTATACCATAAACTTAGATAATTTGTATGAAACAAGGTATTTATCCATGACTGCGCTGGAATGGCTGCCTCAGGAATTTATCACATATTTGGGCCCTGTCGGCGGGCCGCAGTTTATGACCTTCTTCGGGAAAATAGTTGTTGGACCAGAAGCTGAAGTAGGTTATTCTTTTTGTGATTTAGATACTGCTAAAGTTAGTGATCAGGGAACAATATGTGAATATGCGGATTTACCTTCGGAAACACCAACTGCCAAAATAGTTATTGATTCAGTTTCGGAATTAAAAAGCGGAGCAGAACAGCCATTGGAGAAAGATGGACTATTATTTTTATACGAAGGGCAATCAATCGGGTTTGGAGGTCCGGGGGTACAAGGGCCATTTAAAGTAGCAGATATCATTCTATTAAAAGAAATCCCCGCTGGAGAAGACATAATCTTGCCGCTCCAGCCCTTTTATAATAATCTAATTACCGGCCAGAGATTAGCAGTCAAGTTTGAGGGCGAGTATTATTTATTATCTCATCCTAACGCGCCTATGTTTGATTTTAATAACCTAAAATTAATTCATCTTCCCACTTTACAAGAATTCCCGGCGAAACATATCCCCAAGAATTTCTATCAATTCGAAGTCTTTGGAGATCAAGATAAAGCTTTAAACATCTATAATCAAGGGGATCAAATTGTATTTACGATCACTAAACCAGGAGAAGCTCCTCAAGTTTATCCTTTGCCTTATGATTTATCCCAGAAATATGAAATTCCTTTCTCTTCCAGCGAACCAGTAAAGTTAGTAGACCTAGCCGATACTTTGTTAACTGTCTGTACTACGGATAATCCAGCGGATCCTCTTAATCTTTTAATCTGTGAGGATGGTCAGCAGAAATTAACCTTACAGCGCGACCAGCTGACCGAAGCAGAGATTGAAGGCCAGAAAGTAGCCTTGCTCTTTGAGATTGTTACTGAAGCTGACGGCAGCCAGAAGAAACAAGCTCATCTATTCTGGAGAATTGAATTATCCAATACTATTATTGATCTGGATTACAATGATTTAATCAACAATTTCGTCGCCGGAAGAAGAATCGCTTTCTCGTTTGGAGAGAGTGTATATCTAGCTAAACATCCAGCCAGCCAGTTTATCTCTTTGCCCAGCATTGAATTATCTACTTACACTGAATCCGGGAAAACAGTTTATCCTGCTTCTGGCAGCGAAAAGAAAGTTGGCTTCTTGATTCCGGAAGGAAAAATTATCTTGGAACGTGATTTCAGCACTCCACCTCCGCCATTTAAAGTCAAGGCTTTAACCAAACAGCAGATTATTGACCAGCCGATAGATTTAGAAAAACAATTATTTGCTTCCATGTCTAACCAGATCCCGGTAAAAATAACCAATCCTGATTTTGGAATAATTTCTGTTAACCCAGAAGATGATATCTCTGCAGATAAAGACCTCTTTAAAATTAGTACTGAGGAAAAACTAGACTTTATATTAAAATATGGGGTTCCAGTTGTAAAAGAGAATACTTTATTTTATTATTTCAGCGCCAGCATTGATGCCGGAGAATTTGTTAAAGCAGTTAAAATTTATAGATTATATGATCTTTCTAACCAACAAACTGGTGAACATGCTTTCAATGACGAATTCATCAAAATCTTTACCGCTGGAAATGAATTAGCCTTCAAGTTCGATAAATCTTATTACCTCTTAGGATATAAAGGTGCTACTGAAGGAACTAAAGCCTTCTTTAGCTTAAATGACTTAACCTTAAAAGCTTTGAATGGTTCCGCAGAGTATGGAGTAATTGCAGATTTAGAAGCTCAGACTGCCACTTTTGAAGTTCCGGAAGGGAATATTCTTATCTGGAAAGACGGAATCCATAATTTATTAGAATTTTCTGCGGCTACCAAAGATATTTTGACTTTAGAAGAATTTGAAGAATATTCTATGCTCTTAACTTCTGAGAATAAAATCAAGATTAATGAGGTAACTTACAAGATCTGTGATAATTCAAATACAGAGATAAGTGATAAAATAGTTTTGTTCTGTTACGGAACTGAACAGAAACTTTTAGCTTTAGATACTCCTATTATCTTAGATGGAAAATTATTTTGGTACCAAGGCAAAATCAATGGCCTCAAAAAGATTAAAGTTTATAGTACTGAATGGATTACTGACGAACCTATTACTTACCCAACCTGGGGCGATTTGCAGGCAAAAGTAATTGCCGGAAAATCTCCTGCTTTCTCCTGGCAGAAACAATATTTTGAACTAACCGGAACCCAAAATCTGGACACTTTCGCTCTGAAAACAATTCCTGATGGAGAACTTTACCCTATCCAAAATGTTCAATCTTCAATTGAAGATTTACAGAACGGCACTTTTGTCTTCCAAAGCCATTTGTTACAGGCAGTCCAAGAATGGGCGGAAGGATATAATATTCAATTATCTTTAACTCCCTTAGGTTATCTATTAGTTACGGAAGAAGGATTTAATCTCAGTGCAGACCAAAATGATCTTTTGTTTACTCCCTCTTTAGGCGCGCCTATTTATTATGTGGATCTGACTAAGTTTTATCCAGAGCTAGCTCTGGTTATTTTATATGATAAAGAGGAGATATTCGCATTCTATCTCTTACCTCCCGGTAAAATTCAAGTTGTACTATTACCTAACGGAGAAGTGATCGAGATAGAAGCAATTAGCACTACTAAAGTTACCCTAAAAAAATGAACAAAAACAAAACTAAACTGAATCGGGAAAAGCTTAGCCTGAAAACCAAGCAGGTTATTCCGAAGATTTATCTCGGGCTATTAATAGTAGTAGCGGTAATCTTCTTAGGGGTATTGTATAAAGCTTATACTCCCACAGTAGGGCAGGCAGCTTATCTGACCCCGCCGATAGGGCCAGTAGATTTTAATCTCGCTCCAGATCATTCTTTTTGGATTAAAGATAATCCTGACTGGGAAATCATTTTAACTACTACCGCTCAGGATGTTTCTAATGAATATCTTATCTCTACAGAGATGGTCAAAGAAACAGGACAAATTAGATATATAATAACAGATTCTTCAGGAGTAACTCTCGCTCAAGGCTTGTTAAGTGAAGAATTTTTTAATTCTGGTGAAATCTATCTCGATCCAGACACAATCCCAGATTTACGATTAACTTATAGCCAAGGGTTCTTGAGCATATTTAATCTAAATTATGTTCTGCCCGCTGTGGCTAAGATCACTTTAATTAATCCCCTGACTAAAACAGTAATAAGTAATAAGATTATCCCTGTAGCTTTAAATCAAGAGGTCTACTTATGGTTTAATGTTACCAGCAATAAGGCTCCAGCGGTTACTGCTGTCTGGAAGGATGGGACTAACTTAACTACCAATGAGTTCTCTACTTTATCTTTTGGAGATAATTATACCACTATGGCTTTAAGGTTCACTCCTAAAGAAGAGACTGCTTACGGGATTAAAGTTACTGCCTTAGTTGAAGATAAAATTGCCCAGAAGAATTTCATCTTTGGGGCAGGAACGGTCATTTATGCTTTGGGAGAGGATAATCTTCCGGGATTAGTAATGAGAAAAACCGAAAATAAAGAAGAGTACAATTTCACTTTTAATTTCAAGCCCAATAAAGATCAGAAACAGCCTTTCTCTTTGCCTTGCGGAGAGTTTAGTCTGAGCGGGCAACAAGTGCATAAAATAGCTACCATTTATGCTTATGACCAAGCTGTCCAGCAGTGGAAAGAGAATGTTCCTTCAGAATTCGATAAACTGGAATGGAAAAAAGGTTATTTATTGCAGTTAAAAGCAGCTGAACCTTTCTCTTTAACGGTAAGTTGTAATATGGAAAGCGAACCCCAGCTGCCTCCGAAAGTCTTTGGGTTGCCAATTCTAAAAGCAGGCTGGAATCTAGTAGGCATCACCGGCTATGAACCTAAACTAACCAAAGATTTGACCGTTCCCAGCGGAAAGAAAATATCTTATGTTTTCGCTATCTCTAATGATGGAATCAATCTGCAAGATAACCTGGCTCTGGATAGCCAAGCAGAATTAGAGTCAGGAAAAGCTTATTGGGTCTTGGTGGAATAAACCTAATTTAAACCATGAGAAATTTAATATTTTTTTTAAGCCTGTTTTTTATCCTTGCAGTACTTCCGGTTCTTGCCGTCGAGCCGCCATCTTTAGAGAACCATCAGTTTTACGGTTATGTCTTCTGGAATGAAAGCCAGACTGCCCCGAAAACTGTTACCGCAACCTTAAGCATCGCCTCTTTTCCCTCAGCCATAAAAGATACTGCCTGTGTAAATAAAGCCTGCAGCGGAAAATATGGCTATAGCTCAGATAATATTCTCAGAGTGAAAGGAGGAAAGCAAGGAGATTTAATCCTTTTCAAAGTTGATTCTTTCCTGCTTAAGAATTATACTTATGAACCGGATCAAGCTACTCAATTAAATTTTAGTTTATTCGCAGGAGCAGTTGCACCAGCAATTAATCTATCTGCTTCAGTAAATCTGACTGCCTGTTCTTCCAACTGGAATTGTTCAGATTGGAACACCTGCACCGAACAGAAACAAAGCAGAACTTGTAATGACCTGAATAAATGCAATTCCAGCCTCATAAACAAAACTGAAGAGCAGAGCTGCGGAACTGCAGCTAATAATGTCCCTTCGCAAAAGAAAACTACTCCTAAAAACGTAACTGCAGCTTTAGGCTGTCCCTATTACTGGGATTGCAGCACCTGGAGCGAATGCAGTACAGTAGGAACCCAGACCAGAACCTGCCTCAGAACAGACGATTGCGACCAGAAATTAAAAGATAAGAAAGTTCCCTCGATAATCGCTCTGCCTAAACCTAACGAGAAGAAAGTCTGCAGTGCAGTAGAAACTACTACCCCGCTTTCTAGCGCTCCTCAGCCCCAGAAATTCACTCCTCCCACTCCACCAGCAGCTCCGAAAGAGGCCATTCCGGTCAAAGAAGAATCTTCTTTCTGGACCTATATCCTTATCATCGCCATTGTCGTGGTTTTGATTGCTATCGGAGCTTTAGTTTATTTCTTAAAAAGAGGCAAGGGTGGTTTGACTGAAGAGGTAGCCCAGGAATTAAGCGAAACTTATGCTAAAGGCGCCCAGAGAGGATTGAGTGAAGAAGAGATTACTGAAAAATTGGCCACTCGGGGCTGGGACGAAAATACCTTACAGAAATTCCTGCGCTCCCGTTAAAGATGAAAGGAAAATCCATTTTATCATTCCTGTTCTTAAGCGTTTTGATTGCCGGAGATATCAGCGTTTATCTATTGGTTGAAGATGAATTAGTAAAAAAAGTAAGTTTAGCGGTTTTAGTCTTAGTTTTATTCATCATCTTGACCATTTTCTACAAAAACAAAATCCATCTGCCTCTTTCTCTTAAAAGAAAATTAATCCGAGCAGAAAGCTTCCTCCAGCAGGAAAATACTGAAACTATCAAAGAATTTTATCTTAAGATTTATCATTTATACTTAAAACTCTCTGAAAAACAAAAACTAAAATTTTATTCCCAGATTAACCAGCTTCGTGAGAATATCGAAAAAATTCTCCAGGCAGAAAAAAAGGTTAAGGAAGGGTTAGCTAAGATTGAATCTAAAACCAATTTTTCTGAGTTGAAAGAGATCTATCAGAAGATCAATGAGTCTTATCAGCAGCTTCCAGAACTAATCAAACAGACTTATTATTCCCAGCTAACCGCTTTAAAATCAAAATTAGAGCGGGGTATGTAAGTTCTGGGAAAGAGAAAAATATATAAAACTCTGCGCTAAAGCTTACCTCACCATGGAAATCAAAGATTTAAAACCAAATACTGGAAAAGTAGATTTAGTCTTGCATGTTGTAGAAGTAGACAAACCCCGTGCTTTCGAGAAGTTCGGCAAGAAAAGTAAAGTTTGCAATGCCACCGTTAAAGATGAGAGTGGAGAAGTAAAGATGACTTTATGGAACGAGGAGATCGAACTGATTAAGCCTGGAGACAAGATCCATCTTCAGAACGGCTGGTGCGCTCAATATAAAGATGAGCTGCAGGTCTCCTGCGGAAAGTTCGGCAAGATTGAAGTTTTAGGTGCAGAGAAAGCAGTACCCACCACCGTTTCAGAAACTAAACTGAAAAAAAGTCGTTCTCCAGCAGATAAGACTGTCTTCACCAACGATCCGAAAATGTTAAATCCGATGGCTAATGAAGGAGATGGCGATGATGACGATTCAGATGGCGATCCAGAGGAAGAAGAATTCGAAGAATGAAACTCTTGCCCTCTCTGAAACAAAAGAAGCGTTATTTAGTTTTTGAGATCATTGCCGAGAAGAAATTTTCTTTTCCCGAGATTAGAGAGGAAATAGAATCAGCCCTGCAAAACTTTTTCGGCCAGATGGGCCTGGCTAAAGCTTCTCCTTTACTCCTGAAAGAGAAATTCAATCCCGAAAAGCAGAGATTTATGCTTAAAATCAATCATCAATGGGTGGACGAATTGAAATCTGCTTTAATCCTAAGCAAAAGTATTAAAAACACACCCATAATTATCAAATCAGTAATTACTTCCGGCACTTTAAAGAAAGCCAGTAGTTACCTATAACTTTCAAAACGAGGTGAAGTTTCATGAACAAACAGATGATTGATAAGATGGGTTATGATCGAAGCATAACCATGTTTTCTCCTGATGGAAGATTATTGCAGGTAGAATACGCTAAAAAGACAGTAAAACAAGGTTCGACTGCCCTGGGTTTAGTCTGTAAAGACGGGGTGATTTTAGTTGCAGATAAAAGAGTTACCAGCAAATTATTAGTCGCCGAAGCGATAGAAAAGATGTTTAAGATTGACGACCATATCGCTGCAACTGCAGCTGGAATTATCTCTGACGCCCGGGTTTTGGTGGATAGATCTCAGCTAAAAGCTCAGCAGCACGCCGTGACTTACGATTCGAAAATAGACTTATTATCTGTAGTCAAGGAAATCTGCGATTTGAAACAAGTCTGTACCCAATCTGCAGGATTAAGGCCTTTTGGCGTCTCCATGCTTTTGGGCGGTGTGGAAGAGGACGGTTCCATCAAACTTTTCTTAACCGAACCTTACGGATTATATTTCCAATATAAAGCTGTAGTTATCGGTGAAGGAGAGACTGAAATCGAGCCAGCTTTATTGAAACGTTATAAACCTAATTTAAGCGTAGAGGAAGGCCTGAAATTAGGTTTAGAACTATTGAAAGAATTCCTCAAAACCGAGTTTAGTTTAGAGAGAGTAGATGCAGTTATGGTCCGGGCTGCAGACAAGAAATATACTAAGCTCAGCAATGATGAGATGAAAAATTTAATGAAATAATCTTTTCTTTTAATCTTTTTCTTTATTTCAAAGTTGGGTGTAATACCCCGCAGCTTGCTGTGACCAACTTTGAAATTAGAAAATTCAGGTCGCGAAGCGAGAAAATGAGCGTAATACCGCGGAGCGCAAGGTGAAACGACGATTTCACCTGCGCACAGATGAAGTCGCTGCTTCATCTTGTGCTTGCTCCGAGGATAGCTCATTTTCAGGAATTTTCTTTATTTCTATTTCGCTCTCAGACCCGTTGTTGAAACTAGTTTCTCATCTATACTTATAAACCGTTACAATTGTTTACTGGAACAGCAATTGAATTTGAGGTGAAAACTAATCATGACCCATTTTGAAAAAGAAGAATTTGAAAGGAAAGAACGAGCTGAACACCATCCTGAAAATCAGGTAGGGCACCATCCAACTGAGAAGAACACTATCTGTTCATCTCGCCCAGAGAAGGATAGCCAAAAATTAAACCCCTTCCAGAAGTTTTTGGCCGTAGCAATGATCCTCCAATTACTATTATTAGTATTTATTGCCGTAAAAATTTCTGATTTGTCCGCACCAACCGGAATTGCTGATGATAATGGAAATGTACCAGATGATATCCTTCCTACTAAAGAAACCGATTCAACTGCACTAATTGATGATGATGCTATAAAAGGAGATAAAAACGCTCCGGTAACTATCGTAGAATTCAGCGATTATGAATGTCCTTTCTGTGTAAAGTTTTATTCAGAAACTTATTCCCAGATCGAAAAGAATTATATCAAAACTGGAAAAGTTAAATTCATTTATCGTGATTTCCCTCTAGGTTTCCACCAGAATGCCCAAAAAGCTGCTGAAGCAGCCGAATGTGCTGGCGAGCAATGGAAATATTATGAGATGCACAATAAATTATTTGAGAAAGGAGTCGGCGGAGGGGCTGCTGGCTTCAAACAATATGCTAAAGATTTAGGGTTAGACCAAAATAAATTCAACCAATGTCTGGATTCAGGAGCAATGGCTCAGGAAGTTAAGAAAGATCTTGCTGATGGCAGCAAATTGGGGGTCAGTGGAACCCCTGCGTTCTTCATTAATGGTCAAGAAATAGTGGGTGCACAACCTTATGCCGTCTTTGAGCAGATCATTGAACAAAAATTAAAATCTAAAAATTAAATGATAAATAATTTATGGAGATGAACAAAAGATGGCCAAATTAAAACTTAAGATTAAAGGCATGCACTGCCCCAGTTGTATCACCTTAATTACCGAAGCTCTGGAAGAGCGAGGAGTAAAAAGTAAGATTGACCTTAAAACCGGTAATGCAGAATTAGATTTCGATGAAAAGAAAGTTAGCAAAAAAGAAATCTTAGAAACCATCAAAAAGGAGGGTTACCGCGTAGAATGAAACTAAAAAAATTCAAAATCCAAGGGATGCATTGTAAAAACTGCGAAAAGATCATCGCTAAAAAAGCTTTAAGTCTGGAAGGAATAAAAAGTATCAATGTTGATTATGCTGCTGAAACTGCAGAGGTAGAATATAATCCTAAAATAATTTCTGAAGAGAAGATTAAAGCTGCCATTGAAGAGAAAGGCTATCTCTGCAGCTGTGAAGATAATGATGAGAATAGCTGTGAAAACCAAACTGGTAAAAAGAATTGGATGGGCTGGACCTTCGCAGGAATCGGACTATTATTTTTAATCTATTTTGCTTGGTTAATCTATGGAAAAGTCAGTCTGCCTGAAATCAGCCAAAATATGGGTTATAGCCTCATCTTTATCGTCGGATTATTAACTGGATTCCATTGCATCGGCATGTGCGGTGGTTTTGTAGTTTCCTATACTGCTAAAGGCACTGAACAAGGGAAGAAACCTTATCAGATGCATTTCTCTTATGCTTTAGGAAAAACTTTATCTTATACCTTTTTCGGTGCAATGTTCGGTCTCTTGGGAAGCTTTATTGCTTTTACTCCTATAATGAGGGGAGTTGCCGGAATACTTGCGGGTCTTTTCCTGGTCCTTTTCGGATTGAAGATGTTAAATATTTTTCCAATACTAAGAAGATTTGAGATTCGCCTGCCGAAATTCATCAACCGTTTAATTGGAAAAGAATCAGAAGAATATTCTAATTCCCCGCTTATGATCGGATTGCTTAACGGGCTGATGATTGCCTGCGGGCCTTTGCAAGCCATGTACATTTTAGCTGCAGGCACCGGAAGCATGCTCGAAGGAGCAAAGATGCTTTTCATTTTTGGAATGGGCACTTTGCCCGTAATCTTAGGTTTTGGCTATCTTACCGGATTAGTTAGCAAAAAAGTAACCCACAAGATTCTCAAAGCTTCCGGAATAATTGTCATCATTTTGGGGATCATCTTACTTAATCGCGGACTGGCTTTAACCGGCAGCGGCTATGATTTCGGCTCTTTAACTACCAATCTCATCCCTACCACCACCCAAACTAGCCCCGAATCTAACTCTTTACAGAATAATGGGATTGCCGTTATTAAAGGTGATTATCAAGAAATAAAAATGGACGTGCTCAGCTCTGGCTGGAGCCCCAACAAATTTGTGCTTCAGAAAGGTGTTCCTGTAAAATGGATCATCAACGGCAAAGAATTAAATGGCTGCAATAATGGAATCCAAGTCCCTAAATTAGGATTGAATTTTAAGATTAAGCCAGGGATACAAACCATCGAGTTCACTCCCACTGAAGAAGGAACTATCTCCTGGAGCTGCTGGATGGGCATGATCAAAGGCGTTTTCATCGTCAAAGATAAGATTGAAACTGCTGATGCCGATGAAACTTTAAATAATGTGCAGGTGCCTAAAGGCGGGTCCTGCGGAGGGGGCGGTGGAGGCTGCGGTTGTGGTGGAGGACTTTAATTTTTTTTATTTTATTTGTTTAAATAATTAATTTTAATAGTAAAAGATGAATAAAATAGATCCCAAGAAATTTAAAGGTAATGTAAATGAATAAAAGAAATCTGATAATTATTTTCGGGATAATTGTACTAGCAACCGTCTTAAGCTGGTTTGCTTGGAACAATTTTTCTTTGACTGGCAGTGTAATAACTGATCTTAACTACGGGCAGATTAAAGAGATTACCATTGATGCTTTCCGTTTTGGATATTCGCCAGAGGAAGTTAAGGTTAAATTAGGAGATAAGATCAAGATAAATATTAATAATTTAGATACGCCTCATGGATTAATTATTCCTGAATTAAACCTTAAAGGTGAAACGACAATTGAGTTTACTGCTTCTCAAAAAGGTGAATTTGATTGGTATTGCTATACCCCTTGCGGTGCTGGTCATGGAAAGATGAGAGGCAAATTAATTATAGAATAGATCTACTTTAAACAAATACGATCCCAAAAAATGGTCATTTTAATCCTAGGAAAAACTGTCCTTTTCTGGTCAGGGATACTTGCAGGCATATTTCTAATCCCCTATCTTTTGACTTGTGCTTTTAGTCCTTTAAAATGTTCAGAAAAGAATCGCAGTTTATTTTGTAGAATACATCGGAAACTGAAGTGGCCTGCTTATAGTCTTATTTTGTTGCATCTTATTCTGGCCTTGCTCTCTTCATTAGGAGGAATTTATATCTAAATAAAGAGAAATACGAAGCTAAAGAGACCACCAAAAAGCCATTAAAAACACCGCAACATTTAAATAATTGAGCAATTATTCAACTAACGTAGGACCAAAATAATGGGAATATTCCTAATATAATCAAAAACAAATGAAAAATAATGCAGCACAAATTCAGTATTTAACCAGAATCTTCGCAGTACTTAGTGATAAGACTCGGTTGAACATTGTTCTCTGCCTGCTGAAAGAGTCAAGAACAGTAAATGAAATCCATCAACAGCTAGGTATCAAAAAAATAACCCTCTCGGCTATATCTCACCAGCTTAGTTTGCTGACTGCTTTAAGAATAGTTAATTTTGAAAAAAAAGGCCGCAGCAAAATTTTCTGTCTGTCTAAACAATTTTGTTGGTGCATCCTTAAAAGAGCTTTGAAACATACAAAACATGAGGGACACTGTCCAGCATGTCAACAGCTTCACCCGCTTTCAGAGGTAAAAATTATCGGATAAGAATATTAAAAAAGAGCCTAGACCATTTAAAAAAACACTATCCGGAGGAAAAAATGACGAACACTACTCTAAAAATCAAAGGCATGCACTGCGCCAGCTGTGCTACTATCATCAGCAAAGCTTTGCTCAAAGAGAAAGGAGTAAAATCTGCCCATGTCAATTTCTCTACAGAAAAAGCAACTGTAGAATTCGATCCCCAACAGACCGACGAATTTAAGTTAATTATCGTCATCAAAAACAAGAATTATTCTGCTTATAGTGCAAAAGACCTCGATCCTAAAGCCGAAGCAAAGATGCGTAGAAAAGAGATTTCAGAATTAAAATATAAATTCATTCTCAGCGCTCTCCTCTCTTTTCCGGCTTTGATCTTAGGGATGTTCTTCATGCCTGAACAGGTACCCTATCGAAACTTCATCATCTGGGCTTTTGCTACCCCAGTCCAATTTTATATTGGTAAATATTTTTATCTCGGGGCTTGGAATGCTCTCAAAGACAAAAGCTCCAATATGGACACTTTGATTGCTCTAGGGACTAGCGCAGCTTATTTTTATTCCGCTTATTCAGTCATATTCCTGCCCGAAGGAGAACAATATTTTGAAGCTGCCGCAGTATTGATTACTTTAGTAGTATTAGGAAAATATCTCGAAGCTCTGGCTAAAGGCAAAACCAGTGAAGCCATCACTAAATTGATGAAATTAGGAGCTAAAACCGCTACTGTAATCCGCAAAGGCAAAGAAATCCAAGTAAATCTAGAGGAAGTCGTCGCTGGAGATTTAATTTTAGTTCGTCCTGGAGAAAAAGTTCCCGTTGATGGCATTATTGTCGAGGGCCATTCGGCATTAGATGAGAGTCTAGTAACTGGAGAAAGTATTCCTGTCGAAAAGAAGAAAGGAGATTCTGTTATCGGCTCTACTCTGAATAAACACGGAAGTTTCACCATGAAAGCAACTAAGGTCGGAGCTGAAACTACCTTGGCCAGAATTATCAAATTGATTGAAGAAGCCCAGACCAAAAAAGCGCCCATCCAAAGATTTGCTGATTCCATTTCATCTTATTTCGTGCCCATAGTACTTGTAATCTCTATTCTAACCTTTATTACCTGGTACTTCTTGGCTAATTCCGCTCTCAGCTTTGCCTTGATTACTGCTGTAGCCGTATTAGTCATTGCCTGCCCCTGTGCGCTAGGATTAGCTACCCCTACCGCTATTATGGTCGGAACTGGTAAAGGTGCAAAAGAAGGCATCCTGATCAAAGGTGGTGAAGCTCTGGAAAATGCCTATAAACTCAAAAGTATCATTTTTGATAAGACCGGTACGATTACTAAAGGCAAGCCCGAAGTTACCGATATTCTTCCTGATAAGATTTCAGAAAAACTATTTTTGGAAATTGCTGGAAGCATCGAAAAAAATTCTGAACATCCACTAGCTGAAGCCATTGTCAATAAAGCTAAAGAGAAGAATATCGCCTGGCAGAAAGTTCACGATTTTAAGGCTATTCCTGGAAAAGGGATTAAAGCTAAGATCAATAAAAAAGAATATTATCTTGGCAACCTTAAGCTGATGGAACTAGCCGGAATAAATATTAGGAATATTCAAAAAGAGATGAATTCTCTGGAAGAGCAAGGGAAAACGGTCATGATCTTAGCCGAACCAAAAAAAGTGCTAGGTTTTATTGCTGTAGCTGACGAAATTAAAGAAGATTCCCCTGAAGCGATCAGAAGGTTAAAGAAACTAAAATTAAGGGTTTATATGATCACCGGAGATAATCAAAGAACTGCAAAAGCTATCGCTAATAAAGTCGGAATCACTAATTTCTTTGCCGAAGTCCTGCCCGAAGAGAAAGCTAATTATGTCAAGAAATTACAGAAAAACGGCAAGACCGGCATGGTCGGAGATGGGATCAATGATGCCCCCGCTCTGGCTCAGGCAGATATTGGTATCGCCATGGGTTCTGGTACAGATGTGGCCATGGAAAGCGGCAGTATTGTCTTGATGCGCAATAGCTTGTTAGACATTCCTAAAGCCATTAAATTAAGCAGGATGACCATGAGAAAGATTAAACAAAACATGTTCTGGGCTTTATTTTATAATGTACTGGGAATACCCGTCGCTGCTGGAGTGTTATACCCTTGGACCGGCTGGCTGCTCAGCCCCATGATTGCTGGAGGAGCGATGGCCTTAAGTTCAGTTAGTGTAATCACTAACTCTTTATTGCTGAAAAAGAAAAAAATATAGAAGAAGAAGAAGAATACTAAAAGAAAAGATAAAGAAATTATTTTGGTTATATCCTTTTAATTTCTTTAGTTTAATTCTTTCTTCATCTTTTCAAATTCAGTTTTAGTAAGTTCTCCTTTCGCATACCTTTCCTGAAGTATTTCCAGCGGTTTCTTGCCCCAAGAAAATCTTTCTTTATTTATGAATCTTAAGATCAGCCAGATGATTCCAACTATAACCAAGACCCAAATCACCATTCCAATTAACATGTATCCCCACCCTCCTGACCAATTTCCAAAACCGAACATCGGACAACCAGAATAAACCATTTTATTTTCCTCCTCTATATTTTTTTCCGTTTTAAGCTTTAAACCGCTTATCTACTACCGACCAATCTATCGCAGCCATGAAAGCTGCCAAATAATCTGCTCTTTTTAACCCATAATCCAACATAAAGGCATGCTCAAAAACATCCATAACCAAAATAGGATTTGTTCCAGCTAGATGTCCTTCATCATGCTCGTTAACCCAGATATTAAATAATTTTTTGGCAGAGGGGTCATAGCATAAAATCACCCAGCCGATGCCCCGCATTGCTCCTGTGACTAAAAAATCTTTCTGCCAGTTCTCGAAACTGCCAAAATCTTCCTCCATCTTTTTTCGTAAAGCGGACTTATCCGCTAGCTGTTTGCCATTTTTAACCAAATTCTCAAAATAAAGTTCATGCAGTCTCATCCCATTAAATTCCCAGCCGAACCTGCGCTTAAGCTCTGCATATTCGGGAGTAGAGCTTTTCCCTTCTTTAGAAAGTCCGATTAACGATTCAATTAACTTATTAGTATTATTCACATAACCTTGGTAAAGGTTAAAATGATTTTTAAAAAGTTGGTCGCTGAATCCGTTTAATCCTAACAGATGTTCAAAACTTTTTAGTTCATACATTTTGTATCCTCCTCTCCGTTTAAAATCCTAATTTTTCATTTACGAATATTAAAGTTATCTTGCGGTTGGACATAATCTCTCTCTCAAATAATAAAATCTTACCTATGACACTACCCGGATATCCTGCCTTTTTCATCCGTTTATCTTCTAATGGAAAAACATATTCTCTTATTCTTTTAAAACCTTCGTTTAAATTAGAAACAATTTTTTGAACACCTACGATCCAGATCAGATTATCTGATGAAAAAGAATAGGCAGGAATTTGGCTGCCTGAAGCACTAGCCACTAACACTTCACCTTTCTCTGTGACCGCATGTACACTACCAATAAAAAATTCTGCAGTTACACTTTTTTTACGTAACTCTTCTTGCTTTAACTCATTCTTTTCTGACAATAATTCATCTTTAAGATTTTTCCATTTATGTTTACTGGACTTAAGTAGATTGATAAATCCTATTTCTTCAAGAGTGGTTGAACCTGCAGTCATTATCTCTGCCTTCAAAGGAATTAACTCTATTAATCGGTTTAGAGCCTCTTCTTTAGTATTTACCAATTCTGAGTTTATACCTCGATTATTAAGGGAAGACAGAACTCTCTGGACTACTTTTTCTGGATGTAATTGATCATATTTCATTTTTCCCTCCTAAATCTTACCGACTAGATCTAATCCCGGCTTAAGCGTATTTTTTCCCGGTTCCCAATTTACTGGACAGACCTCGCCGCCATGAGTTCGTACAAATTGTGCTGCTTTCAATTTTCTTAACAATTCAACACTGCTTCTGCCGATACTATTATCTTGAACCTCAAAAGATTTGACTATTCCGTCCGGATCAATTATAGTTGTCCCTCGCAAACTCAACCCTTCTTCAGGAATATAAGTCCCGTACGCTCTGCATATTTTCCCGGTAGGGTCTGCAATCATGGGAAATTTAATTTTTTTGATTGTTTCTGATTGATCATACCAAGCTTTATGGGCAAAGACTGTATCTGTACTGATGCTTAAGATTTCCACGCCCAATTTCTTAAATTCTTCATAGTTATCCGCCAGATTTCCCAATTCAGTTGGGCAGATAAATGTAAAATCTGCTGGATAAAAGAATAAAACTACCCATTTATTTGGATAATCGTCTAATTTTATTTTTTTGATCTCTTCCTGATGATATGCTTCTGCCTCAAATAAGGGGGCAGCTGAATTTATCTTTAGTTTAGGTTCCATTTCCATTTTAAGACCTCATTGATTGATGATTATTATCTCTCGAAGTTAACAATAGTTAACTAGTTTATAAAATATATGAATTAGTGGAGATTATATTAAGAAATTTACACTATTCTTTAACCCATAATTCTACGCAGATGGGTACTTTTATACTTATTAGAAAAATATGCTTTCGCCCTTTTTATTACCGGAAATAATCCCAACTCTGACAATTTAGTTTGTAATTCTTTTACTTTAAGCTTATGGTCATAACCTAGACAGACCACCGCCGGTTTTTCATTTATGATCGGCTTAAGAAAATTTTGCATATCTCCTAAAATAGCTTTATCTACTATTTTAAGATTCTTAACTAAAGCTAACCTCTCTTTTTCTGAAAAAAATATTTTTTTCTTCATCTTTCTTTTAGTTTTATCTCTAGCGATAACCACAATTAGATAATCCCCATACTTTTTAGCTTGCTTAAAGTAATTTAAATGCCCTAGATGAAACAAATCAAAAGTGCCGAAACAGATTACTTTTTTCATTTTGGGTCTAATCTTGCTTTTTTAATTATCAGCCTGGCGGTATGCTCGCTCTCTTCTTCAATCATAAAATCTTCAATCACTATTTTTTGACTAAACAGGGGACAGTCTAAAACCGCAGATTCAAATTCTCCCCCCTCTCCGGCCAGGTGGAATTGATATTTTTTGTTCAGCTGTTTGAGATGATCTAAATCTTTAGAATTAATCACCCGATTTAACCAAGATTTGTCCAGCCCCTCTGCAGCCACCGCAGTAAAAATAATCTTAAAGTTTAATTTAAGCAACTCTTCCATCTCTTTTTCTTGAGCTTTATGCCATAAAGGCGAGATAACTTTCAAGCCCAGCTTATCCGCAATCTTCTGTATCCGACTGCTTTGATATTCAGAAAATAAAGCCCCGGTAATTAATCCTTCAAAATGTAACTTTTTCTGGGCTTTTTTAATCACCAGCTCTAAATCAATTAATTCTTTTTCTTTTTCTCCTTTGGTTGTTCCAAAGATAATTGGCAATTCCAGAGCTTGCGCTTGAAGTTTAGTCAATTCAATGGCCGGAGTGTGAAACATATAAGAAGAGGGATTCTCTGATTTTAAAGTAATCAAACCTACAAGGTTATGCCCTTGCCCTTTAGCTAAATAGATAGCATAAGTAGAATCTTTTCCTCCCGTAAATAAAGCTGCAAGTCTCATCAAGAGCTATTTTAGAGGTAAGTTTTTAAAATCTTTTCTATTTACATTCTTATCATGGAAGAAATCTGGCTCGAGAAGAAAAAACTGGTTAAGAGACCAAAATGGATTAAAGCCATCGAAAAGTTAAAGTCTAAAATAAAAATAAGCGATAAAAACCTGGCTAAAGCGATCCTGAAAGAAAAATTACTTTCTGCAATTAAAGACAGAGTTCCGAAAAAGAAATCAAAAAATAAGTATGGTATTTTCTTTTCGGGAGGAGTAGATAGCAGCTTTATTGCTGCTGTTTGCAGCCAATTTAATCCCCATTTTGTATGTTATGCCGTTGGTTTCCAGGATCAAGCCACTAAAGCTCCTGAAGATGTCCAGGAAGCCCAGAAAGTAGCCAGAAAATTAAGTTTCGACCTAAAATTTAGAATTTATAATCTAGCCGAAGCTGAGAAAATCATTCAGAAAACAGTAAAAATTCTTAAACCCGTAAAAAAAGTAGATGTGATTAATGTCGGGGTAGGCGCAGTCATTGTTGCTGCCCGAGAGCTAGCTAGAAAAGATAAAATTAACTATTTCTTTTCTGGATTGGGAAGCGAAGAGATTTTCGCCGGCTACGAACGGCATACTAAAGCTAAAAATGTTAATCGCGAATGCTGGCAGGGGTTAAAACATATCTGGGATCGGGATTTAGTTCGAGATTTTACTTTAGGGAAAGCATTAAAGATGACCCTAAAAACTCCCTTTTTAGATTCCGAGTTAATCCAGACGGCCATGCAGATTCCCGGAGAATGGAAAATTAATGAAGTTGAGAAAAAAATCATCTTACGAGAGATTGCCGAAGAGTTCTTAGGTGAATTCGCCTGGAGAAAGAAGAAGGCTGCCCAGTATGGCAGCTGTTTCGATAAAGCTATTGGCAAGCTGGCTAAACAGCACGGATTTGAGTTTAAGAAAGATTATTTAGAAAGTCTATAATTAGATAAAATAAGTTTATTAGAAAATTAGGTTCTAAATTTAATCCTCACCTCAAATGTATCTCCAGAATATCCTGATCTGCAAGGACATGATTAAGCATCAGCCGCTGTCCTGGAAATTTCGAGCTTTTGCCCCAAACTCTGGCAAACTTAAATTTGCTGGCGAAATCCCGATGCAGTTTATCGCAAACATCTTTGATGCCTGAATTTCTTCGGATGATCAAGGGCTCTTTCATATCCGCATTCTTGCGCGGCTCTTTCATGTAAATACGCATAAAATCTAATTTTTGAAAAATCAATTCTTTCAAAGGCTCGATATTCAGATCTTTCTCTGCAGAGACTACTATATCTGCATTCAGCTCTTTTTTAACTTTTTCTACTGTGGCTGCATCGGCCTGGTCTGCTTTGGTGATACAAATTATTGCCGGTAGATATTTCTTGTTCCCTTCAATGCAATCAATAAAATCATCCACATCTACCGGGCTTCTGATCAGAACCTCAGCATTAACAATCTTAAATTCTCGCAGTATTTTTTTTAGAGTATCATCATCAATCCCTAAAGGGACAGTCTTGCCAATTTGAATTCCCCCTTGGGCTTTTTTAGTGATAAACAATTCCGGCCTGGTTTTATTGATACGGATATTAGAATTATTAATCTCTTCCATGATCGCCGGCAGATGTTCAGGATGGTTAACCTCAACTACGATCAAAACTAATTCCGTAGTATGGATCACTGCTAAAACCTCTTTTCCTCTGCCTTTTCCCGTAGAAGCTCCACTGACTATTCCCGGCACATCCAAAATTTGGATTTTTGCCTGTTTGTATTCCAACATTCCTGGAATTACCGAGAGGGTAGTAAAGGCATAAGCTGCCACTTCGGAATTAGCTCCGGTAAGTTTGTTTAACAAAGTAGATTTACCGGTAGAAGGAAAACCTAACAAAAGCACAGTTCCATCCCCAGACTTTTTAACCGAATAGCCATACTCTGACCTACCGGTTTTCTTTTGCACTCGAGATTCTTGCTTTTCTTTCAGCTGGGCAATTTTCGCCTTGACAATACCAATATGGCCCTGAGTGGCCTTATTGTACTTAGTTTTCTTTAACTCCTCTTCCAACTCTTGAATCTTTTTATTGTAATCTACCATAGCTTAATCCCATTATCCGAATAAGTGTATATAAATTTTCGCAATTTTTATAAAGAATCTTGGCTATTTTTAAGATAATGGTAGGAAATGAGACAATAGTGGGGACAGCAGTAAATGTAGTCGAATCTTATTTCTATACTATTGTGGTGGGTATAGTCATCCTTCTGGCTGGTTTTGGATTGGGAATATTATCCAAAAAATTGGTCTATCGTATCCTAAAAGAGCTAGAACTCAATCATATGATGAACAAAGTAGGTATGACCCATGACTTTGAAAAAATTATCAGCAATGTAGTCTCTTGGGTAATTTATTTAGTCTTTATAGTAATTTTCCTTAATCATCTAGGAATTACTTCTGTGGTACTCTATCTTATCTTAGGTGCAATTTTAATCCTGATCATTTTAACCTTTTTAGTGGGCTTAAAAGATGTTATTCCTAATTTTGTAGGTTGGATCTATCTTCAAAGAGGAAATAAAGTAGTCGTAGATAAAATAATTGAGGTTAAAGAAATCTATGGTACAGTAGAACGTATCGGTTATTTAGAAACCGAGATTAGAACAGAAAACGGTGATGTGCTTTATGTGCCTAACTCTTTGTTTCTGAAGTCGAAGTATAAGGTAAAGAAAGAATAAGATTATTTTATCCACCGCTTGTTGATCCAAACTTTCTTTTTTCGCCAGATATTTATTTACGAAAAATTCATCCTAACTCTTCTCCTTCCCCAGCTCAGCCATGATCTCCTGCTGTAGCTGTTCGATTGCTTTCTGCAGAGCATCTTCTTGCTTGGTTAAATTCTTTAAGCGTACACCCACGGTTTCTTTTTTCTCGCTTAAATCTTTGCTTAGCTCATCTTTAGAAGCAGCCAGCATGATCTTACCTACAATCTTATAGGCTTTCTCTGTACTCTTTAATTCGGTTAAAGCCGAATCTATCTCTATCAATTGGTTCTGAAACTGCTGCTTTTGTAACTCTAAATTCTGCAGATTCTGCTGAAGAAGTTGTAATTGATTAATTTTTTTCTTATCCGGCATTTTTATCTGGCCTTGATTTTATTGGGAACTTTACGGTCTTTATACAGAATCTTTCCCCCGCAATATGGGCATCGTATCTTAGTATTAAGATATTCATCTTCTACTTTCTTTCCGCAATCAAAACATAAGTAATACATTTTTAAGCACCTTTTAGGGAGTATAAGCTTTACCCGCAAATTTATGTTCGCACTTCTGGCATTGCCAGATTCCCACTGCCAAGCGTTTCACTGCCTTTTTCTGACAAGATGGGCAAACATGTTTCGCCCGCTGTAGTTTCTCGATTATAGCGAACTGTTCTCTAGGTTTTCTTCCGTATCTCGCTCCGAATCTTTTAGTTGGCATTTTTTAAGCTCTTTTAAATAAAAACTGGGGCTGCCCGGATTTGAACCGGGGTCTGATCGTCCCAAGCGATCGATGATAGTTACTTCCTGACCTTTAATATACAAAGGTACTAGACCAAGCTACAACACAGCCCCATATACCTATTTAAATACTTTTCGTTAAAAACAAATGGTTTTTATAAGGTTTTTGGAGATAGTATCTAAAATTAAAGAAAATCCCTAGACGGATTTTCTAAAATCAAATATAGCGAAATCTCCTTGCTCACTTACCAGTATTCATCTCCAAAGATGAATCTTGGATATTTCTGCTTATTTGATTTAAAAAAAAGACTTTATTCTAACCAATTCCTTCCTCGACCTAGTCAAAACTTTCACTTTCCCATCAAATAGAACCGTATCCTCAATTCGAATCCCAAACTTACCTGGAAAATACAGGCCTGGCTCGATGGTAAACAACTCATTTTTCAGAATCTTCTCTTTACCTTCCGCAGCATAAGATGGTTTTTCATGCACCTCTAAACCCACCCCGTGTCCTAGAGAATGAATAAAATAAGAAGAGTATTGGGCTAACCATTTCCGGCAGGATTTATCCAGCTCAGAAAAAAATAAATTTTCTTTTACTTGAATAATCGCCTCTTTCTGTGCTTTTAACAATAATTCATAAAGTAATACCTCTTTTTTAGAAGGTCTCCCTAAATAAATAGTCCTACTCATATCCGCACAATAATATTGATATTTCGCCCCAAAATCCAATAATAAGAATCCAGGCTTAAGTTTCTGGTTAGAGGTTTGATGGTGAGGTATGGCCGAATTCTTTCCACTGGCTACAATGGTAGGAAAAGCTAATTCTGCCCCCTTACTTTTGATTTTCACTTCCAAAAAATCGGCGATTTCTTGCTCAGTGGATTCAGCAGAGAATTTTTTTTGTCTTAAGGCTTTGAGCAGTTCATCAAAAGCAAAATCAGTTATCTGGCAGGCTTTTTCAATTTTTTTGATTTCCAAAAGAGTTTTTTCTGCTCTTAATTCCGTTAATTTCTTAGAAATATCCACCAATTTAGCTTTTGGAAAAAGCTTTTTAAGTTTCTTGGACTGAGATAAAGTAATCGCACTATAATTTAATCCCACTTTTTTCGCTTTTTTGAATTCTGGATGTTTCTTCTCCCAATCTTTAGCCATAATTCTTACTTTCAAACCAGCAATTTTCGGTTTCTGATCTAATTTAGTCAAATAGAAAAAGTTGGTTTTAGGAGTAATCACCATCAGCGCATAAGAGGGTTGGATTTGAGAGAAATAAGTTAAAAATAGGTCTGGATGAACTAAAAGGGCTAAACTGATCTTCTCTTTAACCAAGTACTGCTGTAAATATTTAAGCTTCATTTAAATAAGAATTAATTCTTTGAAACTTAAAAACTCTTCCTTTTTCTATCCAGATCTATTCAAGGCTAGAAATTAATATAAACCCAATCAAAACTGGTTTTAATGTGGCTTTGTCCGACCAGATTAAACTGTGCATTTTTGATTTAGATGGGACTATAGTTTAATACACTAACGGCCCTTTCCAGTCCAGTTGGGATGCCCTTGGTATTGCTGCAGGAAAAGAAGAAGAATGGGTTAGGAGAAGAGATTATTATTACCCCAGACCAGAATTGTATCAAGAATGGTTTGAGGGGAATTGCCGCTTACTAGAAGGAATAGAAGTCCAACCGATTTTAGAGCAGATCTTTCCTCCTCCCTACACCCCCGGCTTCTTAGAATTTTGCACTTATTTGAAACGGGAAGGAATCTGTACTGGGATAGTGAGCAGCGGAGTAGATATTGTCGCGAATAGAGTATTACAAGAAGCAAGATTAGACTTTGCCATTGCAAATGTGCTTAACCTAGAAAATGGCCGATTTACTGGGACCGGTGAACAGCAGGTTCCCCTTTGGAATAAAGGGAGATATGTAGATCAGCAAATGCTTCATTATGGGACCACCGCAGATAATACCGCTTATTTTGGAGATAATGGGAATGATTGTGGGGCTTGGGCTAAAGTTGGACTCCCGATTGGGATTGCGCTCAAAAATCCAGAGTTACACCATTGTGTTGATTACAGCTTCAGAAACTTTTATGGCGCATTGGAACTATTTAAGAATATTGCGCAAAACAAATAGTTAGGCCTTTTCCGCTCTAGTACGAAGGGTTTATAAACCCTAAAAATATGCTTTAACCATGCAAAAGGTGGTCTTAGATAATGGCCTAACCCTTTTATTTCAAGAGAAAAAGGGCAATGCCGTAGTAGTAGAAGTCTTGGTTAAAGTAGGCAGCAATCAAGAGACAGATAAAGAGAAAGGCCTCTCCCATTTCATTGAACATATGCTTTTTGAGGGTACTAAAAACTATCCTACCAACTGGTTACTTTCTAATGAAATTGAGAAGATCGGGGGAGAATTTAATGCTTATACTACTAACGAACGCACCTGTTTTTATGTTAAAGTCTTAAAAAAACATTATCCTAAAGCGGTAGAAATTCTTGCTGAAATTATTAAAAACCCGCTCTTTAAAAAAGAAGAGTTAGAAAAAGAAAAAAACATTGTCATTAAAGAAATCGATTTAGTCAATGACGAACCCAGATATTACCAATGGGATTTGCTTCTGCGCACTATGTATACTCATCATCCCAGCAAATATCCGGTTTATGGAAAAAAAGAGGTTATCCGTAATCTAACCCAAGAAAAAGTCTTGAACTATTTCCATCGTTATTATTCTCCCAATAATATGATTATTTCTGTCGTAGGAGATCTAAAAGACTGGAAGAAAGAGATGCTTAAACATTTCTTATTGAATAAGAACCGTTTACCTTCCGTAAAAACAATTAAAGAACCAAACCAAACTAAGAATATAACTAAAACTGAAAAAAAAAAAATTCTGAGTACCTATACAGTTTTAGGATTCAAGACTGTTCCTAAGGACCATCCTGACAGTTATGTCTTAGATGTCATCAACGGAGTTTTAGGAAGAGGCCAGAGCGGAAGAATGTTCACTGAGATTAGGGCTAAGAAAGGCCTTGCCTATGATGTAGGCACCCAAAATCTAAATGATCATACTTTTGGCTATTTTGCAGTTTACGCTACCGTAGACAAGAAAAAATTGCAGATTGTCAAGAGCACCGTACTAAGCGAACTGAAAAAATTAAGAAAGCTTAACCCAAAAGATCTTCAGGAAGCTAAAGATTATATCGAAGGGGATTATTTATTGGAAGTGGAAGATCCCCAGAAAGTAGCTGACCAATTAGTTTTTTGGGAGCAGATTAATCATGCCCAGAAGATGTACGAATATGTCCAGCAGATTAAGAAAGTGACCCTTTCTGACGTTAAACGAGTAGTAGACAAATATTTTAAGCATTACACTTGGGTCATTGTAGAAGGGAAATAAGAAATTCCTGCGCCCTAAATAATCTTCCTATAAAATTATATTTTAACAAAAGTTTTTTCTGCATCTAAAATAATCTTTTCTACTTCACCCATTTGGTCATCTCGTCCACAAAGTCTAATGGAGGCCTGCCTTACAGTTTCACCACCCATCTTTTTCACGGTCGTAACCGCTTTAAAGATTAAAGTCACTTCTTGTGGTTGGATATGGTATACGCAAGCCATACCTTTCTCTCCAGAAGAATATTCTGTAGGAGCAAGAGTGAAAGAATTAACTCGTTCTGCACCTGCCCAAGAATCCATAAATGGAGGAAAATTATTTTCATCATAAAATCCAGAATAATAATCATTATAGATTAATCTGTTCATGGGGTAAATTTTATTTGATTACTTTATAATAATTTCTATCTTTCAGAATCCACCAAGAAAGAGCTTAACTATACCCTGCTTTCCCCAGCTTCTCTAATCTCTCTTTATTCTCCCGAAAAACTTTCAGCAAAGAATTTATCTCCCGAGCTAAAGCTAATTTCAAATCCAGAGGATGCAGCTCTTGTTTAATAAACATCTTCTCGATTTCTTCATAATCAGAAAATTCTAGATTCCCGCCCCATTTTGCCGGTCTCTCCACTACAAATTTTTCTCCCCGATCTTTCTTCAGGGTCATGATAATATACTTCAGGAAAGCCAGCACCCCATTATCTTCTACCACTCCAGCTTCACAATAGGCTTTCTTTAATTTTTCTTCTACAGTCTTTTCATCATCCAACAGATCTACTTTCGAATGCGGGTCTGAAGCAGACATTTTCTTCCCGATCAGGCCCGGAATCAGTGGCGTCATCACCTCTATTCTGGGTTTATAGTTTAGTAAGGGTAAATTTTCCCGTGCAAACATTAAGATTTTCCTTTGGTCTACTCCCCCATATTGAATATCCACCCCTAAATATTCCTCATCCAAAGATTGCATCAAAGGGTAAATCAAGCCGCTCAATTTAGGATTGTCTCCGAACTTAACCACTTCTGAAGCTGCCCGTTTGGCCTCATTGATGGAAGTAAAAGTAGACATTTTTAAAACATCAAGCATATATTCTCGTTTCAGCTGAAAATCTGAGCCTTTGACTACCTCAAAATTCTTAATATCTGCTCCGATAGATTTAAACATTAAAGGGATGGTTTCTGCATAATAAGTGTAACGCCTCTCTAAAACATCCCAAGGGCAATTATCTAAAGCTCCATGAATATCTGCCAGCAATAATTTAACCTTAAAACCGGCTTTAAGAAAATCTGCTAATTTCAAGACCCACATATAATATCCGATATGAGGCTTTCCGGTAATAGCTGTGCCGATATACACTGCCGGCTGTTTTTTCTTTTTTAACAGCTCTAAAAGTTCTTCTTCAGTAATGATCTCTTGAGTGTTCCGCTTGATTAAAGCTAATTTTTGTTCGATGGTTAAAGTGGCCATGCTCAAAAGAGAACCGCCTCGAATTTAAATATTTAGTGGTTATTTTCGAGTTAGGGGCAATTCTTTAGTAAAATATTTATAGTCAGAGGACTAATTATAGTGACGGACATAAATAATTAAACTATCAGTATCCGTCACTATATAGGACGGACTTTGAATCAGATGGTCAAAAATTAAAGTCCGCACGTATATTACTGAAAGGTAGATTAAATATGGTCAAAGCAATATTATTCGATTTTTGGGGTACTCTGGCTGAAAATGGTATCTGGAGCCCCATCAAGCAGGTAAAGAACATTTTAGAGATAGATCTGCCCTTTTCCGAATATGTGGTCAGGATGGAACAGGCCCTGATGACCTCAAAATTTACTGATTTAAAAGAAGCTTTCCTCAAGGTCTGTGCAGAATTTTCTGTCTCTCCAGATGAAGATAAAATCGAACAGCTAGTAGGCTTATGGAACAAGTCCTGGATGTTGGCCCAACCCTATCCTGAAGTTAAAGAAATCCTCGGCCAATTAAAAGAAAAGTATAAACTAATCTTGATTTCCAACACTGACTGCTTTTCCATCAATAAAGTTTTAGACAAATTTGAATTAAAATCTTATTTCGATCGAATTTTCTTATCTTACGAATTAGGGGTAATCAAGACTGACAAGAATTTCTTAAAACATGTTCTTAGCGAGATGAATTTAGATGTTAATGATTGTATTTTAGTTGGAGATAGTATCCAAAGCGACATTATTCCAGCAAAACGTCTGGGAATGAATGCTGTCCTGATTGATCGCAAAAATACCCGCGATTTCCATCCAAAAATGAAAGATTTAAAAGAACTGGAAAAAGTATTAGGAATATGATCGACATAACCTTCTTAGGAACTTCCTGTATGCAGCCTACTAAAAATAGGAATCATCCTAGTTTCCTGCTCCATTATAAAGAAGAAAATATTCTCTTTGACTGCGGTGAAAATATCCAAAGACAGATGCGCATTGCTGGAATTAAGCCAGCAAAAATTACCCGAATTTTGATCAGCCATTGGCATGGAGATCATGTTTTCGGCCTGGCTGGTTTGATGAGTTCTATGGGCGCAGATCAGTACGCTAAAAAATTATATCTTTACGGTCCAAAAGGTTCAAAAGAATATCTTAACCACTTGTTCAAATCTTTTGCTGCTAATGATATCATCGAATTTGAAGTGAAAGAAGTAGAAAAAGGCCTCTTTTTTGAGAATGAAGATTTCCAGTTGGAAGCTCAGCCCCTGAAACATTCTGCTCCTTGTATCGGTTTCAGCTTTAAAGAGAAAGACCGCTTAAGGATCGACTTAGCCAAAGCTAAAAAGATGGGGTTAAAAGAAGGGCCAATCTTAGGTAAATTACAGTTAGGAGAAACTGTTCAACATCTGGGAAAAAAGATTAAACCAGAAGACGTAGGCTATGTAATAAAAGGTAAAAAAATAAGTTATGTTGCGGATACTTTACCTTGCGAAGGAGCGAATAAGCTTGCTCAGGATTCAGACCTGCTCATTTCCGAAGGAACTCATCTCAGCGATATCGAAGAAAAGACTAAGAAATATATGCATCTTACTGTAAAAGATGCTGCTTTATTAGCTTCAGAAAATAATGCCCAGAAACTGATCATCACTCATCTTAGCCCTAGGTACAAAAGTACTTCTGAAATTGTTTCTGAAGCCAGAACTTATTTTGACAATACTATTATCGCAGAAGATTTTATGAAGATTTCAGTATGAATTCCTATTAGCTTATTATAATTTCAAATGAACACTAAAGCCAAAGGCACCGCTGGAGAAAGAGAATTGATCCATTTCTTGAATGATCATGGCTGGTCAGCCATTAGAAGCGCTGGTTCCGGCTCGATGAAATATCCCTCCCCAGATATCTTAGCCGGCAATGCCATACGCAGATTAGCTATCGAATGTAAAGTCACCAAAGATAAAAATAAGTATTTCCCTCCAGAAGAGTTGGAACAACTAAAGACTTTTTCACAAAATTTTGGGGCCGAAGCCTGGATCGGAATTAAATTTGCCGGAGAAGAATGGTATTTCTTAATGATAGAAGATCTGGAAAATACCGGAGTTAACTTTGGCGCTTCAGTAGAATTAGCTAAAAGAAGAGGATTGACCAAAGAAGAACTTATTGAAACAGATAATTCCAATAATAAGGGGGACCAAACGTAGTGCGTGTCCCCCAGACCTACGACTCGCCTAGTGTAGCTGGCTGATAGAAGATCTGGAAAATACCGGAGTTAACTTTGGCGCTTCAGTAGAATTAGCTAAAAGAAGAGGATTGACCAAAGAAGAGCTGATTGAGATGAATAAACCTCAGAATTAGGGTTATAGTAAATGACAAAAGTTATGTTACAGAACGCTATGTCATTTACTATTTAGAAAACGACGTAATGAATTTAAAACTTATCTCGTTTTCTATTAAATACTGAAGAACTACTTCATCTTAGTAATAAAACCGAAAGTTTTAAAAGATAGAGGAGCTAGAATAATCTATGGTTCTCCGAATGACTCGCAACAAGATTGAAGAAATTATCCTACCCTTAACTGGAGAAGATGGTTTACCCTTAATCAAGCTTCTTTACGTCCAACCTAATATCTCCGAATTTGATCTAGCCAAAAAAAGTAAGAAAGACATCAAGATTGTCCGAAAAATGCTCTATCTGATGTACAATCATAACCTAGTCGGTTTTACCAGAAAGAAAGACAAAGAAAAAGGCTGGTACATCTATTATTGGACTTTATTGGGGGATAATGTTAAGTTCATGTATTACAAGCATAAAAAAGAACTTCTGATCAAACTTAAAGAGAAATTATTAGAAGAGCAAAAAGAGCTCTTTTACGTCTGCCCGAAAAGATGTGTCAGATTAAATTTCGATCAGGGGATGGACTATGAGTTCCACTGCCCTGAATGCGGAGAGCTAATTCATCAAGATAGTGAAAATAATGTCATCGGGATTAAGAAACAGATCGAAGGTATTGAAGAAGACCTAGAAACCGAGAAAAAAGTCTTGCGTAAGATTAAGGTAAAATCCAAAAAGAAAGCTATCAAAATTAAAATCAGAATAAAAAGAAAACTAAAAAATGTAAAAAAGAAAAGATAAAAATTATCTCTTTCTTTTTATTGCTCTTTCAATCACGCCTTCTTCTTTTAGAACTTTTTGGGTTAGTTTCTGAATGTTCATCTCCATTCCTGCTACTCTGCGTTCTACCAGAATCAACACTCTTAAAGAATAAACTATTGCCGCTAAAGTTCCAATAATTACCGCTAAAATCACTTCCGCTAATTCCAATCCGGGCATTTTCTATTCACCTCTTTTTTGATTATGATTTATTTGATATTTATTTAAAGGTATATAAACGTTTTGCTCTTCTCCAGCCTAATTTTATCTAGAGCCTCTCCTCCACATAAGTAGAGAAATTTTTAGCTTTAAAGAATTTCTGACAGAATTTAGCTACTATTTTAGGATTGAACTGCTTACAGCTGAAAACATCAATGAAAGCCCGATTACCTTTCTCATCCAGATGAGCGATAATGGTAGAAGTTTCGATCAACTGCATCATGGAATATCCTCTTAATTTCCCATGACCCAAACGCATGATTATCGGCGGTCCTACCCGCTTCATCTTGATTGCTTTGGCTAAAGCTCGCACAAACTTTTTAATAGTTTTCGGATCTTTGACCAGCTCATGATCGCAGCCATGCAGGTCCACGCTGGCAGAACGTCCCCACCACCAGTTTTCGCTTTTCATAGCACCAAGAAAGAAGTTAGAATTAATAAGAGTATCGTTGGATTTCAGAGATTATTTATTTCTGACTTATTGAATAAACGCACCCGCAATATTTCTGATGATATAATTGCAATGGTTTCGCTCTCTGCTGCGCTTCCCGGGAAAGCCTGAACCGCTCATCTCTACTTAAACCAAACTCTAAATATTTCACCCCGAACTCTTGAGCTAATTCTCTTCCTTTCTGATTGATAAAATCAACATCTTTATACGGGCTGAGATTTAAAGTAGTAGAAAAAGCTCCAAAACCTTGCTCTTTGGCCATCTTAGCAGTCTCTCTTAATCTAAATTCAAAACAGACCCAACATCTTTTTCCGTTCTCCGGATCTGCTTCCAATCCCTTAACCGCTTTAAACCAATCTGGGGTATTATTGCGCCCTTCCAGAAAAAGAAAATTAAACTTTTCAACTACTTTTTGGACCGTTTCCTTTCTATTCAAGTATTCCTCTACCGGATAAATATTAGGATTGTAAAAGAATAAAGTTACCTGGTGCTCTTTCATCAGCTCTAAATAACCTAAACTACAGATCCCGCAACAGGTCTGGAGCAGTACCTTCATCAGATGAAAATTAGCCTAAACCTTTATAAAATAATCCCTAAATAAAAGCCCCATGGACGATTACGAAGCTTTACTCAAAAAAGCAGAAGAAGAATTACCTGAAAATATTACTGGCGGAGACCGCTTTGTCTTAGAGAAAATCAAAGGCCATCTGGAAGGAAACAAGACCGTTTTAGTCAATCTCCAGAAGATCGCTAAAGATCTCAGAAGGGATCTAGACCATCTCTTAAAGTATCTTTTAAGGGAACTAGCCACTCCCGGAAAAATAGTCGGAGATTTAGTGATTTTAGGAACAAAAGTTTCTGCAGTCAACATCAACAAAAAAGTTAAAAAGTACGTTTCTGAATTTGTGCTCTGCTCGGAATGTCATAAGCCCGACACTAAATTAATGGAAGAGAAAGATATCACTTATTTGCGCTGTATGGCCTGCGGGGTTAAAAAGCCGGTAAAGAGTTTAATCTGATCCTAGAAACAAACACTAAGCCTGAACCAAGATGATCATTAATCGAAAAGAAACCTCTTCTGGAATTTTGCTCATTGTAACTGATTCTGAACTGATTGGAAAAAAATTCGAAGAGGGAAAAAAGCAATTGGATTTAACCGCTAAATTTTATCAAGGCCAGGAAAAAAAAGAATCAGAGATCCAAGAAATGTTTAAGAGTTCCTATCTGCTCCATCTTACCGGAGAAAAGGCTGTATCTCTCGGAATCAAGTCTGGTCTTGTAGATAAAGATAAAATTCTTACCATCAAAGGAGTCAAACATGCAGAAGCTGTGGTTAGTGAATAAAATATTCTTAGCTAGAGAAACTTCCTAATCCCACCTGTTTCTCTTTTTCTTTTCCAAAAACATTATCTACATTTAATTTTAACAAATTCAAGACCTGCTTTAGATAGGGAGAAAATTCATACTTTTCTACCAACTGCATCGAAGGGCCAAGATATTTAATTACTGAACCTTCAGAGATGGTAAAAATAAGTTTGCCGTTGCACTCAGTGCATTTCCCGGATAAAGGGGGTCGGCGATATTTAATATTGCATTTTCCGCAGCGGAACTGCTGGGCAGAAAATTTCTTCAAGTTCCCGCGGATATCTTTCAGAAAATGTTTTTGGATCACTAATTTCGCTACGTCATCCATATCTACTGCCCGGACTTTTCTGGCAATCTCCATCTGGCCGAACAGTTTCTCTTCCATTGTCGGCAATATCTTGTAGGCAGAGCATAACACTCCCCGATTAAAATTATCCACTTCATGAGTATAGCCAAATTGTTCATATTGCAATTCTTTTCCTAACCTGCTTCCCAGCTGTTCTATCTTCTTTCCTCCGTTATAGACCACTTCCCAAGGCTTTTTCATCTCCAGAGAAGCTTCATAAAACTCTAGGGGATATTTCCAAACTACATCAATTCCATGCACCTGATCGTCAACCTCAGAAGGATATAAAGTAGAGGTTAGTACTAAAGGACTATCCATTGTTTTCGCCCCTCTCCTTTCCGGGAGATACTGTCGAGAAAAGTTTAATAACGCATCCATTAATAACATTACCCCGGCTTCATCGCCGTCGCAGTCCCGACGCATTCCCGCATGGTACATGGGGTGGGCCAATAAGCCTTGTGTTTCAGAAAAACCAATAATTCTTCCCACCAATCCAGCAGAAATATGAGGGGCTAGACCGATCACTAAATGTCCAACTAAATCTTCTTCAGCTTTCAGATTATAAAACGGTTCCAATCCATAAAACTTAACTAAAAGCTCATCTATAAAATTAGCCACTCTGGTCAAGACTTTCGGGGCAGAATCATCTAATGAATCAAATCCGGGCAGAATGATATCTTGAGGTTTAAGTTCTAAGATCTGATTCTCCTCAACCAATTCTTTCCCCTTAAAATCTAAGTCATATCCTAATTCTTTCAATTTAGCTATGGAAGTCTTTATCTCTTTAGGTTTGAAATGGGTTATGGGCATTTCGGTACAATCGTAACGGGTAGTTCCATCTTTATTCACATAAAGGTCATGCTTGGCTCGAAGAATACCTTTAGCCAGATGTTCGGTGATATGCCCTTTGTTAGAAGTTCCCCGCACCCCTTTAATCAAGTCTGGATGCAATTTTTCACCGATACGCGCTTTAGCCTTCTCAAAATAATAAGCGATGTCCAAATCTTTCTGTTTGTAGGCGTTGGCTTTCCCATGCCTGCAGCTATCTTTGTTTAGATCTCCACAAAAACGGCAATAATATCTCTTCTCGCACTTCTCTCCGCACTCTTCACAGAGCGGATAGATCATCTCCTTTTGGCATTTCAGACAATAAAAATTGGGAAAGGCACTGCGAATCTTTCCCGCTAATAAAGCAGACTGAAAACTTCTTAGGCGATCTCCTTCCTCGCCTACTGGAAACATTACCTGGGGACTACCGGTAAGGCTGCGCATTTTAGCTTTTTCCGGCCTGCCCATACGCGCACCGATAAAAGTTCCTGCTTTGTCTTTAATTGAAATACTGCTTAAAGAATTAATAATTTCCAATCCCTCTTTCTTAGCTACTGCTTCCGGAGTTAAGTTAATTGATTCCATCCCCTTTTGATCTTTAAAATCAAAACATAAAGCTAGAATATTCGCTTCTTTTCTGGCTAAAACTAAATTATCTTTATTAATGATCTGATGAGCAACACCCATATTCTCTAAAGTAGTTTTAACTCTTAGATGTGCCTCGTTTTTTTCATAATAAGGTAAAATAATTTTTTCAATACCTTTCTCATCCGACTTAATTTTTCCTTCCTGAAGCCAGACTCTTAGATTTAAAATTTCCTCTCCGGAAACTAATTTCCAATAAAAAGTATAATCTGGATGCAAAGAGACTTTCAATTTTTTACTTAGAGTTAAAGCTTCATTCCATTCGGGAAAATGGATGAGGGGTTTATTCACTAATTCGACCAAACGATTCTCTTCTAGATGGAGCAATTCTGCAGCTTTCTTCAACGGTTCAGTCTCAAACAAAGTATTTGTAGCCTTTTCCACCTCTAAAGCCCACCATTCCGGACAGTATCCTGCCGGCACTAAATCTTGGCCGTTTTCAGAGAAGTCGCCATAATTAAAGAGGATATCCCCTAAAAATAAAACTTCTTTAATCTGAGATAAGTATTCTTTAGCCTTGCTTTCTGACTCTAACTGTAGTACTGAACCATTTTCTAACAAAACTATCGGACCCTCTAAACTATCACAGACCGTTACTACACTAGCTTTTCCCGGACGTTCAACTTTAATCTGAGTACCGATAGCGATATATTTATCTAAGACCACTAAAGTTGCTGGATGCAGGGCAGAAGCTGAAAAGCCAGTCATTCTGGTCCTTCCGTAACGCAGCCTAAATCCGCCAGCAGCAAGAGGATGAGTTAAGATCGGTCTTCCTGCTACTAAATCCATAATATAGGTAGTATTAGGTTTGACTTTCTTTTTCTCTCCTAATTCGGTGACTTGAACTTTAGTAGTATGTAACGATTCTTTTAATTTAATGAAATCTGCTAAGAATTTCCAATGTCCTAACCCGAATTCTTCTCCCCATTTAGAAAGCCTTTTCCAGAGTTTGGGAGTTTTCTGGCATAAACCTTCGGCCATAACTAAGGCCATCCCCCCCCGGATCAGATTAGTCTCGATTCTGGGAAGGTCTTTATAGTTAGAAACTTCTAATTTTTCGGTAGGATCACCATCAACCTCAACGGGAAGATGGCTGACCATGAATTTAACTTCTTTTTCTGAAGGATGATATTGTAAGTTGGTCACCCGTTCATGATAATCATGAATCTCACTATCACAACGATTAATTTCTGCCTCATCTGGATCATAGGGGGCATAGCCCATCTTTACTCGCACATAATCGCTTAAGATTACCGAAACTGAGGCCGCAGTACCTCCCGCAGCCCTGATCGGTCCGGCATATTGCAAAGCAAAATATTCTTTTCCGTCATGACGTTTTTTAATTTTCAATCCGATAAAACCTTCTAAAGGTGCGGAGACAATTCCTAAAGTTAAATAAGCAAATCCGGTACGGATTCCTACCTCTAAAGCTTCTAATTTAGTTTCAAATGGGCATAATTTTCCTTGGGCTACTTCCTCTGCGACTTTGAATCCTACCCGCCAGTCTAACATCCCATACTCTTTTTCCAATTCCAAGATTCTTTCCGTAACTTTACTATTAATTATCTGGGGAGCTACTACTGAAATTAAGCCCACTACTCGTTCGGCCATATTATTAGCTAGCGGGATGGGTACTACCTCATCAGGATCAATCCCTTTTTTATGGGCTGCCTCCGCAAGAAGGTAATTTCTAGCTACTTCTTCATTCAACTTCTGAAAATATTTTTTGATTGATTTTGAAGCTTCCATTTTAAATTAATTTTAATTCTTTTTAGATCTATTATTAAACCTAAATTTAGGTCTAAACAAATTTTAATATTTTTATCTCTCGAGTCTGAAGATTAACTATAGGTACTCTTCCCGGTTCAGGCTCATGACCCATCTTTTCCTGAAAAGCGGTCTTTGACTGCCAACAGCTGCCGCTGATTAAAGTCACTCCTTTATGATTAGCTACCTTGCAATAATGGATATGGCCTGTAATGAAAATATCTGGAATTTTCTTGATCAATAAAGGATCTTCTGCATGAGCTGGAAAATAAGGGGTAGATTGAAACGAGGGAGCTAAATGCCTCCGTTTCAGTAAAAATTGCATGATTAAATCCGCCCGGGTGTATCCCCCATTATTTCTGATTGGTTCTACATTATTAACATAATAATCAAAACTGTAGCCGTGATAAACTAGAACATTAAATCCAGAAAAATTCTTGGTCTTACCAATATTAATCATTCCTGGATTAGTAATTAAAGTTAGATTGGGCACTTCGGAAAGGCAGGCCGAAAATTCTTTATAGAATTTAGGTTGAGGTTCAGCCAGATGCACTAAATCGTGATTTCCCGGGCAGACGATGATCTGTTTATCTAAAGGAACTTGTTTTATTAATTCTACAAATTCTTGATATTGTTTAGTGATATCATTGATTTCTAATTCCTCTTCTTGGGAAGGATAAATTCCGATCCCATCTACCAAATCTCCGGCAATAACTAAATATTTTACTTTTTGGGCTAGCGCTTTTTGCGCCTCTGTTCCCGTCTCTCCTCTCAGCCAGCGTAGAAACTTCAGGAACTCCTGTTTCAGAAACATTTTCGAACCTACATGAATGTCCGAAATAAACAAGGCATATTCTTCCAAAGGACTTTTCTTCAGTTCAGGCAGTTCCGGAAAATCTGGCCAAACTATTCTTTCTGCAAAGATAATTTTATCGCTGCTCATCCCATTGATACCAATAACTTCATCCGGAACTAATTCCTTGCCTTGATTGAATAATTCTTTATTATTTTTAGAGACTAACACTTTTATTTTACCGGTAAGATCTTCTAAATTAAAAACTAAATGGCCGCTTTTAGTGGTAGAAACTTCCTCCACCATCCCGATAATAGAAACATTTTCTTTTTCTTTTTTTTCCAGTACCCGATTGATGCTTAAAGTCCCCCTTAATTCCTGACGATTTCTTAACAGGCTTTCTAAAAAACGATAGCGGGTTACAAAAATATTTACAAAATCTTTCACGGCATACTTTCTGGGCTTATTCTCGTAAGAAAGAACAATTTCCATCGAAGAATTATTTGCAGAGGAAAAATTAAAAGAATTGGGATTAAGATCAGTTTTAATATTTTTCTTCGTATTAAGAATAGTAGGATCCAAATTTTCGGAAATAGCCTCTTTTTCTCGGTTCAATTCTAATTCCAAACTTTTGATCTCGGACTTAATTTTAAGAGGCGGACTGGTTATAATCAGATCAGAGCTGCGCAGATGCTGCAGCTGGTTCTGATACAAATCTAGATCTTTTTCTTTCTCTGCTAAAACTCTAGAATGATCCAATTCATACCAATCCACTAAAGAGGTCTGGCCTTGGATTACTTCTGCATAATCAGCATTAAGCACGATTAGATCTTCTTCAATTTCTAGTTTAGCCAGAAGATTATCACTAATCTCTTTTAAATCGGCATTAAGTAATATTCCTCGTTCAAACATCTTTTCTACTAATTCTTTGGTTAATTCCATTTTGAAAACATTTTTGAAAATATTGATTAAATTTATTTGGAAATTTATTCTTTTGAAATAAATCTCGTTTAAGAGCTTAATTGCAACGACTTTTCCAAAACCTCTTTTAACTTAGCCAGTAAATTTTCTTCAAGAGATAAAGAAACTTCTCTAGTTCTTCCATATCTGCCTTTAGAAATAATTTTAGCATTGATAATTCCCAACATGTCCATCTCCGCCAGAATATCAGATACTCTTCGTTGAGTAAGAATATTAAATTTAGTCTGCTTGCAGATATTTTTGTAAACCTCATAAATTTCTCCGGTATAAAATTGATTTTTTTGGGGAGAGATTAGCATGATAGAATAAAGTACATTCTGGAACTGTTTCGGCTGGTTAATCACCGCGTTAAGAATCTTATCTGCTTCCACTTTCTTTTCCGCTTCATCCAAATGAACAATTTCTAAAGATAATGAACCTGATCTTTCTGCAATTTCTCCGGCTACTCGCAATAAATCAATCGCTCTGCGCACATCTCCATGTTCTCTGGCCGCATAAGCAGAACATTTTTCAATCACTCCAGATTGAATTACATTTTCTTTGAAAGCTTTTTCAGCCCGCTCTTTTAAAATTTCTTTAATCTGCAAAGCATTATAAGGTGGAAAAATTAATTCCTCTTCAGACAAACTACTTTTTACTCGCGGATCAAGATTCTCAGAAAAAACCAGATTATTGGAAATTCCTACCAAACAGATTTGAGACTTTTTTAATTCCGAATTAATCCTAGTTAAGTTATATAAAATTTCATCTCCAATCTTTTTAGTTAATTGATCAATTTCATCTAAAACTAATAAGATGGTTTGTTTTTCCTGATCCAATAAACTATAAAAAATAGTATAAACTTCATCGGTAGGCAAACCGGTAGAAGGAATTTCTTTACCCAATTCTTTGATTAATTGGGCAATTAAACGATATTCCGTATCTGCCACTCTTTTTAATTTACAATTAAGATAAATCGTTTTTAGAGCTAAATTATTTTGTTTAGCAATTTCAGCCATAGAATTTAAGATATGTTTTACTGAAAGAGTCTTTCCTGTACCGGTTTTGCCATAAATAAACAGATTAGAAGGTTTTTCCAATTTTAAAGCTGGAGCTAAGATATTAGCCACTTCCTGCAGCTGTTCTTCTCGATACAAGACTTTTTCGGGAAGATAGCTGGATAATAAATAAGTTTTATCCAAAAATAAAGATTCTTTCTTCAAATAATTCTCAAAAAAGGTGTTTATTTGCACCATCTGACCCCCTCCTTTCCGATGGAAATATGATTAAATCATAATTTTAACTTGATTTAGATCTTCTGGATATAGATCCAATTGAAGCTATTTCAAAGCTATTTAATTCAGAGTGAGGGTAATATATAAACAATTTGAAGATGGGAAGTATAAATCGCAAACCATAGGTTGATTGCAGATGGAACTATTATAAATAACTATCTATTAAATAAGATTTAAATAAGATTTTATCTCTTCTTCTTTATCTTTTTTTGAACTCATTTTTCTTCTTCTACTTATTATATATTAATAAATATTGATTAAATATTGATTATAATCTAATCGATAATTTATTTGCTTTATTTTTTTATTCATTAAAAACCATTTTAATTTTATAATTCTTTTTTGTTAAATGATATCTTTCTTTTCTATATTGAAACAAATATATATTATT
>DATDTM010000032.1:0-27082 GCA_035290865.1 Candidatus Nanoarchaeia archaeon
TGTGCGCAGGTGAAATCGTCGTTTCACCTTGCGCTCCGTGGTATTACGCTCATTTTCTCGCTTCGCGACCGGAATTTTCTAATTTCAAAGTTGGTCGCAGCAAGCTGCGGGGTATTACACCCAACTTTGAAATAAAGCAAAATCAATCGAAGCATTTAAAAATAAGCTTGCTTTTTAGTATATATCAGAACATTTTTGACTATTTGTCGAATAAAACCTATTTAACAAATTCGTGAGTCTATTTCTGAAAACAAAAAATAAGGAGTTAAACAAAATGAAAGGAACAGTAAAATTTTTCAATGAGACCAAAGGATTTGGATTCATTGCCGGCGAAGACGGAGCAGAAGTTTTCGTACATAAATCCGCTCTAGCAGAAGGGGTAACCATACAAAAAGACGATATCGTTAACTACGATGTAGAACAAGGCGATAAAGGCCCTAAAGCAGTTAATGTCAAAAAAGATTAATTAAAAACTGCTTAAAAGTAAGTAATTAGAAACACAAATTCATTTTTTCTATTTTTTATTTAATTCTATCCAGATATAACCCGGGAATAGAATAACGAGTCGATCGGAAACCGCCCACCACTGGTAACAGAGCGGTAGCATGCTTGTTTCGGTCTATTCCGCAGTAATGCTCTGAGTCTCAACGAGGTGTTGGCTCGGGGCGGTTTCTTGCGCCAGCAAGATACAAAAACTTGTTTTTGGCATCCTCAGACTTTTAATTTTCCGCGAGATGTAATCTCGTGGAAGATTCAGATTTTAACAATAGCTACAAAAATATGATCAAAAGAATGACCTAAAATCCACATTGAGTTTTTTGATTAGCCAATACCAGAAAAGATTTTAGGTGTCTACTCTGGGCGAATGTAGACACCTTCTTGGGCTTCTTTAAATTAGGTCTTCTTAGTTTAAGCGAAACTTGATTTTTAGAATAATTAGATTAAATGATTGTTATGTTGCTTTGGCTTTACGCCAAAGTCCGAACCGCAGTGAGGAAGTTAATTTGGAGTCCCGTCGTTTTGTAGTCAGTCGTTAGGGCAGTTTTCAGTTAAAGTCGTAGAAAAGTTTAAATAGTTGTATAAGTTTATACACCAGATGCAAGAACTACTAATGAAACCAAAGGACATCTTACACTATCCTCAATTAGATACAGTACTCATGGTTGAAAAATTTATTTATAATAATAGTGGAGAATTTAAGAAAAAATCTCTTTGGGAGCACTTACCTAAACAAATGATGTATCAAACATTTTGTGTTATCATTGATTATTTAACCCAATCCGGAAAAATCATCGTAGATAGTGAAAGAAAAATAGCATGGGTTTGGGATCCAGAAGGGGTTAAGCGATACTTAGCGAGGAAAGATCTTTCATGGAATTAAATTTGGAGATGAAACTCTTAAGAAAGCTTATCACGAATTAGAAGAGGGTAAGTTTGAGGACAAGCAGTTAAAAGAGTGGTTGGATAGAGCCGCAGCTGATTTGAAAAAGAATGCTTTTTCTGGGATTCAGATTCCGAAACGATTGATTCCAAAAGAATATGACAAAAAGTATGGTCCATTGACTAATCTATGGAAATATAATCTGCCTAATGCTTGGAGATTGATTTACACCATCAAAAGAGATGAAGTGATAGTTCTTAGTGTTGTTCTTGAGTGGCTGGATCATAAAGAATATGAGAGAAGGTTTAGGTATTAGAAGAAAACTGCCCTCGTAAAAGTATCAGTGGACTCCAAATTAATTCAACATAACCCCATATATGCCTAAGTCTGCATTTTATCGCTCAATAACCGCTGTAAAGCCCGAATTTTGAGCTCACAAAATGAGAATTACGACTGTTTAACCGCTTCTCTTAGAACGTTGTGGTTGATATCCATAGCGTATTTCGCCCAATAAAGAGCGGAGTACATGCGCTTTTTGAGTGCAGGGGATAAATTCCCATAGGCAGCTATGATTCTCATATCCTGACCTAACTTGTCCAAAATTTCCGAATTGTTGCGAATGGTTTGTTCAATTGTTTTTTGCATGTTTTTAATCACCTTTTTTTGGTTTTTTCTTGACAATTGGCGAAGATGGGCTTAGGTGGTTTTCTGTGAAGCAAAAACAACCATATGTCCCTCAAGTCCTAAAGAAACAAAACCAAAAAAAGAGGAAAAACAGCCTAAAACAATCCCGAACAGCTAGAAAATAACCGAAAGCGATTGGAAAGCCACTGGACAGATGGGTTTGTCTAGTGCAATAGCCAGTATAACCCCTGAATTTTGGACTTTTACGGCTTTTAGGATAGCACAAGACACACTGGACAACCTCGGAAAGGGTTTATATAGCACCGCTTCTTCTAATCTAAAGAAATGGAAAAAGCAATAATTGCTACATTACAAAAATCATTTGAAGACTACGTCCATAAAGAGAAGGGAGTGGAGTTTTGGTTTGCAAGAGATTTGCAAAAGTTGTTAGGTTACGTAGAATGGCGTAAATTTTTAAGAGTAATAGAGAAAGCAAAAGAGGCTTGTAAGAATTCCAATAATGATATACAAGACCATTTTGTCGGAGCCGCCAATATGGTTAAGATTGGCTCAGAAACAGAACGAGAAATAGAAGATTATAAGCTTACCAGATACGCTTGTTATCTTGTTGCACAGAACGGAGACTCCCGAAAAGAAGAAATTGCTTTTGCCCAAAGTTATTTTGCATTACAAACCAGAAAACAAGAATTGATAGAACAAAGAATCGCTTTACAAGAACGATTTGAAGCTAGAAACAAGTTAATTGCATCAGAAACAGAATTATCAAAACTGATTTATGAACGTGGGGTTGATGATGCCGGCTTTGCACGAATAAGAAGCAAAGGCGACGAAGCATTATTTGGTGGAAAAGATACTAAGCAGATGAAAAACAAGCTGAATATTCCTCAAAACCGACCAATGGCTGATTTCTTGCCTACGGTTACTATTGCAGCTAAGAACTTAGCAACAGAAATAACTAATTTTAATGTCAAACATAATGATTTGCACGGTGAACCAAAAATTACTGGAGAACATGTCAAAAATAATATTGATGTAAGAGGACTTCTTTCTAAAAGTGGTATCAAGCCAGAAGAGCTTCCTCCTGAAGAAGATTTAATCAGGTTACAGAATAGAATTAAATCAGAAGATAAGACCATTGCCGAGAATTCTAAAAGAAAAGCTCAAAAAAAGTTATTATAACTGATGAATATATGTTAATCGAAAAGATGCAGCAAGAAGCCCAAAGAAGAGGCTTAAGCCCCCGAACCATTCAAACGTATACCTACTGTCTCAATCAGTTCTTAAGAATTAAAAGAAACCAAGAACTTAGAGCAATTACTAAAGAAGAACTCAAAGAATATCTCGATAAGTACTTAGATTGCCCCAATACACTCAACGTTCATCTCAATGCCCTAAAATTCTTCTTTGAAGAAGTTCTGCACAAGAAATTAACTCTTAACATCAGATTCTCTAAAACCCCTAAAAGAATGCCGGAATTCCTGACTAAAGAAGAAACCCTCCATTTTCTTAATTCAATCCCAAACCCAAAGCAACGTTTGATGGTTGAATTGATGTATGGAACCGGAATGAGAGTCAGTGAATTAGTTCACCTCAAAGCTAAAGATTTCGATTTTGAAAGTAACTTTGGCTGGGTTAGGCAAGGCAAAGGTAAAAGAGACCGCTTGTTTGTTTTACCGCTGAAATTGAAAGAACAAATTCAGGGATTGATAACTAGCCAAAAGCTAAGCCCAGAAGATTGGCTCTTTCCCGGACAGAATGGAAACCATTATTCTGTTTCTAGCATCCAAACGATGGTGAAGAAAGCCAAGAAGATTGCTAAAATAGAAAAGAACGTTCATCCACATACTTTGCGCCATTCTTTCGCTACCCATATTATCCAGAATGGTTATACTGCCCTAGAATTACAGCCTTTGATGGGACACAACAATATTAATACTACGTTGAGGTATGTGCACATGGCTTCACCTAACTTGTTGAATGTAAGAAGTCCATTGGACAGTTTATCTGAGAAAAATAGTTAAAAAGAGCAAATAAAAAGAGGTTAAAAAATGGAACTAAACAATGCTTTAGCTGTATTTGAAGGAAAGAAAGTAAGAAAAACTTGGTATGCTGACGAGTGGTGGTTTGTGATAGAAGATATTGTTTTTATTCTAACTGATTCAGCCGACCCAAAGCAGTATATTCAAAAGATTAAGCAGAGGGATGAGATTTTAGCTCAAGGGTGGGTACAAATTGTACATACCCTTCCGGTAGATACTTCTGGAGGAAAGCAGAAGATGAACTGTGTTAACACTGAAGGCGCATTTAGAATCGTCCAATCCATTCCCTCTCCCAAAGCCGAATCATTTAAGCTCTGGCTAGCCAAAGTAGGTTATGAACGAGTGCAAGAAATCCAGAACCCAGAATTAGCCCAAAAGCGGATGAAAGAATTCTACAAAGCTAAAGGTTATTCAAAAGATTGGATTGAAAAAAGAGTTCGTGGAATTGCTATTCGTGATGAGTTAACTGACGAATGGAATAAAAGGGGAGTAAAAACAGAACGAGAATACTCTATCCTAACTGCAGAAATATCTAAAGCTACTTTTGGGATGACTCCCAGTGAATATGTTCAATTCAAAGGATTAAAACGAGAGAACTTGCGCGATCATATGAACGATTTAGAATTGATTTTCACCATGTTAGGAGAAAGAGTTTCTACTGAAATCACCAGAACAGAAGATGCACAAAGCTATCCGCAAGTTGAAGATGCCGCTAAAAGAGGTGGGAAAGTGGCTGGCAAGGCTAGAATAGAGACTGAAAAAGAGATCGGTCGCCCAATTACTTCAAACGAGAATTATTTGGATAACCCAGAAAAAGCAAAGAAAATTAACTCCTCGAGAACTAAACGGATTTATTAAACACAATTGAGAGGTACTATTTATTCCCCTCTTAAAATGATCACCCACCTTAAAGAACCCTATCAACCTGTACATCTGAAATCCATACTTCATCCTCTCCTCAACCAATGGTTCTTTAACCGCTTCCAAGAATTTTCTCTACCCCAATTGTATGGAGTAATGGAAATTCATCAGAGAAAGAATATCTTAATTTCTGCGCCCACCGGCTCAACAAAAACATTGACTGGATTTCTAGCTATCCTGAACGAGCTGGTTGATTCTGCCAAGAAACAGATTTTGGAAGATAAAGTATATTGCGTTTACGTTAGCCCTTTAAAAGCATTGAATTACGATATAGAATTTAACCTGAAAAAGCCCTTAGAAGAGATAGAACAACTAAATGAGAAATTGACTGGTTCGGAAAAAAAGAAACTAGGTATTCGTATCGGGGTTCGTACCGGAGATACTACCGCTACAGAAAAAGCTAAGATGCTTAAGCATTGTCCCCATATTCTGATCACTACCCCCGAATCTCTAGCCATCATGCTAAATTCTCCTAAATTCAAAGAGAAATTAATTTCAGTGCAATGGATCATCTTAGATGAGATTCATGCCTTAGCCGAAAATAAAAGGGGAGTGCACCTTAATCTCACTGTAGAAAGACTACAGAAACTATCACCAGGAATGACTAGGGTGGGCCTAAGCGCAACCATTGCCCCTTTAGAAGAAATCGCTAAATTCCTGGTTGGATATAACGGAGATGAATTAAGAGATTGCGGCATAGTAGATGTGCAATTCCTCAAACAGATGGATCTGCAGGTTCTCTCTCCAGTCAAAAATCTTATTGAGATTGATTATACCCTAAAGCATCAAAAGATGTATGAATTGATTCATCAGTTTCTTCAGGAACATAAAACTACCCTGATCTTTACCAATACCCGCTCTGCTACCGAAAGAGTGGTCCATTTTCTTAAAGAGATGTATCCTACTTATTATTCCGTAGAAAATATTGCTGCCCATCATGGCAGCCTGGGAAAAAAAGCCCGTTTTAAGACCGAACAGGAATTAAGAGAAGGTAAATTAAAAGTAGTAGTTTCCTCTACCAGCCTGGAGTTAGGCATTGATATTGGTTATATTGATCTAGTTTTATGTTTAGGCAGTCCAAAATCTGTAGCCAGATTTCTGCAACGCTCGGGCAGAGCTGGCCACCAACTTCATTCTACAGTTAAAGCTAGAGTCATCGTCATGGACAATGATGATCTGGTAGAATGCTCTTTGATTCTCAAAGCCGCTAAAGAAAAGAAGATTGATTGTATTCATATTCCCACCAGAGCTTTAGACGTATTAGCCCAGCAGATTTATGGTATTGCCATCAATGAAGTGATTAATATTTATGCTTTATTTCATCTGATCAAGAACTGTTATTGCTACCATGATCTAACCTGGGAAGATTTTTTCGAAGTGATCAAATATCTCGCCGGTCAATATGTCAGCCTGGAAGACCGCCATGTTTATTCGCGGATCTGGTATGATCCCGCCAGCGGAGAGATCGGAAAACGAGGCAAGATGGCCCGGATCATTTATCTTACTAATTTAGGAACTATCCCAGAAGAGACTTTCATTACCGTCAAGATCGGGGAACAGGTAGTAGGAACTATTGATGAAGGTTTCTTAGAACGTCTTAAACCAGGAGACGTTTTTGTTTTAGGGGGAGAAGTTTATATGTTCAAGTTCGCTCGGGGCATGACTGCCCAGGTTAGCGCTTCTGCCAGCAGGCCCCCTACCGTACCTAGCTGGTTCTCCGAGATGCTGCCTTTAAGTTTCGATCTAGCTCTGGAGATCAGCAAGTTTAGAAGATTGATGGAAGAACGCTTTAAGAATAATCAAAACATAGAAGAAATCCTAAAATTCATTAGCGATTATCTTTACCTAAACCAGGACACTGCTGAAACCATCTACAGCTATTTTGATGAACAATATCAGTTCAGCAGAATTCCCTCAGATCGAAGAATAGTTATTGAAAAATTTACTGAGCGGGAAAAGAATTATGTTATTTTTCATTCTTTGTTTGGAAGAAGAGTTAATGACTGCTTATCCCGAGCTTTAGCCTATGCTATTGGTAGAGAACAGCATCGAGACGTAGAAGTGGGCATTAACGATAACGGATTTTATCTTACTGCGGATAAGAGTTTTAATGCCCTCAGCGCATTTAAACTCTTAAAACCTGAAGAATTTCGCAAAGTTCTAGAGAATGCTATTGAAAGAAGCGAAGTGCTCCAAAGACGCTTCCGCCATTGTGCAGCCAGATCATTAATGATTCTGCGCGATTATCTAGGCCATAAGAAAAACGTAGGTAGGATGCAGGTCAGCAGCAGGATTCTTTTTAATGCCGTCAAACGCATCAGCAATGATTTTCCCATACTGAAAGAAGCGCGTAGAGAAGTGCTGGAAGATTTGATGGATTATGAGCATGCCCAGCTGATTATTGATAAAGTGGTTAACGGAGATATCATTTTGGAAGAGATTAATACTGGAATGCCCAGCCCTTTTGCCTTCGGCTTGGTTACGGATGGTTACAGTGATATCATCAAGATTGAAGATAAACAAGAATTCTTAAGGCGGATGCATCAGATGGTGCTGGCCAAGATTGGATTGAAAGAAGGGAAGAAAGCCTAGGAAGGGTTAAACAAACTCGAAAAGCTTATATATACCCAAGAATTACACAGATGAGTAATATGTTACACAATAAATATTTTCAGGTATTAGAACTATTTACAGGAGACTATCTTCAGGAGGTTCATGGCCGCAGCTTAGTCGGGAAGATTGGATTAAGCCAGAAAACCATTGCCCTAACTTTAGATGAGCTGGAAAAGCTGGATATCTTAAAGTCTAGAAAAGCAGGGAATATGAAATATTTTCGGCTAAATCTATTTAACACTGAGATGAAAGACTTTTTAAAAATCACTGAACTAACCCGAAAAGTGAACTTCTTCCAGAAACATCGAAAAATAGCTCATCTTTTCAGGGAGGAGGATAAAGACAAAATCGTAGGCATCTTCGGCAGTTATGCTCAAGGGACTGCTAAGAAAGATTCAGATCTAGACCTTTTTCTTATAGGAAAAGACAAGCGCCAAAAATATTCCCAAAGCGGAAACATTTTCGGAGTAGAAGTAAGCCTTAAATTCTTTACAGAGAAAGAGTTTATACGATTAGTTAAAGAGAAAAATCCTTTAATTAAGGAAATAATCAGAAATCATATTCTGGTTTATGGTCTAGAGAATTTCATAAATCTTGTCTGGAGGCATTATTATGGTCTCAATTAAGTGGTGCTTAAACAAAAAGAACGGGCTGGAATTAGTTCAGCCAAACCCAAATTTATGCCAATCCTATTTAAGCATGGGGGAAGAATCATTAAAAGTCATGGAAAAAGTTCAGGAAAGCCAAATCTGGACTGCTACCACCACTTATTATATCTTTTATTATTCTCTTTACGCGGTGATGATGCATTTAGGGGTAAAATGCGAGATTCATTCCTGCTCTCTGGAATTCATGAAACATTTTTTGAATCAGTTTTATTCACCAGAGGACTTTCAGATGATCCAAGCTGCGTTTTTAGCCAGGAATGATTTACAATATTATGCTAATCGCCCAGTAAACGCAAGAATGGTCGAAGAAAATAAAAGATATTGCAGAGATTTCTACATTAAAAGCAAAGACATTATATCCAGAATCACAGAAGTCCAGATAGAGGGGATCAGAAAAGGGTTAAGATTGAAGATAAGCAGGAACTCTTAAGACGGATGCATCAGATGGTTCTGGCTAAGATCGGATTGAAGCAAGGGAAGAGAAAAGAAGTATAAAGAATAAGATTGAAGAGTTAATTCAATTCCGTTCAACCCTCAACCCATCCTTTCAGATAATATTCTTGACCAGGATTAGCTCTTTCTAAATCATCCAGATGGTTCAAAGCCTCTGAAAAAAGGATTGGAACTGCATATTCCGCATTAGTGGTAAAGATCTTGAAAGCAGTTTCTTCCCCTTCAAGAAATATCCCTAAACGGTAAGTGGAGATCCCCAATTGTTTTAAGACCTCTATTTCAGGATTAAATCTATCATTAAATAGTTCTTCTCTCCTTACCCCTACCGAGGTCTCTTCCCTAAATCCCATTTTAACGCTCTAAGTTTCTCAGGTATAACCCTAGAGAATTCTACCTCAATTCTTTTGTAGCCTTTTAAGAATATCGTACGCTTTTAGCACAAATTCTTCTTTTAAGTAGATCAATAATTCCGGACTTGCCGTTAAAAGTTCACTAATAACAATATCATTAACGGAGAGTTCTTTTGTTATCGTGGATAAGACTCCTCTTTCTTTAATTGCATTCTCCGGGAACATAACACTAATTTCTGAAAGGTTAGTTAATCTATTTTGAAGTTTAAACCTTACCACAATATTTTTTACTTTTTTTTCATTCTCTTCATCTAAGAACACTTTTACTGAGCATGAACCAACCACTATCTTAAGAGTGTCACCTCGATCATAATTCGTGCTTTCAATTAAATGATGTAACTTTTGAATTAATTCTTTTTCTTTTTGAAAATCAAGAATAATTATTTTGTCTTTTATGTTGATCTTAATTTTAGAAAATAAATCTTTGGTTTGTTTTTGTTCTTTGAATTTAAATCTGCGTAACATAGCTATGACTGCTTCCAATTGATTAGATTTAGCGATATCCTGCTTTATTAAGTATCTGGCCAAGGATCTTCTATTAATAAGACCATCCTGGTAGCAGGTCTCCAATTCCGGATTCTTACTCAAAAATTGCCTAAATTCTTGTTCTATTTGTGACATATTAACCAATAATATGTTATTTATTTATAAAACTTATTATTTATGACACAACCTTTAAGTAAGAGGTAGGTATTACCTATTTTACTATGAATTCAACAAACCAAGGTGATTGTCGGTGGCACCCCTACAGACAATCTGCAGAATCTAGGAGGAAAAAGACTACACCTAGATTTACTTCTGCAGGGCGGATTTAAGGTTCCTGAAACTTTTACTCCAGAAGATATTCCTAATTTACAAAATAGCAGATTGTACATTGTTCGAAGTAGTGCCGCTGGTGAAGATGGCCATACAAAAACGTCTGCTGGGAAATACTTGACCTTAAAAGGGATAAATAAAGATAACTTAGAATCCGCCGTTCATGAGGTACGTTCTCGTTATCTGGATGGAAATGTAGTTATTCAGCCAGATTTGAGTTTAATCATGGAATTCTCAGGTGTAGTTTATTCAAATCTTAATGGATCTTGTGTTATTTCTGGTGGGAGAAAAAATTTTGTTCAACAAATTGTAGAAGGAACACCACCCGAAACTGAAGTAATGATCTCAAACGGAAAATCCAGTCAACAGGGACTTCCAATTAATCCGAGAACAATCAGACAAATTTATCTTAAATCCAGAGAAGTCGAAGATTACTTTGGAATACCGATGGATATAGAATTTGCTGTAATTGATGGTGAAATAACACTTTTACAAGCAAGACCACTACCCAATCCAACTGAATCTGCTCTTCGAGAACATGAAGTTAGAAGACTAAAAAAGACGACAAGTTATTTCAAAAATCTGGGGCTTGATGAAGTCGTTCTTGGTGTTGGAAATTATAGAGAGATTTTAGCCAATACCAAAGCTACGCACTTAAGCAGTTCTACATTTAACTATATTTTCTCGGGTAATGGTGAAGATATTCTTGGAGCGGTGCAATTAGGGAGAAATGAGTTAGGTTATGACCTCGGAACTGAGATATTCCCTTGGGTTATTATGTTAAATGGGAAAGTGTACTACAATTTTGCAGGTGATGCTCTCCAGTTTAGACCTAAGGGGATAGAAGAAAAAGATTTACTTCACATTATTAATGAAGTTTATCTGCCAACCATTAGGGGAAATCCAGACTTATTGAATTATCCTGAACTTCGTCTGTACATTCAATTTCCTGAACAGGCAAAGCAGGTTGGATTAGACCCCCAGCCATTTGGAGAATTAGCAGAACGCAACAGAAAAGCAATTCAAGATTTGCAAATACCTTCTAAACCTCCTCTTAAAAGAAGAGCAAAAAAGTACGGCTCTCTTGAACGCTGCTTAAACGAAATAAATTCAACTATTGAGGATATTAGATTAGGTAGTGCAAAAGAATATGTTAAAGCGGCTCGCTTAGCTTTTTTTGCTCTGGAAGATGTACGGGTTTACTTGGAAAGATTACAAAAAGAGCAACCTACTATCTTTGAGAAAGTGACTAGTTTATTTGACAAAAAAACTCCTGAACAGTTACGAGATGCAGTAGTATATGATCAAAGCATAGGCTCATTTGAATTAGAAGAGAGGGAAGAATTTAGATATCTGGGAAGTTTTGAATTATCTCAACCCAGAGGATTTCCACCTAAACGCCATTTCAAACCAGGAAAAGATATTCCGGATACAGATCTTGCTAATCTTGTAAAAAAAACGCGAGAAGTTTTAGAATATAGGGAAAAAGTAAAGTTTCCACTATTTAGAGATTATGATTATTTGAAGCAGCTTTACCAGCAAGCTGGCCAGTTAAGCGGATTTAAAAAAGACATTTATTATTTAGAATTCAATGAAATCAAACTTTTAAATGATAAGCCACCTTTAGCAAGGTATAGAATAGAATTAAAGAAGAAGGTAAAAGATAGACAGTTATTGCCTGATCCAATTTTTGAATCGGATTTAGAATCTGGTACGAATAGGATATCTGAAAAAAGACCACAATTAATATTTGGCTTACTCCCTCAGGAAGGAATGTGTGTTACAATAGGAAAAGAAGGATATGTCGTTGAATCTGTTGATCAAACTGTAGAAATTCCTGAAAAAACAAGTATTGTTTTAGTTCCAGAAAATGTAAAGCCGGGTTCCCATCTTTTCACGGTTTTATCAGATTATAATCTTCCGGTTGTGGGAGTTCCCCAAGAACATTTAAATAAATTCAGAGATTTTTATGTTAAAATCTCATTAAAAAATGGATTTGTGGACATAAAGAAGGAATGGTAACCAAATTAATCTTCATGAGACATGGATATTTAGAAGGTAACTATAAAGACTACTCCAAATTAGGATTTATTGAATTTGAAAATCTATTAACTAAGAAGGTCAATCCTAAACTGGACCAAGAAAAGACTAAAGCTGTTTTGAAAGTTAAACCTTTTTTATCAGATATTGATTTTATTGTTTGCTCAGGAGAAAGCAGAGGAATTGAAACAGCACAATTAGTTAAAGAAATTACCGGTCTAAATTTTGAGACTTCTTCTTTACTAAATGAGATTAGTTTTACTAAAGGAATTATTGATAATCAGGATATTATTGATTTTAATTATCTGAGGAAGAAGATATTAACCCGATTTTATCATTCTGATCACTCCGAAGACTTTGATGAGGTACAAAAAAGATTTTTAAATTTTTTAGCTTATATCCAACAATTTAATTACGACCTAGTTTTATGCATTACCCATGGTTGGTTCATGCGTTTGGTATATATCTACTCCGTAAAAAAATCTTTAGAAAAGGTGTCGCTTCAGGAGTTATTAGAAGCGAAAGTCCCCGATTTTTTGGATACAATTGACCTGGAGATAGATAATTTATGAAGTTCCCTAAATAAGATTAATGATAGGACCCATCTGCAGAGAATAAAAGTATTAAAATATTTTAAAACCCGCCCTCATCTCGCATACCCGCCCAGCCTTTCCGCACCATATTTCTGGGTAAGCCTAACCAACTCCTGCTCATTGCAGGAATCAAGCATGATAGCTACCCGCTCTTCAAAATCACCTACTTTTTCAGCATCTCCCCGCTCCTTAGCCAAAGCTTCTTTCCCGAAAAAGTCGTTAATAACCAATTTTCTCGGCCTAACGATTAATTGTCCCTGATTGTTCTGGTAAATCCTAAATTTAAACCGATCCGCATATCTGAATTTAATTTCCGGCTCTTTTTTCAGTTCAAAAGTCTGGGTATCTCCTGCTTCTTTAATCCGATAGCCTCCCCTAACAATATCTTCCCGTAAGGTCTCCTCATATTCATTAAATTGTACTATCAATAATGATGGTTGATCATGGTCATAATAGACATTAATCCCATTTTGATCATACAACGCTTTTTCATTTTTGCCTAGATTTTTAACCGTCTTTCCGCTGGCCCGGCGATATTCATCTCGGAAAAAAGCGCCATTAGGATTATTTGTACCCTCAGCGCAAAGAACCATCATTAAGGCAATATTCTTTCCAGTTAAAGCTGAATCCAAAGCCCGATAATCATTGAAATTAAAAGTATCGCTTTCCACCTGGATTAAAGTATCCTGATGAGTTCCCCCAGGCAGATGCTCTCTGGCTAATATATCCGTAGCAATATCTCCCCGAGAAGTGGGATAAATCTGGTCTGTAAAAATTTCCATCTCATATTCTTTAGCCAGCTGGCTGAGAATAAATTCTAAAGCTTCTCCTTGTTTTCCGCTCATTTTTCTAAGAGCATGACTGGCCTTAGCTCCATGGCGAAAATGTTCGGTTACCCAATCCATCCCACTGCGCTGATGCCTGGAAACATGGCTGACTGCTTCACCACAGCTGGGATAAATACAAGAATAATCCCTGCTTTTAGGGTCAGTAATAGAGCCAGCAACATATAATTTTCCATCAGTAGATTTTGCAGATAACATTTTATACTAATTTCCCTCCAAAGATATTATGCTTGTCCCGGGTGATCCTTATTTTTATACTTTTCCCTTTTCTGAACTCGCAATCAGGCACAGAGACGGTCCTGCCTTTCGCAGTAGCTATAACTGCATTTGGAAACCTGTCCGGACAGACCATCTCCGCAGTGATGACTTCATCCAATCCAAAAGGTTTAGGAAGCTCTTTAATCTTGCGGATGCCAAAATCTTCCGCAGCCAGTTTCTGTTTCAGACTGGTTTTTTTCTCCAAATCTCTGATCAGGGCATTAAACTCTTCCCAGGATTTGGCTTTTACCGGATTTCTCCCTGTGTTATAATTTAAAAAGTTCTGGATGCCCATGATTGGATTCTTAGCCTGAGCGCTAAGACCTAATTCTTTAACAAAATTAATAATTTTTTCCAACTCCGCATCATTATATCCCGGCAGATAAACCGGTGCAATTAAAATATTTATTTTTCTGGCAACAGTAAACTTTATCATCTCTAAAACTTGCTTAAGATTATATTTAGCTCCGGCCATTTTCTCAGCTAATTCCTGGTCCATCGCATCCAGAGAGATATTCAGCCTTAATTTATCTTTGAATTGAGCCAGCTGTTCAATTATCTTCCGAGTCACTAAAGTAAAATTAGTATCCATAGAGATTAAGGTAATTTGTTTATTTGCATATAGGTCGCTGATTAAAGGAATTAAATCCGCATAGAGGAAAGGCTCGCCCTGCACTCCGATATGCACCTCTACTGGTTCCCCCACAAAATCCAATAATTTCTGCAGCTCTTCAATCAAATAATCTTTTTCTATTACAAAATCAATCTTATTTGAACTCTGCCCTTCGCCAACAGAACAATAGATGCAGTTAAGATTGCAGGAAGTCACCGGTTTAATTTCAATCAGAGAGCTATTGCGATAAATTATCCCAAAAGAGACATTGCCGATCAGAGGAATTCCTGAATTCCGATGCAGATAGACTGCTGGATTCTGATTAAGGGAATTTTTTAGGTGCTCAAAATGGTTACCCAATAAAAAAGAAAATCTTTTAGCTGCTTTCTCTGGAGATAAGTCCGGAAAAGAAATAGTATTAGAAATACCCTTATTTTCTTTCAGCACAAAATCTCCTAATTTTAACACCTCAGTCAAGGGGATTTTAGTGTAGAATAAATTAAGTAAGTTTACCTGGAGATTCTTGCCTTTCAGGGCGAAAGTCAGGGTCTCAAAGTTCAATTCGGCCATAGCTTTTAAATCGAGGACTATTTTATAAAGTTATTGGTTAAATTTATCATCAAAGAGTGATAAAGCGTAAGACCTAATAAATTAATTATCTTCACCTGAAAAAGCTTTTTGAAAAAATTTGCTGAGTTTAACCGCCAAAAAATTTAATTTGGCTGGGCAGGATCAGACCTGCTCCAAGGCAATAAATGATAAAGATCATGGCCATGTTCTGCACTCTCTTGGAAAAATCGAATACCTTTACCAGATTGAAGATGTTTTAGCATTAAATCTACTACCACTCTTTGGTCTGGCACCTGCCCTAAAACTTCTTTAACAAATCTTGAATGTTGCCCATATCCATTAGAACACCAACTAATCCCTTCGGCTAAAGTCTTTGCAACATGTTCTCTAATTCCTAGAGATCGATCTAAGTAGGTTTGAACAATTGGAACCTTAAGTTTATCCTGAAATCTTCCTCTTTGGATCTCATCAATATCTTTCTCACCATCATAATAAGGACCTTCTGAATCGGCATCCCATCCTAGAACATTAGAGAGATAAGGTCTTAATAATTCTTCAATGATTCCAGGTTGAACCTTCCACTCCTCATCAATCCTAGCCAGGAATTGAGCATATCTTTTCAGAGCAGCTTCACCAAGATATTTAAGATCGAGTGAAATTATTTTCCGGTCATCGGCAGAAAATCTCATCAGCTCTAGACCGTGAGAAGCTGCAAAACCCACATTTAAATCATCGTAATGATTTTCAAGCACATCTCTGACCACCCTAATTCCATGCCCACTATTTACACCAACCTGTACATAAGGTAGTTCTTCCCAAAATCTTCCATTATTAAGACGCTTACGAAACTGATCGGTTACAGCTTCACTAAACATAGAACCTTCTTTTTCTACCAAGTCACGATAAAGAAGACTATGGCCTCTTCGAGTTCCCGGCCAGGCAGTATGATAAGGCCTAAGAACTGCCTGATTAACTGCAATATTGAGCATCTCTTCTAATTCAAATTTATGGAAATGCTGATTGGCCCAAGCTCTAGCGGCAATATTTTTTTGGTCATGTTGCGCTTTTGTATTCTCACTAGTAAATGGAAATACCGAAGGGATATACTTCCTTCCATCTACTTTGTCCAAGGTACCCCAAAATCGCCCATTAAGGATATCTCTGGCAAGTAAAGCCTCTTCTAAATCCATTCCAGAAGGTTGCGAACCAATCCCGCAAGTATTCTTATCTAATATTCTTACCACAAAACAAGTTGCCCGTTGAATAATCTCTTTCCTAGAAACTTCTATAGAATCTTTATCATCAGCTAATAATCTTATTACAAAAGTCATCTCCTTACCCCCAAAATATGATTAATTAACACTATTTATTAAGATTTATATCTTCAAATAGATATTCGCAAATAAATTCAATTTCAGGTTGAGATAAATTAGATTTGGGTTGTAATCAGAAAAACGGTCCTATTTCTGCTCTTTTCGAATATGTGTTCTTCAGAAAAGATAAGTTTTAAAAGAACTGCCCCTTCTGAATTTACAGTAGGGGTGGCCATTGGACAGCATAAAAATTACTCTAGAAACTCTGTACGATATTCTGCGCAATGAAAAGAAGCGGGAAGACCTCCAAAAGCTAGAGAGCACTTTCTTTGAAGATGTGGTCAATTATCTTAAAGAGAAAAATAATTTTATGGAAGCTAAAAAGAACGAGAAAAGCCTCTTCGCTTCCGGAGAAAGAGATAAATTAGATTATGAAATCCGCAGCATCAAGCGTATTCTCAAAGAGATCTATGAGAAACGGGAAAAAAAGATTATTGATATTACCATCAATCGCAGCCGGACTGGCTCTGAGATTATCGATACCAGCTCCATGCTTAAAGAAGAGAAAGAATTTTATACTGAAATTCTGAAAATATTGGACCATTTCCGTAAAGGGATTCTGCAACATTTATTTATCGGAGAGATGCCCTCAATCATCAATCCCAACTTATTATTCAGAGAAGAGCATAAAACCTTATTATCAGATATTCAACCGCCCTTCACTAAATTTGAAGAATTGCCCCCTAAATCAACCATCAATGAAATTAATTCATTAAATGCTCAAGCTAATCTGGATGAAACTGATGAAGATACTGAAGAAAACCAGCCTAACCAATCCCCGGAGAAAAAGACTGAAAAAGAAACCATTCCCGTTGCACCCAGCCAACCAGAACCGATAAAAGTAAAAATAAAGATCATCCGTCCCATGCCCAGCTTCATCTGGAAAGACCAAAAGATTTACGGACCTTATACTGCTGGAGAAGAAATCGAGATGTTTCCAGAAGTGGCAGAATTGATGGTTAGGAAAAATCGGGCAGAGAAAGTTTGAAAATAATTAGGCCAATTTCATAAATTCTTCAGGAGAAATTGTTTTAATTCTTTTATATTCCCTAATTTTTAAAATATGCTTATCCTGACTTATAATATAATCAGCTTTTCCTGCGATGGCTGCCTCAAAAAATTTATTATCGCTAAAATCATTGACCACAATCCCTACTTTTTCAGTTGGAATTACCATCACTGCGTTCTCAATAATTACATTTTTCCATTCGTTAATCACCTCTTCTGGCATCTCGATTTTGAAATCTCTTAACACTTCAACTAGTTCTTGTACAATTTCAATAGAACAGATTAAAGTTAATCTTCCTGCGCGCCAAGCGGTAATAATCTGAGAACAATAATTACCTTCCCAAAAAATACCAGAGAGAAATACGTTAGTATCTAATACTATTCGGGAATTCATTTAGCACGTATTCTATTAACTGCTTCTTCTACATCGCTATGCTTCAGCTTTTTCTTTTTAGCAAAATCTCTGGTCTTATTCAATAATTTATCAAAACCTTTAAATGAAGGTACTTCCAGCTTCTTTAATACAATGGTATCATCTTCACCGAATACTATGAATTTCTCCCCCTCTTGCAGATGAAGATGATCTCTAATCCCTTGAGGGATAACCACCTGCCCTCTCGAACTTAAACTAGTAATTTCCATTCCATCCATTTTTTTCGCCCCCGAATAAGTATATCTTATTAATAAGAATATCTTATATATAAACTTTTCTTTAACAATAGAAAAAAAATGGGATTATACTACTTAAAAGATTATATCTTCATACAAATCATCTTCCGACTGCATAAATCCGTACAGCCAAAACCGAAAATCACATAATTGCGCTTGTAGATCATCCGGGCAATCACTTCTTTAAGGGCATAAGCATCTTTATAATCTAAAACCGCCTGCAGCTGTTCTTCTTTGAATTTATAATCAGCAAAAAACTTGCGGGCATAATCTTTCTCCTCTTTCTCCATCTTTCTGAACTTATCCCACTCCTGATGTAATCTGGCATCATATTTCCGCACAATGCTTTGATAAAATCTGATCGGATGTGTCTCTTTAGGATCAAGAGCAGTAACTGCCCATAAGCCTTTCTTTTCATGAGCAAATTTCCTGAAAGCTAATTCTAAGATAGAAGTAACCTCACTTATTCCTCTCTCTAAGGCTAATTTACATACTTTGGAATAAGCATCATAAGTTACCTTAGCACATTTCTTAAATAATAAGTTAGTGGGATCAAGATCTCGTTGAGAATTAGCTTCTTTTCCATGTTTCTTGATCAGATAATTTTTAGTATTGTTTAAGATAAATAAATTTTTGAAACATTGGTAAATCCTGCCCTGTTCATTATAAGTATCTAAACTTTGGATATTATGCATTCGATCTGCCAGCTTGATCTGAATCGCTTTCTCTTTAAACTTTTCATCTCGATAATTATAGATGGTAGAGATAGAACGATAATAATAATGGCGTTTATGCCTGGTCAGCATCTGTAATAATTCCATCATCTCCTCCACCAGCTTTAAGTCCATCTTATTCTCAGAACAGAATTTATTTAGGTCCTGTTCCAGCGCCAAAAAACATTCATTTTCGTAAGAATCTAGGATTACAATTCCTTTCTGATCTTCTTTGATCTCTTTCTTTTTCTGATAGAGATCAACTTTTTCTTCAATTAAATCATGAGTTAAGGCTGCAGATAAGGTAACCACATCATTAATCCCTGCTTTCCACAAATCCCAGATCACATTAAGAGGATGAATGATGGGATTTTGGCCTTCTTTTCGTTTAGGGAAAGAAGCATACTCTTTTTTAGTTAGTTCATAGACATAAGCAAAGAGTTTACCTAACTTCTTTTTAGGGTCAGTCAGATTTTTAACCAGGATTTCTTCCTGAACTGGTTTCCAGGGCTCTACAACCTTATAAGCGCGGTATTCAGGAGATATTTTCTCGAACATTTTGGCTAAGAGGTTGGTTATAGATTTTAAACGTTTCGTTTAAATAATAATTTTAATAAGTTTAGTGGAGAACGAGCTTCCCCTAACTTTCGAGTAAGATAATCTGTTTTCTCCTGAGGATGTTCCATTTTTATCATTGTATCTCTCTCCTCAGCACTTAAGAATCTTTCAGCATGATGGGATAATTGCCACAATCTGTATTGTAAATCTGAATTAACTTTCTCTAATTTTGTTAATCTTGTTCTTTGGGCATCAAACTGGACTAACTCTTGTTGGAGCCTATACAACTCTCCGCTCAGGCCATTCTCCCCTTGAACCTCGCCACTAACATAATAATAACCTAATTCCTCAAAAAAACCCCTAAATCCAGCTTCGGTATCACTATTCCCTGTAATTTGATGTCCTCGTTCATGATCATAAATAAGAATGAATGATTTTGGTTGGGCTAATTGTGATCTCTTAATATAAATTGTTCCATCACTTGGATCAAATAACCCCCCCAAAGTGTCATCAACTTTACCGTCTCTGGTACGAAATTGTGAACAGATTTTTACTGTTGGTGGAGGGAGAGGGTTTCCGGTAGTAACCATTATTGCTCGGTCGATAGACGGAATTAAAGCCAGCATCTTTTTCTCTGCATCTGTTAGATTCTCTTCAGGAACTAAAATTTTTTCTATACCTGCGCTAACCACATCTGCATCTCTAAGAACTCCTGCATGATACAATGTTTTAGAAACTTCAGAATTACATTTGATTACACGATAACCTCGGTATACCGCTTCTTCTTCTAGATGAGATGAACCAGTAGAAAGAACCGCTTTCTCACCATACAATTTTCGAAACGATTCTTTCCAGAGAGCCAATCTTTCTGCATCAGCATCAACCTCTACGAATTCAAAATAATTAGTATCACTTTCTGTAGTGGCTGCTTTTACTATTTTCTCCAGAACTTCTTTGTTTTTACAAGTCCGAACTAATTGTCCTACTTTGCTTTTAACTATTTCAATATCGATATTATCCCGATCCGGAGATATTTTAGTTATCGGCACCCTTAAATTATAATCAAAGAGAACATTCTCTTTATATGAATCTTGGATATAGAAACCATTAGCGAATAATCTTCGGAAATACCAACTGTTTTTTCCAGGATAATCCCTGGCATTAAATAATTCTCCAGATTCATCAGCATGCAAAGGAGAATAATCAGAATTAAACTTTAACACAAATTCACTAATTTTCCGAAATTGGTTACATATTTCTGCAGTTGGCTCGTAAATAGTTGTTTTAGAACCGACAATCGTTTCTAAATTCTTAGCAAATACAAAATGAACTTTATGAGTATTAGTTCGGCCTACAGTTATCGGATTAGCCACCGGTACTCCCGCACAATCTTGACTCCTGAACTTAATGTTAATTCCGCGATTTTCTTCACTTTTTAGCTGCTCTCTTAAAATTGCTAAAGTAACCATTTTGGCCCCCTCACCAAATCCCCCGGTAAGATATTCTGTTCCTTCTACCGGTATTGGTTTATCACTAAAGAGCAAAGGCAACTTTTTATCCATTTCATAACCAATTCCGTTATCACTAACCCTAATCGCATAAATTTTTTCATTTTGACCACGTTGATTAATCTCTCCCTGAGAGACCCACTCGAATTCTGGATTTATTTCAGAATCAGTCTTTTCATCAAAAAGAACCACCTGCACTTCTTGGCCAAAACCAGCTTCTGGAATTGGAAGCTCAACCTCTTCATCAGATTTTCCACGCTTAACCTGATACTCAATTTTAACCAGACTACCACCTGAATCAACATGGTTGCTAACCGTATCTAACATAATTCGTAATGCACCCCAATTAATCCTTCCATAATCTAAAGTAAAAGAAGTCGGTTCAGGGAATATTCTAACCTCCTCTAAAGAAGCATATCTTTCATCTCTCAATAAAAAGTCAGTCTCGTTGAATTTTAATTGATTAGTTTTCAGCACACCAGAATTACCAAGAAAACTAGCTAAATGTGATTCTAGGTCTAATACTCGATATCCATTTAATTTGGCTAAGGAATCTCTGCCTTCGCTGGAAGAAAGCGCAGCTCTCTGGCTATAAAGTTCATAAAAAGCGTTTTTCCATAATTCAAAATGAGGTATAGATTTAATACCGTATTCAGGAACTCTCACAATTACCTGCTGTTTGATCTCAGGATCAATTCGCTTTTCATAATCAGCTGATAAAACTTCAAACTCTAAGAGTGATCTTCTTTCTTCTCCAAACTTTACCAATCTTTTAATTATATCTAGATCAGCAAGTTCATCTAAAAACTTTCTTAGGCCATATCTTATTTCATTAGGTTTAACATTATTACGGTCCCGATTAGGAGATAATAATCGGAAATCATAAGTAAAGCCTAGCTGTCGTCTGTATTCATCAGAGATATAAACTCCTTTAATAAAGACCAGTCCAGCCTCATCAACTATTTCTGCGGCTTTTCCTTTATACCTTCGAGATTGGTCCGGGCGTAATAATAATACTTTCTGTTCTAAACTTCTCTGAAAAAATCTAAATAGTTCGGGGGTAAGATTCTTAAAAGTAGTTAGAGATCCAGTCTTCTCCGCAGGAGGCAGGTCAGAAATTCTAGAATAAATAGCCTTAATCGGCCTATTCCTAAATCTCTCTGGTTTAGTAAAATAATTTCCTTGCCAAGAACATAACTGGCCATCTTCTAAGGAAGTAGATCTAACCTCTGCATCTATTCCCAGCTCCAGACAAGCTTTAAGCAGCTTCTTGAGACCTTCCCCTTTTTCTCCAATAGCCTGAAGATTTTCATCTTTATCACTATAGGTCATATACGTTGCCTTGTTAGGAAAGCCGATTCCATCATCTTCAATCACGATAGCTTCAACCTCCTCAAATTTTAATTCTGCTCTTCTTTCGTAAGAAATAAATTGCCCTAAACGATCGACAAAATTAATAGAAACCTGTTGGGCACCGCTATCAGAAGAAAGATGATTACTAAAACAATCTAAAACTATTCGTTCAATTCCCCAATGTTCGGATTGATGACCTAAGACTTCATTGGTAGGAAACTCTTTGATCGCCATTTTAAGCTTAGAGGAAAATTATACTTTATAAATGTTACCACTAAAGAGTAAGTTTTGACTTAAGAAGCCCATTCATCCCGTTACCATTTAAATCAGACTTAGGCCGGACCAAGAAAAATAAAACTTTTCGGAAACCTTTATAAATCACCCCTGTAATATTACCTCTAAGATGGAATTCAAAGTTCTTGAGGAAAGTAAAAACAAGCTTATTTTTGAGCTAAAAGGCGAAACCCATACTTTCTGTAATCTGCTCAAGAAAGAATTACAGGAGATTAAAGGAATAGAAATCGTTACCTATAAAGTAAGCCATCCTTTAGTTGGTGTGCCTAAATTCCATCTGGAAACTAAAGGTTTAGAGCCCAGAAAAGCAATCAAAGAGGCTTTAAAGAACTTAAAGAAAAAAGTCGAAGATTTCGAGAAAGAAGTTAAGAAAGAATTATAACTATTTTTATTCGGTTGGTTTTTAGATGGTTTGATATTCTCAGGTGAGGATGAAGTGAACTATACCCAATTAGCTGCAAATATTGATCAAGTAATTTTCTCTTCGGATAAAAGTACAGCTAAACTAGAAATCTATCCTGGATTATCGGCCTTAGATTTATCAGATTTAGTTCAGTCCCTCAGCGCTTTCTTCGGCGAAGAGAGAGTAACTGCTCCTAAAAAGAACCAGATAACCGTTTCTAATCTTGACCCGCACTTATCTGCCCATCTTTCCCGCTTCGGCAGCCATAATTTAGTTCTGGCCAGAATGAAAACTCAAGGACCTAAATCTGTAACCTTTCAGCCAAAACCAAGAGTTGATTACGATTCTGTAATGACTTATTTTACTTCACCGAGAGTTAATCCTGCTTCTGCTCCTCAACCAAAGATTGGTCCAGAATGCTCTGCGAGAGCTTTAGCTGGTCTATCAAAAAGAGAAAGAAAGTTTTTAGTAACTATGACTATCGGAGAAGAATATCTAACCTACGATAATCGTTTTGGCGCAGCCTACGCTGGAGCAAAACAATTGCCTTTTCCCGAATTTGCCCAATATCTTCATCGCCGGCATATAGAGCAGCTGCTGGAACTTGCCCAGAAAGCAGTCCTGAAAGACAAGCGATTGCTTTTTCAGGGTTTAGCAGCTTTAGTGCTGGCTGAAAGTACAGAAAGAATTATTCCTCAGAAGAAAAAACCTCTATTTGTAAATCTAAGCACAGAATTAAATCCTTACATTCAAATTCTAAATTTAGAAAGAAATCTTTTAGGCCGGTCCAGCGAGAGGATTAGTTTTAATTATAATTCTAATCAGCCATAACCACCAATCCATCCCCATAAATAATTTAAAGGAAGTTCTTATTCAGCAATCCATGCTAGATAAAGGCACCTGCCTTCGGTATTACAAACGGAAAGAAATTCAAGAAGCGATGATAGAGCATGCCCTCAATAAAGAAGTAGGGTTACGTTATGGAGATAGTTTCGGCAAGCGCCCGGATATTTTAATGTATCCTCAGGAAATCTTAGAGTTAGCCAAACGAGGAGCCACTTCATTCCACATCAGCGAAGAGCTCTGGTCCAATCCCAAAGAATTAAACAGCGAACTATCCCGAAAAGAATTGGACGAACTAAGAATGGGCTGGGACTTGGTTTTAGATATAGATTGTAAATTTATTGACTATAGCAAGATTTGCGCGCATTTAGTGGTCCAATTCTTAAAATATTGCGGAGTAGAAAATATTTCCAGTAAGTTTAGTGGGAATAAAGGCTTTCATCTAGGAGTACCTTTTGAAGCTTTTCCTCAACAGATCAATAATTTAGAAACTAAAAATCTGTTTCCGGAAGCTCCTAAGAAAATCGCTTTTTATCTCAAAGAGAACATCAAAGAGCAATTAGCCCAGAAAATCATGGACTTTGAGGGAAATGATTTTTCTAAGATTATGGAAAAAACCGGTGCTAAGAACGAAGAGATCATTTATTACCAGAAAGACCTATGGGGAACTTTGATTCCCTGCCTAAATGTTGAACCGTTCTTAGAGATAGATACCATCTTGATAGCCTCCCGCCATTTATATCGTATGCCCTATAGCCTACACGAGAAATCTGGATTAGCCAGTCTTCCTATCGATCCGGAAAAAGTATTAGAATTTGAGAAGAATAGTGCCCATCCTGATTTGATCAATCTTTCGTCTTTTAAATTTCTAGATCGAAATAATATCAAAGAAAGCGCCCGCAGGCTGCTGCTCAATGCCTGGGATTTTGAAGTTAAGACCGAAGAAAAGAGAGAAGCTATTAATTCTTCCACTTTCGAAGAGGTAAAGATAGAAAGTCCCATCAAAGAGGATTTCTTCCCCCCCTGCATCAAACAAATTATCGCCAATGGCCTGATTGACGGCAGAAAAAGAGCAGTTTTTATTTTAATGAATTTTTTAGGCAAGATCGGCTGGGAGAAGAAAGAAATTGAAAATTATATTATTCTCTGGAATAAAGATAAAAATAAAAGCCCTCTGCCCGAAAATTATATTCGAGGGCAGGTTCGGTATTTCACTCCCGGCGAAAAGCTTCCTCCCAACTGCGATAATGAGGCTTATTATAAAAATCTAGGGATCTGCCATCCGGATGCTCTTTGCGGACGGCTAAAGAATCCGGTTAATTATACTATTCTAAGATGGAAAAGATGGTTAAGAGATAATGAGGAGAATAAGAAAGAAAAAAGAAATAAAGAAGATCCGGATCGGGAAGATCAAGAGAATCAAATAAAAAACCTGGAAAAGAAAAAAGAACAGAATTAATCATCCAACCATTTTAGCTACTTCTTCAAATCCTGGAATGGTAAACCCAAATTGTTTAGATAAGCGCAAGGTCTCCAGGACATGCGGTTTAATGATGGAATAATCGTGTGCAGGGATAGAACCTACTCTAACCAGATCTACAAATGTCTTTATATAGCTCACTGCCTCTTGGCCTCTATTCAAAGCTAAAATACTTTCCGCCAGATAAAGAGAGGTAATTCCTATCGCCCGAGGATATTTAAGTTCCTCACCAGCTAATTTCAAAGCTTCTGAGAGATATTCATATGCGCTTCCGAAAGTCCCCCGCCTCAAATCAATCAGCCCGAGCATTTTCTTGGCATTACAAATTGAATTAGTGGAATTAGGCAGCTTATGTTCTGTGCATAATTCTATTACCCTCTTCTGGGATTCTATAGCCAACTGAATCAGATTAATCTCCTCACTTTCTCTAAAAGAATCAAAAGCTGCCTCGCCCTGATGCTGATAGATTTGCGCTAAGCGGTCAAAGACTTCCTCAGCAGATAAACTGCGCAATACTCTCATAGAATATCCAGCATCTACATAAGGGTCATATTCTTCTTTAAGATCTAAGTTTAATAACTCTGCACAAATATTAATCGCCCTTCGATAACAAGCCAAGGCAGTTTCGTAATTCCCTTCTGCCCGGAAGATTAATCCCCTTTGGTCTACTGCCTGAGCATGGATAAGAGTCCCGTTTTCAATAAATGTAAGCGCCTCGTCTAAACTTGCGTGGGCTTGCGGAAAATCTTTAAATCCCACTCGATGAACATCAGCAAGATTAATTCTAGCCAGAGCTCTCTGGTCTGGGTCAGTAGTGATGGCTAAAGCCATTTGATAATCAGCTCTGGAATCTGCATAATTCCCCAGCATTCTTCTGGCCCTTCCTCTGTGGTTGTATAATCCTGCAATTAAAGATTCTTCAGCTTTAGGAACAACAACAGGAATACTTCCGATTGCTTCAGTAAAATGCGCTTCCTGTTTTGCCCAAGGTAAAGTCTTTCCCTGTGTTAATAATCTTTCGATAGTCAACATAATCTAATTAATCAACAGGTCATTTATAATACTTATTAAACAACCCGTCTTAAGAAAGAATAATCGACCCAAAAGTTTAAATTAAAGGGGATTAAAATGATTCCTGTGAATCTTAATGCTAAGCTTTCCTGAACAGGTAGAGATTATGATTACCCGTGGGTTCGGATACAAGACCTATTATTCCAGAACTGAAAGAGAGCTTGACCTCCTCGCTTTGCATCAGCATCTGGGAAGGATGGAGATCGAATCTAACCGCTATGATCAGAGTAGAACCAGAGCAGAGATAGACTCCATCAATACTGATTTAAGTTTGATGAGCGAACTAGCCCAAAGCAGAGAAAGAAAGACTGATCACTCTTCAGCAGAACTATACCCGGAAATAGATCAACTAAAGAACAGAGAAGAAAAAAAAGATCGTCCTGAAATTACAGACCTCGCCACCTTTTTAAGGTAGGAACTAATTTCTTAGCTTTTTCGTAAGCTTCTTCTTTACCTACTTTCAATCGTGCATAGATAAACCCGGCAGTCTTCTTGGTCATCTGATCCATGGTCAAGTTCTGGATGAACTCTCCCCGCTGATAACAATAATTACAATAATCCTTGCTTTTGGCCCTATCCATCTCTGTACCATAGCCATCTGGATTAGAAATCAATGATCCGCAGCTTTGGCAGGATATCTCTTTGACTAATGGTCTTGCGTTAAATTTTAATTCTGGAAATCCCATCTTTATTCACCTCTATTTTAAACTAATTATTAATTCTAAGAGCAGACTATTTATCTTAAGCTTATAAAGGTTTTGGGAGTGGAGAAGATAGAATTATTGTCTAGGTTCATTGGATTTACCCCCTTTTAATCCTGTGGGATTAAGTGGGGTGAATGAAACTGCAAAATCCAATGATTATTATCGAACTACGTAAATTTTACCTAGAAAATAAATGGAATCATAACGAAGTTCGAAACTATCTGCACGACCACTATGCTC
>DATDTM010000033.1:0-44151 GCA_035290865.1 Candidatus Nanoarchaeia archaeon
CTAATCTCTAGTTCTGAGGATACTTTTTCTGAAATTGATCAGAAGATGCTTGCTGCTGTCCCCCTAGTTGATACTCCAGAAAAGATTAGGTTACATACGGGCAATTTAATTCATTATGGTTATGATTTTAGGGTTGATGGAGCAAGAGAAATTTTTGAGAATGGGTTTGCAAAAACTAGGCAGGTTACAGATGCTCTTAGAGATAACTCTGATTATAATGGTGAAAGACTGGTTGGTGGTGGAAGATTAACTGATCCGCGTACCGGGGGTGTTGGACATGTAATCGGATGGTATACTACGATACTACCTTTTAATGTTGTTACAGGTCCAGCACAATTACCCGACCAAACTCCTAAAAATATTGAATTATATGAGGGAGCTAGACAAGTATATCAAAATGTTTTTCCTCAAATATTAAAACCCGCACCCACTCCGGAAGTGTTAGAGAGTATATTATCGGAATTAGAATTGGCATTTAATGAAGAATCATGGTTACGTTTAGATTTAGGTCCGGGTAGAGATATTCAATTGTACGGGTATGATTATAGAACAGGAGGATTAGTCAGATCATTATTTGAATACCATCAATCAATAGTTCAGAAAGCAAAAAAAAATGAGAAAGGAATTAAATTGTCGCAAGATTTTTCTTTAGGTAAAGATCCTGAATCCAATGATGCAGATATAATGGGATTTCTTCTAATCTGTAAAGATTAATTATCTCCTTCCCTTTCCTTTCCCAGCCGGAGGATTATAAGAGAACCAATCCTCTTTAGTGATAGGATGAAAATAATCTGCTTCACTGATTAAAATTCTGGCGGTAGTCTTCTCCACTGCGGCAATCTCTACCCGGACTCCCTCTGATTTTAAATGTCTGACTAACTCTACATAATCTGAATCACCAGACATAATTATAATTGCATCTACTTTTCCTGCTAATTGGGTGGCTTTAATGGATAAAGGAATATCTGCAGATTTATGGCAGGGAATAACTGAGCCATAATAATTATTATGCAGTCTTTCAGCTAATTTCTCAGAAATGTTCTCTCCTTCTCGGAAATAGAACAAGCGGTTTAATCCCCTTCCGCCCAATAGTTTAGGGATGACCGTATCGAAATTAAGCATAGTGTGGGTATTGCCGGCAACTTCATGCACGCTTCTTTCGATATTATTACCATCACAAAGAATGGCCACAGACTGATTAATATGTATTTTTTCCATAAATATCTACCTCTTTTGAATTGTTTCTGATCAATAATTATTTCTTATTATAATGAATCAATTATAGTTTATAAGAGTTTTTGTTTTGGATATTAAAAAGAGTAAATGTTGACCTAAAAGTTTATTAATTACGGTTCTGCCCTCTAGCTAATGGAATATCCTACCCCCTCACAAGCAGATCGTTTATTTCAGGAATATCCTGTTCCAAGGGTATTATTAAGCCATTCTCAAGAAGTTAGTTCTAATTGTGGGTTAATCGGAGCTCAAATTATTGAAGCAGGGACTCAGCTTGACCTTGAACTATTAAAGATTGGTGGGTTCTTACATGATATTGGAAGATGGAAATATGACTTCGAAAAAGGAGTTTCTCCTCACCAAGATTTTCATGAATATGAAACTGGCCGGTTGCTTGCTGAATTAGGATACGCTGACTTTGGAAATTTGATTCAACGACATGCGCTGGGCGGTTTAACTCCTGAAGAAACTAGCATACTCGGCTATCCTGAAGCAGTAGACCTAATGCCTAATACTATCGAAGCAAAGATAATTTCTGTTGCTGACAAAATTAGACCTCAGAGGGGTATAATCACTTTATCAGATAAGATTAGAGATTATCAGACGAGTGAAAGGATGCATCAAAGATATTTTAATAAATTACCGGGCTTATTAGAAACAACAGTAGTAAGAGTTACTGCAATTTGGCAGGAATTGGAAGAGCTTGGTATGAAAAAGTTTCAATAATTAGAAATTAATTTGGTTAAGATTATTTTTCGAGAAATTACAGAAATTTAGCTGGGTATAAGGCCCAGCCCTTTAGGGCGCTAAATTTCTGTTCCGAAAACTTGCTAATGTAAAGGCAAGTTTTCGTTACCGCAAACCATAAAAACCCAATTAAACTTCTTAACAAAATAATGGAAGATTGCATCTTTTGCAAGATCGGAAGCGGGAAGATCCCTGCGCATAAAGTCTATCAAGATAAAGATTTCTTGGCTTTCTTAGATATCCATCCTCATGCTCTAGGACATACGGTAATCATTCCTAAAATACATGCTGGTACGATCTATGAATTAGAAGATAAAGAAAGCAAGGGTTTAGTTAATTTTATTAAAAAAGTGATGAAATTAATTGAAGAAAAGATTCATCCGGATGGTTTTAATATCGGCTGGAACCATAATTCTGCTGGCGGACAGGTAGTTCCGCACCTGCATCTGCATATTTTTCCTAGATTTAATGGAGATAAAGGCGGGAGTATGCATTCGATTATTAAAAATCCAAGAAATAAGACTGTTGAAGAAGTGGCGAAGTTGTTTAGGTAGAAAGAAATATTATATAATTCTTTATTTTAAAAAGAAAGATTCATAAATAACTAGAGGAAATACTGCCTTGGCGAAGTAGCTTAACCTGGTTATAGCGCCACGCTCATATGTATTGAGCAATGAGGCTTAAAGCCGATGACTAACTGAAAATGAAACTGGGTTACGTGGAGGTTGGGGGTTCAAATCCCCCCTTCGCCAGATTTTATCTTGATGAGGAAATTAAATATGTATCAAGGCTTAAGGGCATTAAGAACATATGGTTCGGCTTTACTAATCGAAGATATGGAGAATGAATATCGTAGGATGCATGATGATTATTCCAATTCTGTGAGAGGGGCAGTTCCAGATTACCAACCTCCACAAAATATTGAGGTTGTGGGTAAAATATTAACCTTTGATCAAAATAAAAGAAGAGGAACAAAATAGCTCCAATTCTTTAATCTCACCCCAAATTTTATAAATAACAGTTAGATTTACTTTCTTAAGCCGTGATGGCATACTCAGAAACCAGTTTCTGGTCGCCATCCGACAACTACGCCGCGATGGCACAACCCGGTACTGCGCAAGCCTGGAATTACAGGTAAGTACCGTTTAGCTTGTTCCCGCAAAAGAGTAGAGTAATTCTGCTCTTCGGGAGAGGGTATCCCGGTTCAAATGTTGGCGCTCAGGGCGACAAAGCTTCGAGCGTTAGCGAGAAAGTCCGGGTCGCGGCGCCATTTTTTTATTAGAAAAGTTTATAAGAACCTAAAAAATGATTTACTTAAAGAGGTTTAAAAGATGTTAGTTTATAATGTGGATATTCCTTTGGTGGAGATTACTTTATTAATTGGAATTATTGTGGTCATTCTCTTAATTGAATCGATTATTTTGACTATTTTACTGATTAAACAAATCAACAAGACGAAAAAGTTAGGTGAACAGATAGAATCTCTTTCTGAGACCATAGTCGGGGTTAAGAATAATTCTGGGATGAAAAGGTAAATAAGATTATGGTTTTACTAACTGTTTCTTTTATCATTTCCCAGGTGGTCATGTTTATGGCCATGGGCTTTGATTTTTTAAGCCTACAATATAAAAAACGAGAATATACTTTTCTTTGTCTAATTATCTCCGCCAGCCTAATTAGCGTACATTATTTCTTACTAAATAAAATCGCTGCTGGAGTTATTGTTTCTATTTCGATTTTAAGATTTATCACCTGTTACTTTACTACCAATAAGAAATTCTTATTCCTCTTTATTCTCTTGAATACAATTTCTTTATTCTTTACCTATAAAGAAATCTATGATCTAATTATTTATGTGGGTTTAGTTATATTTATTATCGGTAATTTTCAAAAAGATAATAGATTAATGAGAAAACTGATGATGGTCGGTACGTCAATCTTGGTACTTTATAATGGTATTATTTTTTCGCCGATGGGAATTATTGCAGAAAGTTCTTTTTTGATTAGTAATTTCATTGGGTATTATAGACATTACATTAAAAAAAAAAGATTAATTTAAAATAAAAACAAAAAAAAAGAAGTTAAAAAACTACTTTTTAGCTCCGCTTTTTGCCCCAGCCTCTTCTTTCTTAGCTTCGGGAGGCACAATCTCGTTAATGATAGCTTGAGGTATGCCAGCTTCTTCCATGGCTTTCTTAGCCTTACGAGGCTCAGTCTCGAAGAGTTTAAGAATCTCTTTAGCTTTAGCTTCGAATTCAGCTCTTCTTTGCTCGATCTCAGATTGTAATCTTTTTCTCTCTTCATCGAGATGTTTCTTTTCTTCTGCAGTCAATTCAGTCTTACCAGACTTGATCTTCTCATCAAACTGACCAGCGTTAATGGCAGTAAGAGCTTCAGGTGCAGCCATTCCCTCTACCAAAATACCCATAGAATGACAGCTGCCCACTATCTCTTTAACTTTAGATTTAAGGGTTGAGCCTAATAATGAACTTTCTTTGATTTTAGCGATTTTGATGATCTGCTCGATCTTTAAATCCGCAACTTTATCAGTTAAGGGATTAGAAGCGCCTTTTTCAATTCCTGCTTCTTTTTTGATCAAAGCAGAAGATGGAGGCGTACCTACTTCAATAGTAAAGGTTTTGGTAGCAGTATCAATAATAACCTTAATCGGAACCTGCATACCTTTCAGATCTTCAGTCTTTTTGTTGATTTCAGAGATAACTTGGCCTATATTCAAGCCGGTTGGCCCTAAAGCCGGACCTAATGGAGGTGCAGCAGTAGCTTTACCTCCCTCAATCAATGCTTCTACAGTTTGTTTTGCGATTTTGACTCACCTTATGATAAGTATATGTTCGGACTTTAATTTTTACATCTTTTTAGTTAAAGTCCTCTCAATGTAGACACGATGCCTACATATTTGTGCGTAACTTTAGCTAAAAGAGGTGGTTTATTTATATAGTTTGCGATATAATTTTAATGTGATGAGCAAACTGAAGAGTGCCAAGGAGTAGGGTTTACCTTTGGAAAAGTTAATTTGATAATACTATTGAAATAAGTAATCTTTAAATAGAAATTAATCTTTATTCTTAAAAAATGAGGTTAGCAATGAGAAAGATAAATAAATTTGGTTTAATTCTAGTAATGATATTATTAGGTGTATTAATTATCTCTTGTGCATCTAAAAAAGAACTGGTGAAAGAACAGGTTGGAGAGGGTAATAAAGCAGTTGAAGAGAGCCAAGCCATCGTTCCAGAAATAGCTGAAGCAGCAGTAGAGGAAAGCCAGGCAGTCATAGTTCCAGAAGCAACCTATGATCCTGAATTAGCTCAATTAAAGGCCAAAAGCAAAGAGGTAAATAATTACCAGTATGTCTATAAATTAAGTATTCGTAATTTTGGAGGGAATTATATTCCTGAACCTTATTATAATATATATATCAAAGATAATCTAATTAAAAAAGCCTATCTTGAACCTCAAAAGACTGTTGATGGACGATATTACTCTGAAGTGTATTTGGATACTAAAGCCCAAACTGCAGTGATAGTTTGTACTTTAAAATCAAGTTTATGCGACAAAGACAGAGGAAAAAAATATGAGATCAGATATGAATCTGAAAAATTAAAATTTACACCTAAAGATTTAGTTCAGGACCTGCCGGAAAGCGCAATTAAGTCCCAGGATGAAACCTTTGATGGCAGATCTTTAGAAGTATTTGAGATGGTTAAAGAAAAAATTAGTAAAATAAGCGTTTCTATTGATAAATATTCTGGACTAGCAATCAAAAGAACAGTTTATGACTTTAAAGATGATGAAGAGATGATTTTAGAAAAACACACTTTTACTAATCTAGAACTGAATAATGTTAAGAAGGCCGAGGTTAGTTTAGGTTGATAATATAGGTTAAATCTAGTTATTTTTAGGTAAAGTTTATATAGTTGGGACTATTTTTATTCATATTAGTATGAATAAGTATGAATAAAAAGTTAGGTAAAGATATTGAATAAATAAAACTAGTAAAATGATTCAACTAACCAAAAAAGACATAATCAGAATAAACCAAGAGATTGGAGAGAAAGGACAGTTTCAGAATGAAAGTAGTTTAGAATTTGCTTTATCCCAATTTAAGTTAAAGAAAAACTGGCTTTACGGACTAGCTTATCTGATCAGAAGCTTATTAACCGATCATGCCTTTGAGGATGGTAATAAAAGAACAGCTTTAGCTTTGGTCATATTATACTTTGAAGAAAAAGGAATGGCTTGGGATAAAGAGAGAATAGTAAAGAACCTCCATTTCCTAGCTAAAAGCCATTATAAATCCATAGAAAAAATTAGCCGGGTGATCAAAAATGCTCTCTACTGAAGAAAAAATTAAAAAGATTATTAACCAAAACCAAGAGCTATTTCTGCTTTTGGAAGATTTGGATAAGACCGGAAAATTAAGAAAACTTAAATATAAAAGCAGGGCTACCTTCACTCTGGATGAAGAGCTATTCAATAAATTTAGAGGGTACTGTTCTCGTAGTCATCAAGGAATGTCGCCTATCGTAGAAGAATTGGTACGGAATTATCTCCAAAATCGTCAGAATAGAGGTTAATGATGAAACTTAAAATTTATGTTTTTCGCCATGCCCAGACCCACTATAATAAAGAGCATCGCTTTACGGGTTGGAAAGATTCAGAATTGACTCCTCTTGGTATAGAACAGGCAAAGAGATTAGCTTTGAAACTAAAGAAGAAAAAGATAGATATCGCTTACCAGACTAATCTTTCTCGTTCTAAAGATACATTAAAGGAGGTGCTCAAATATCATCCTGAATGCAAGAGAGTGATCACAGATGATCGTATCATTGAACGCTCTTACGGGAGATTACAGGGTAAGTCGCATCAAGAATTTGTTAAGATCGCAGGAGAAGAAGATTATAAGACCATGCTGCATTGGCATAAGATAGACCTTCTCACAGGGAAAGAAAAAAAAGATTTCATCAAGAAGCACGGAGAGGCTGATTTGCAGATAGTGCGCAGAAGTTATGCCCAAGCTCCACCAGGTGGAGAGAGCATCCAGATGGTAGAGAAAAGAGTCAATGCTTTTATTGCAGACTTATTGAAACGGATGAAAAAAGATAAAGTGAATGTAGCGATTTCAGCACATGGAAATTCCATGCGACCGTTCCGGAGGCATTTCGAGAAATTGTCTATTGCTAAGATGATGAAATTAGAGAATCCCTGGGATGATTATTTTGAGTATACGATGAAGGGATAAGCCGCAATTACTAGAAATGGTGTTGGTCTAAGACCACGGACGAAGTCCGTAATTAATTTGCCACCATTTCTAGTTCGAAAATCTGTTCAAAGATGAGGGGCGGAAAAACCACGGACTTTGTCCGTGGTCAGCCCCGAATGAACAGATTTTCGTTATTCTTTTAACTGATAAGTAAAAGGGAGTGCCAGCAATGGAAATCCTTTCCAATTTTCAACTTTATCCCAATATTCAAATTCTTTATTAATCGGAAAAGAGAGAGTTTGAGCTGCATATCTTCCGGTTGAGTTTAAAACTCGAGCAGCTTTTTCAGGAAGCTCCAAATCTGAAAAATCAAATTCTAAGTGTTGGTCTCCGATTTGTTGCCGAACTAAAGAATCAAGTCTGGCAGGAAGATCTTGGTTCATTATTTTCCATCTTTCCCAAGATGTTTTTTCAGTAGGCAAGACAAATTGTCCAATGAATAAACGAACCGTTTTATCTACCGAAGTATAATGACCTACGATTGAAACCGGATTAAAAAAATGGTAGGGACTGCCATCCCAATTTTTTGAAATTACCCCTAATTGGAATTCTAAATCCTCAGTCGAAGGGATTGCTGTTGTAAATGATGGATGGGTATGAAAATAAACTATCTTAGAAGCATATTCAGGTATCCATAAACCATACCCCTCTTTAGTATAAACCATTCCGCCAGTATCACTTTCTCCAAAACAACATTCTGGCTCTTCTTCTAAAGGCAGGGTAAATTCATATCTTTTAAAGTCCCCGTACGCGCAAAAAGAGGATTCCCGATCAGTTCTTTTAGTGATCTGTGCAGAATCTAAGATTAAATCTATAGTTCGATAGTTATTCAGAATATCTTTCAAAGTGAAAGCTGCTTTTCTTCTGGTGGGGGACATATAATTAATAAAATTACCCACTACTTATAAATGTTACCCCGCAATAAAGATAACAAGTATCTAATTGATGGTAGTCTGTAATCTCCTCTTCGGCTTCTTGGGCTCGCTGAAGAATTCTCTGATCGCGATGAATTGCTGGGCTTCTTTATCGATCTTCTGAAGAATCTTGATTCCTTTATTGGTCAAGTTTATTTTTCTTTGATCGTATTTGATCAAGTTTCCTTCTTCCAAAATCTCTAAGTTTTTATACAAAGCCCGCTCTTGCTTGGTAATGATCCCAGAAGTCAAGAGTAATTCAATAAAAGCAATCTTAGAGGTCTTTAAACTTAGATGCTTTTCATTCAAAGGCTGATTTAAAGAATCATAAAATCTTCCTAGAGCATAAAGAATCAGGCGTTGGGTGCGGGTAAGTTTCATGGCTTTATTTTTTAAGGTGATGTAATTTAAAAGATTTGTCTAAAGAAATTGAATTTTTCTGAAAAAGTATATAAATCATTAAATAAAGCTTGAAATTCAGATAATAAAATGCAAAACCGAAAACAAATCATCCTGGATACTAACGCCTTAATGGCTATTGCTGAGTTTAAAATAGATTTGATTACAGAACTAGAAAAAGCTTATGATTTTCCCTATGAGCTTTGTGTTCTAGAAGGAACCATCAAAGAATTGAAAAAGATTCAGGAAGAACAACGAGAAAAGTTCAAGCGGGCGGCTAAACTGGCTCTGGGGATTATTAAGGTCAAAAAGATAACTGTTCTACCTTCTATAGGTTATGTTGATACGGAATTAATAAAACATTCTAGGAATGGTGATTTAATACTTACTCAGGATGTGGAACTAAAGAAAGAATTGAGTCTACCTTATTTGACTATAAGGCAGAAGAAGAGAGTGGTATTGATTGGGTGAAAGTGAATTATTCTGGACTAATAATCTTCTAAAATCAGGGATACTTTTGCCACAAATTTGGTGGCATTATCAAAGATTTCCTGCAGTCTCCTTTCTGAATAAGACTTAATCGCAGAATACCGGGCGATATGACTTTCAGTTTTAGCATCTTCAAAATAGTTTACATATTCATCCTCAAATATTTTATGCGACTGATTAAGAATTTCTAAGTCTTCTCTTTCCAGTTGGTCAGGAACCAATAAGTGCCCGAGTGCAATCTGAGCTGCATCATGATTATTTACTTCATAGCCTTTGAATAATATAACTGCTTTTGCTGCATAAAGCATTGAATAATAAGAGATAGTAATGGCCCAATAATTCCAATAAAGTTTGGAAGGCTGGCCCTGGATTGGTCTTATCTCTTTAATATGCTTAGCAATAAGCAGGCTATTTTCTGCTTTCTGTAAGAAGAGTTTAATTTTGAAGATGTCTTGTGATTCTTTAATCTTTCTTTGCTTTAGAGAATCATTAAACATCTGTTGATATTGATCCTGATCGAATTGCATTTAAGACGTACCCCCAAAACTCTTCTGGATGTTTAAGAATTACATTACTTTTTAAAGCTTGCTTGCCAACATTTTCCTCTTTGTCTTTAAGCATTAGCTCAAATTCTTTCTTGGTTACAAAAATAGGATTAATCTTTTTCTTAAACAATAATTCATTCTTAGAAAAAAAGATGCTTTTGTTTCCGTCTTTGTTGATGATTAACAGGTCAATATCACTCTGTTCGTGCTGCGTTTTTTTAGCATAACTTCCAAATAAAATAACCACATCTTTAGAGTTCAATTCGCTTTCTATTTTTTTTATTATTGGTTGATTTTGGAGAAACTCTTTCTTTTCTTCATCAGAGGAAATAGTCAGATGAGCTTTGGTGATGGGGTTCTCTAAGTTTAGTTGAATAGTTTTTGATTTGCCTACTGCTTTAATAATCAATAAATCTTTCATCTCCGGTATAGTTCGGTAAAAAGTAGCATAGGGAATCCCCAGTAACTTGCTTAATTCATGCATGGTATAATATTTACCTAAGTTCTTCCCTAAATAATTGATAATCTTTAGTTTATTATCCATAATTGGATATTATTATCCATAATTGGTATATAAGCTTTTCTGTTAGGTGAAAGAGAGAAGGATTATAGAGGCAGGATAAATTTATTCCTAACTACTCTCCCACTACAATAAAATATATAAACCTTTTAATTAAACCTTAAGAAATTAATAAAAGTCTTATTAAAATCCTATATATAGGGGGTGGAATTAATGATAGAAATAATTGCGATAATAATTAGTTTGATGGCCTTAGGCTATTCTTGGATATTAGCATCGAAAATTAACAAATTAGAGCCAGGCACAGAAAAAATGCAGGAAATTGCCAGTGCCATCAAAGAAGGAGCGATGGCTTATCTGGCCAGGCAATACAAAACTATTGCCATCTTTGCGGTAATCATTACCGTTATATTAGGAATTCTCTTTAAATGGCCAGTGGCAGTAGGATTCCTTTTCGGAGCGATCCTTTCTGGTTTAGCTGGTTATATCGGGATGAGCGTATCGGTACGAGCTAATGTCAGGACTGCTAATATCGCTAAAAAAGGCTTGAACGAAGCTCTAAAAGTTGCTTTCCAAGGTGGAACAGTTACCGGAATGGCAGTTGTAGGGTTAGCTTTATTTGCAGTGAGTGTCTTTTATGCCATCTTTAAAGACCCAGCAATGTTAATAGGCTTAGGATTTGGAGCTTCTTTAATTAGCCTCTTTGCCAGAGTGGGCGGCGGGATCTATACTAAAGCTGCAGATGTGGGTGCAGATTTAGTAGGTAAAATAGAAGCAGGTATTCCTGAAGATGACCCCAGAAATCCGGCAGTTATCGCTGATAATGTGGGAGATAATGTGGGAGACTGCGCAGGAATGGGCGCAGACCTTTACGAAACTTATGTTGTTACTGTACTTGCGGCTATGTTACTAGCTTTAATTCCTTCAGTCTCTTCTACCTATAAAATGGCTATTGAATTACCTTTAATGTTAGGCAGTGTAGCTATCATTAGTACTATAGTAGGAAGCTGGTTTGTACGCCTGGGAAGAAAGAAAAATATTATGGGGGCATTATACAAAGGCCTAATCGCTTCTGGAATACTCTCTGCTGCAGGATTCTATGGGATTATCTGGTATACTGGAAATCCATTGAACTTATTCCTGGCTTCTTTAGTGGGATTAGTGATTACTTTATTGATTAATATGATTACTGAATATTATACCAGTAAAAGTTTTGGTCCGGTAAAAAAAGTGGCCGAAGCTTCTATTACTGGAGCTGGAACGAACTTAATCAGCGGATTAGCCATTGGGATGGAATCTACCATTCTTCCGGTATTAGTAATTTGCGGAGGCATTGCCGCTGCTTATATGCTAGCGGGAGTTTATGGTATTGCTATTGCCGCAGTCTCCATGCTTTCCTTAACCGGAATGATTATTGCTTTAGATAGTTATGGACCGATTACTGATAATGCCGGCGGAATTGCAGAGATGAGCAAATTAGATGCAAAAGTAAGGAAAACTACTGATGCCTTAGATGCGGTAGGTAATACTACCAAAGCAGTAACTAAAGGCTATGCCATCGGCTCTGCTGCGCTTGGTTCTCTAGCTTTATTTGTAGCTTTTACTCAGGAGATCAATAATGCAGTGGATGTTCCCATAAGTTTCTTGTTGACTAGTCCTTCAGTAATCGTAGGATTGTTCATCGGAGCGATGCTGCCATTTGCTTTCTCATCTTTATGCATGAGAGCAGTAGGCAATTCTGCTAATAAAATCGTCTTAGAGGTTAGAAGACAGTTTAAGACTATCAAAGGAATCATGAAAGGTACAGCTAAACCAGATTATGCTAAATGTGTAGATATAGTAACTAAATCTGCCTTACAGAACATGATCTTACCGGCAGTAATTGCCATCATGGCCCCTTTATTAGTCGGATTTTTATTAGGAATAAAAGCTTTGGGCGGATTACTGATTGGAACCATTCTTTCTGGCTTAATGATGGCTTTATTTATGGCTAATAGCGGAGCTACCTGGGATAATGCCAAGAAGTATATTGAAGACGGAAACTTCGGCGGAAAAGGTAAGGATGCACATAAAGCTGCAGTGGTAGGAGATACTGTCGGAGATCCTTTCAAAGATACTGCTGGTCCGGCCCTGAACGCTTTAATTAAAGTGATCAATACCTTTGCGATAGTCTTTGCGCCTTTGTTTGTGCTTTACGGACTAAATTTGTTTTAGGATTGTTTTTTGTTTTGATAAAAATCTTAATTGGAAGCTTAATTAGATCATGCGAACTGAAAAACTGGAGATCATTGCTGGGAATAGTTTCCGAGAGGCTTATGAACAAGCAGATATGGTATTAACTGCAGCAGAGATATTAACCAGAGGAATTACTTCTGCTGAGATAAGAGCTATTCCTTTTTTTCCGGGAGATGGTCTAACTTATTTTACTCATAGGGGTAAACCATGTTTAGGGCATGAAAAAACGTCCGAATTTGGTTTTGTTCCACTTACTGAATATAATTTATCTCAATTAGAAAGATTAGGGCATTATCGGGAAGATGTGGAGCATTCAGAATCCGAGACAGATAATGGAAATTATTACGGTATTATCGATTTATCTCAATTAAGATTATCCTCTGAGGGATTTGGTAATCCTTTCCTGCGGGTCCCCTTAACAGGATATGCTGATTTAAATCCTATGGAAAATAAGTTAGTAGAAAGGATTTATAGAAAAGAAAAAATGTTCCATCGTATAATGGGGCCATTAAAGCAGGAAGGAATAACAGAGACTAGAATTACTTTACTTGATCCCCAGAAAGTATTAGATACAACTAAAAACGGGCCTTTATGGGTAGTTGGCTATCTGAATGGATTCTATGGAAATTTCCAGTTTGATGCATCCAATTCTGATCTGAAAAGAAGAGGGAATATATTAGGGAGAAGAAAGAAAATCAGATAAATTCGTAAAATAGTTAATTCTGTATTAAATTATAGAATTTAAAAAAAATCTATTCTCCTCTTAACATCTCTCTGATTCTAGCTACGTAGCCAGAATAATTTCCGAAAGGTTTAGGGATGAATCTGACTGCTTTTACGTCCCAGCTTTGGGCTAAATCTGCATCTTCGCTGCTAGAAGTTCCGATAATCTGCCCTTGATGAACTTCTCGTAATCTGTCTACTAAATCAGGACCATGAACTCCATTCGCTAATCTGGTATCGCATAAAACTGCATCATATTTTTTTCTATGTAAATAGGTTAAAGCTTCTCTTTCGTTGGTGGCGGAATCTACACTAAATCCATGTGCGAGGAAATTAGCTTCAGCTAAAATACGATCAGAGGCACTATCATCAATGACTAATACTCGTTGTTGGTAAGGTAGGCCTAGTCCTGTACTTCTAGGTGTAGATTGATATTCGTAAACCATTGAAGTACAGTTTTAGAGAGTGCTATTTATAAATGTTTCGTAAAAAGTAGCGAGAATGTATATATTCAATATATCTATGCTCTTGGGGGTAGAGATTAATCTAACCTAATTATTTAAGTGTTGACCATAAAAAATCAGCTCCTAGCGGGGAGATGAAGCAGTTTTTGGTTCTGTAGAACTTTCTGAAACTACTTTATCCAAGCTTTTCCTGAAAGCTTCCTGGTGCCAGTCCAAAGGAGAATAAGCTCCTACACCATGATTAAGAGCATAGAATTCCAATCCAGTAATTATGTTTGATCCCTGTTTTTGGGCTAAAGAGCGTAATCCATGATAGAAGCATTTTTCTAGTTGGTAATGCACGTAACTAAGAGGATTATCAAGTAGGTACTTGTTGGGGATACTTTCGAATCCTGGATCGGTTAGATTTTTAAAAGCATCTCCCTCATTTACTGATAAGACCAGACCAAAAAGAGTCTTATCCCAGACTAATTCTCTAGGAATAACTTCATCAAGAGGTTCTCCAGCAGGAATACTATTCAATTGAGGTGGCCTTGCCTGAGCATAACGAAAATAGTAGTGATAACCAAAACTGGTTTTTTTACTGGCCATGGGGCTTTCAGCAAGCACTTTTATTCTTAAAGTTTATGTAACGAATAGAATAAAGTCGTTTCCACCAGTCGTTGTTGTTAAGCAACTTCGGAGTGTAACGACAGAATGTGACTGGTGGTGGTTTCCGCAGGAAACCTGAGAATGATAATGACCCTGGTCGCGAGAATTTTGAATATTAGAATAAAAAGCTTTAATAATTGTTATTCTTTCCAGATAATAATGATGGGCTCAATAATAGAAATAGAGACTTTAGATCATCTTCCCCTTTATGGATTATATCATAGAGTTACGAAGAGTAAAACAATACTGATCAATATTCATGGCACGGCAAGTAACTTTTATGAAAATTATTTTCTAAATCTTTTAACTGAAGAATTGGTGAAAAAATGCATTTCTAGTTTATCTACCAATAATCGAGGTACGGCGGTAATGCAAATTTATCCTCATGCCGGAGCAGCAATTGAACATTTTGAAGATTGCGTCTTGGATATAGATGCGTGGATAGATTATGTCTTAGCACAGGGGTATGAAAATATTATTCTTCAGGGGCATAGTTTAGGAGCAGAGAAAGCTGTTTATTATATGAATAAAGGCAAATATGCTGAGAAGATTAAGTCTGTCATCCTATTGGGCCCTGCTGATTCTTATGGAGAAACTGTCGAACAGTGCTGGAGCAGAAAACAGTTTAAAGAATTACTTGACGAGGCTGAAAATTTAGTAAATACAGGAAACAAAGAAATCTTTTTAAGAAAAAAATGGCTCTGTCATGGGAAAGCCCTGCCTAAAAGCGCTGATTCATTCTTGAATTTCTTTAAGCCAAACTCAGAATTATCTAAAGCATTGCCTTTAAGGCTAGGCAAAGATTTTAGGATGTTCCAAAAGATCAAAGTGCCGATCTTGGTTATTATCGGCGACCAAAAAGAATATACCGTAATTCCCATCAAAGAAGCTCTCGAAGCTTTAAAGAAAGAGAACAAGCTAGCAAGTTGTTTCCAAATAAAAGATTGCAACCACGATTTTGAAGGAAAAGAAGAAGAGCTGAATAAAATTATAATGACTTTTTTGAAGGAATTAGATTTATATACCAAAACTAATTCTTTAGGGCTATGATCTGTTTCCTGGCCTTAATCGTATTTGGGATCTTAGGCATCTTTTCTGCTAGCCATAGAAAGCTGGCTCAAGAGGCCTTTGACTGCGTTTTCAGAAAAATGACCCTGCGTAAATGCCATACCGGATTAGATCTGAGATTAAAAAGCTCGATTACCGGCAAGTTTATGGAAAATCATCCTCGTTCTGCTCAGATTATCTATCATCGTTTTGAGTTCTTATCCTGGACTTTTACCTTGCTATTGCTATTAAGCATGGTCTGGAGCGGCTATTCAGGATATAATTATTATGTCTACGGCAACTGCAATGGGCCAAGTGTAGATGACCAGCAAGGATTATGCTTATTTGATCCTACTGGTGCCCATTCTCAGATTACCAAAGCAGATCAGGCCCTTTCCTGCAGTGCAGAGGATATCGAAGAGCAAATCTCGGGAACTGAACCTACTATTAAAGGTGTTGATCTATCTTTGTTCCCTACCTATAATCCTAAAGAGGTCAAAGACCAATTGGTTTATGTAGGTTGTTATACCTGTCCGAATACCAGAAAAGTTAATGCTGTAATCAACGAATTAGCGACCAAGAATAAAGATACTCTAAAATTAGTCTTTGTGCATCTGCCTCTGCATAAAGAAGATGAACTGATTTCCCTAATTGAAAATTGCTTGTATCAGGAAAATCCTAACGAATTCTGGCAGTTTCATAATGCCTTGATGCAGGCGCCAGTTGATGAAGTTAAGAATAAAGAAAAAGTGCTGAATGTTTTGAAAGGGAGTAAGACAGAGGAGGCCCAAAAAATAATGACTTGTACTGAATCTGAAGAGATCAAAAGCTTATTTGGGAAACAGCTCTATGAGATTCAAAAGATGAATCTGGAGGGTACTCCCACTATTTTCGTTAATGATCAAGTATTTATCGGCCCGAAACAGTTGAGAGTCTATGAAAGGCAGCTTTCTACTAATATTGACTGGTTTGGGTATGGATTGGTTGGTTTGGTGGCGCTGATTATATTAATTATGGTTTATTACGCAATTTTTAAGAGGGATTAAGTTATTTTAGGGATAGGTTTAATAAATTATAACTAAATTTAATGATAATATGCTAGACAAGCTCTTCGGCAAGAAAATTGAATTTAAAGAGTTGCGTAAAGATTTCCCCTTCCTAGAAAGAAAAATAAACGAGCAGCCGATAATCTATTTTGATAATGCTTGCATGTCCATCCGCCCCAAACAAGTCTTGAAGAAAATGGAAGAATATTATTACAAATATTCCGGCTGTGCAGGAAGAAGCAATCATCAGATCTCTAAAGAGGCTGAAGAAGCGGTAGATGAAGCCCGCGGAAGGATAGCTAATTTCTTCGGAGCGAAAAAAGAGGCGGTAATCTTCACCAAGAACTGTACGGAAGCGATAAATTTAGTTGCCAACAGTTTTCCCTTCAAGAACGGAGAGGTAGTTTTAACCTCAGATAAGGAGCATAATTCCAATCTAATCCCCTGGCTGAAATTACAGAAGAAATGGCTGATTAAGCATGATGTAATCCATTCCGGACCGAAAAACGAATTTTCTCTGGATGAACTGATTAAAAAACTTAACCAGCATAAAGACAAAGTTAAATTAGTAAGTGTAGTCTATACCTCTAATCTAGACGGAGTAACCAACCCAGTTAAAGATATAATCCGGCTGGCCCATAAGCATAATGCTAAGGTCTTGCTTGACTGCGTCCAGGCAGTGATGCATCAAGAGATTAATATAAAAAAATTGGAAGCTGACTTTATAGCCTTGTCTGGGCATAAGATGCTGGGTCCGAATGGAATTGGAGTTTTAATCAGTACCCCTGAAAATCTAGCCTTATTAGACCAATTTATGGTGGGAGGAGAGACTGTTCAGGATTCTAGCTACGATGATTATGTTCCGGAAAAGATTCCAGAACGTTTTGAAGCAGGATTACAGAACTATCCGGGCATAATCGGTTTTGGTGAAGCGATAAAATATTTGGATAATATAGGAATTAATAATATCAAGAAACACCTGTATGAGCTGAATGAGGCGGCTACTCGGGGACTGTCTGAAAATAAAAAAGTGAAGATATTGGGACCGAAAGAAGCGGAAAAGCGAGGCGGAGTGGTCTCATTTATAATCGAGGGAAAGAAGGTGCATGAAGTTTCTCTGCTCTTAAACAATCCCCATAATATCATGGTCAGAAGCGGAAGGCATTGCGTCCATTCCTGGTTCAATGCTGAAAATAATAAGAATTCGACTTTTAAAGAGGGAACGGTACGGGCCAGTTTTGGGTTGTATAATACTTTAGAGGAAGTAAAAGAGTTTGTTTCTGCAGTAAAAAAAATCAGCGAGTTGTGAAGATGAGAGCTAGCTCTTCTTTGTCCACGGAGATAGATATTTTTTTGTCTGATGAAGAGGTTTCTAGATTAGAAAACGAAGTGCTGGAAGGCGAGTTAGTCTTCAGGAATAGATCTGAAAATGTTTGTTCTCGTAAACCTTTAGAAATAGTTCGAGCCAGAAGAAGCAACCATCATTATTGGGTCAATCTAGAGACGGTTCCACCAGGAGCTGACTTTGAAGCGATGGAGAAGTATAGGATCTTAATCTATCCGGAAGGGTATCACAAATTAGTTCAGGGCGGCTATGCAGGAGAGAGAATTGGTGCAATTTCTAGGGTGGATATTTTTAAGGAAAGTTAGGATTAAATTAGTTGATAAAGTAAGAATATATTTTATCACTATGCTTGGTAATAAGCCTCAAGCTGATTAATTAAACGTCGATAATCCCTAGCAGAATAAACCTTCTGAGCTAAATCTGCAATAGATTTAACTCCGGAAAGGTCTAAAGCTCTCTCTGCTAAAATCTCTAAATCTTTAGCGGTATCTGGGTCATCCCAGACATAGACTTTTATTCTGGAATTTCCCGCAAGATGACAAAATACTGCCTGATGATTTCCATTATCAATTAAATAATTACCATTACCATCATCATAAACATCGATGGGAAGTACTGAACTAGGGTCTTTCTTATGTTTTCGAGCAATTCTTTGCAGCCCAGACTCAGACAATATCGGTTCGGTAGGCCTAAGTCTAAAGAGAGGAATATTCTTTACTTTTAGTTCTGTTGGAGGCATTTTCCATCCAGAAATTCAGTTATTTATAAACTTAAGGGTAAGAACAGGAACAAAAGACTATTTCTTCCATAATCTCAAAGATTTATACCCGGCAGTACAGAACCAGACTAGATTCAAGACTAGAAAAGGCCAGGCAAAGATGGAATAAGCATAATAAGACATCAATAATGAGCCGAACAGGTTTAAGAGATTAAATTTAAGAGTGTTGGGATTGAATTTCTTGAAGAATTCTTCTAAAATAAATGCGCTTAGAATCAGAACCATGCCTAAAAGGCCAATAATTAGATTAATCATTTTATTTACCTCTTTTTTAGCTGAGTTTCTTTGATCATAGTGATTAAATGAGTGCCGAGGCGATGGGAAAGCTCCTGCTGTCTTTTAGAGGTCTGGAGCAGATTATTTAAATATTTTTGATGGGGTAAATCCATGAAAAATAAGGAATCTTCTAAGGTAAGATTCTTACTAACCATCTGATTTATTTCTTGGTATTCCCGCTGAAGATGATTTAAACTCGCTCCTAATAACTTTACCTCGGATAAGGTCTGTTTTAAACTTAAATAATCATCATTTAAGATTTGGTGAGAAATTACTTTAGATTTCTCTTGATCTCCATTGAAAGTAGAAAGTTTTAATTCTACTAAATAGCGGGAATATTGTTTTAATTTATCCTGGATAATCTGGCTGGAATTGATCTGATTAAGAATAGGTTGAAGAGCGGTTAATTTCAGCTGTAATTTCTGTTTAGTATTTTGGTCTAAATCTTTAATAAAAGGCAGATGATAATTAGTATTTTTTCTAATCGGATGAAGCCAATTATCCTGGAATTTTTTCAGGTCTACAGATAAATTAGTTAAGGACTCGACCTCTTTTTTCAGCTCTTTAATCTCCATTATTTAATGGATATTTTGGTCGTATATAAACGTTATTGTTTTGTGAATGTTCTATTGTTCGTCTTTATGATATAAGTCTAAAAAGATTAATTTATTATCGACAAGAGCATAAGATAAACGGAAAGAACCGAGGTATACTTCTCTAGTTCCCTTGCGAGCATAGCGCATCGGTTTGCCAATTTCCGGATCTTCAATAATCTTTTTTATCTGTTTCTTAACCTTTTCTTTATCGGCATTATTCTTTATTTTACGTAAAAGCGATAGAAAATCGGGAGAGTATTCTATTTCTAGCATTGTTCTAGCTCTTTAAGAAATTCATCAACAGGTAAAGATTTAAATTTGCCTTGTTCATAATTGTTCCAGGCTTCTTCAGTTCTACGAGCGAATTCTAAATCTTCTTCGATATTTTCATCAAAATATTCCACGCTCTTTAAGATCAACTGCTTACCAGCTTTGATAATCACAAATTTCTCTCCTTCCTGAAAGTCTTTCCTCATCTCTAGAGGTATAACTATTTGTCCTTTAGAACTCATCCGAGTGATATCTAATTCTGCCATGTTAGGTAAGATTAATCTTACTTCTATTTAAATCTTTCTAGGCAATTGAATGAATCGCCTTGATCAAATAAACCCTGATCCAAGCTAGATAGAAAGCGGAGATGAATAAGTTAAGAGCTTGGTCCAATAAAGTTGAGGTAGGGAGTATTTTCTTGATCGGAATCAGAATTAAAGTGATAATGATAGCGGTAAGCGCGGCTAATAATAATACTTTCCAGATCTTTCTCCAGTGCAGTTTGAGCAGATGAAAACTATCTCCGACCGATATCCAGACCTGATTCTTTTCAGTGAAACTGAAATAGGTTAATAGTATGATGATTAATCCTAATAAGACCAATAAGAAAGTAACCATTCCGTTAAGAAGAGTTAAGATTGCATCTAAATAATCGGAGTTTTGGAGGTAAAAAGCAGGGTTAAGGGTAATTATTTTTTTGAAGAGATAGCCGGTGATAAATTTTATGAGCAAAGCAGCTAGAGAATATAATAAGATAGGAATGATTAAAGTTAAATTCAAAAGATTCCATCTCCAATGGCGAAAGGGCTTTTTAGCTAATAATTTATGCCAGATCAGCGATTGAGAAAAAGAATAGCTGAAAAAAGCGAAAAAGGAGAGTAGAATAATTACGATTAAAAATAAAATCAGATAAAATTTTAATTGGCTGAGAAAAGGCAATAATTGTTCTGGAGAAGCAGTCGCTAAGAGCTGCTGCACTTGTTCAGGGGTCTTTCCTCCGGTTAAGACGGAGAACTTATTTTGAAAGAAATTAAGGATAATCGTAAATAAAGCGGTAATGATTCCGAAATAGACCAAATCGATTAACAAAATCTCTCCAAAGACTTTTTTAAACTTGAATGAGTCCAAATAGGTTTTTATGGTGAGGTTCATTTTAAAGATGTTTTACTGACTAATTTTGCTTTTCTCATAGTCTTTATTTCTTTATTTTTTTAGTTCTTTCTTTCAGTTGTTTCCAGTAAGCTTCTTGGTATTTCCTGAAATCTTGATATTGACGGTAGCTTTTAGCGAACTTTTCAGCTACGAAATATTTGTCTTTAATGAATAAAGGCCTGCCTTTAAACACTTCCATCTGAACAGCGGGAGGTAAGGTGTCAAATAAACTTAGATCAAGCTTTTTACTGCCATAGGAATAGAGATTTAATAAAGTTTTATTATCTATCTTTTTAGTAAACAAGCATAAATCTATATCCGAGAGAGGATTTTGCCTAGGAGTGTCATAAGAACCGAAAAGATAAGCAGCTATTACCTCTTTTCTTTGTTTTAGTTCTCTCACCGTCTTTTCTAGAGTCATTTATAATTAGAAGCAGTTATTAATTAAAAACCTTTTGGTTCTACCATCCGGCATTCATACTAACCTTCGGATCAGAAGCTTTGGTTGAGGAAGGCTTTCCGCCGGATTCCCAGTTGACTTCTCCCACGCTGGAAGTGACTAAGTCGAAGCAGCATCTCATTTGAGGATAATCCTATCTTTAAAGTTATTAACAATAGAGGTCAGCAGCGGCTCTTGGTTGCTTAATCCTTTCTGAAAAGCATTGATGGAGTAAATCAAAGGGCTTAGCTCTTTCCCTAAAATAATAGATGCCTCTCTGCACCAGTTAATAATCTCAGCTTTATTTCCACCAACAAAAATAAGGTCAATATCACTCTTGGTGGTTGCATTGCCGCTAACCTGAGAACCAAAGAGGTAAATCTTCTCTGCACTAAGAAATATTTTCTTATTGGCAAGAAGAAGCTGATATAAAACTTTTAAATCTTTATTTTTTTCCAAAACCATATCCCGATGATAAGCTTCCAGAAACGATTCCCATAATCTATAATCCTGAGTAGAAAGAGAATAATAAATTTCTTTCCCTTTTTTCTGTTTAGTTATTATTTTAGATTGAATTAAGTTGGTGAGCATCCGATGCAAGAGTGAAGGATTAATTTTAGTCTTTCGTTCGATATTTCTGAGGTAATCCTCTTTTTCAGCATAAATCTCAAATAATAATCTGAGTTTATTTTGGCTTAACGGCAGAAGGGTTAATATGCTCATAGTAGCCTCACCAGAACCTTAAAGTTAGCCTTAATCTTTTCAATTTCTGACTGGACATCTTCTTTAATAACTTCTTCCCAGGCTTTGGGCTTATAAAGAGCAAAATTGCGCTGAATCCTGAATTCATCTAAATCTTGGTAGACTGCAGTAATGGTGCTTTTAATTGCTTCTTGTTTTAAGAGGGATAATTCTTCTGCAGTTTTGGAAGTGATAATATCATACGACATTAAAGCTACAATCACACAACCATGATCTTTAGAGAAAAAGCCTAAATGCTTAACTAAGAGGGCATTGAGCAAATGGAACAAAGCCTGATATGCTTTTACCCGAGCCCAATGCAGATCACCTCCAGACAAGTCCCTCTCTGCAGAAACCAAATCTTTCTGGGCGCGCTGCAGATAATCGCCATAAGCAGACTTTTCTACCTGCTTAAATCTTCCCCTTTGAGTGCAATTCTGGTAAGCTTTCTCTAAAGCAGTACTGGATTTAGGCAGGTTTTTCTTTACCATGGTAAACATATGTTTACTTAAAGTAAACAGTGGTAATATATAAACTTTACCATCCTGTATTCGTACTAACCTTAGGATCAGAAGCTTTAGTGGAAGAGGGCTTTCCGCTGGATTCCCAGTTGACCTCTCCCACGCTGGAGGTTACGAGATCAAAACAGACGTCTGGAATGGACTTTACACCGGTGAAAGAGCCAGTAAAACTGTCTGCAAAACTGTCTCCAATAGGGGTTGTAACAGGAGCATTTTCCCATTCAATACAAACTTCATGGTAAAGATTAGGAGAATAGTGTAAGATGACATCCCGATCTGAATCTCCATTCTTTAGCTCTATTGGACCGCTTATATCTGCTCCCTTACTATATAGAGGCTCTGAGGACTGGCTGTTCTTTATTACTACATTAAAAGATACTGCCACTCCATCCTCATCGATGAAAGGAGTGAAAGTCTCATCTGATGGCGCAGAGACGCCCCAGGTGATCTTATAGAAATAGCCGCTTAATTGTTTCTCTTCATCATCTGGCTTATTGTTTTGATCTTGGTCTTGGTAACAGAAGCTATTATCTAGGCAGACTTGGTTTTGGTCGCAGAGCCATTCTTGTTCTGCTTCTTGGTCTGGATTTCTTTGGCAGAGGATGGGAGATTTACTTGCGGAACGCTCTCCTTCAATATGGGCTACGGCCTGATAAGTTCCGGTAGGTGTTTTAATCATGGCGGTGCCTTCTGGTTCGATATCCCAATGGCTTTCACAGAGAGCTGAGGGGAACCAGTTAGTTCCGAGCATGGGAGCGAAGGTCTGGTCTGCGGTAGTTACGAAATTTTCTGCGATGGGAATACCTTTAAAAGTATCTTTCCACCAATCGCTTATGCCCAATACTTTAGAAATGGCTGGGTAATCTTTTACGGAAGTGGATGCGGCGTAGATGGAACCAAGCCAGGCTTGACCAGTCTCTCCTGAGGTAGTTGAATCTAAAGCTTCTTTGGCTGCTTTGTCTCCTTCGCCTTCCTCTTGAACGATTGGTTTATTTTCTTCAAGAGCATTTTTTAATTTATCTTGTTCTTCTTTTAATTTGTTTGCTACTGACTTTGCTTCATTTTCTTTTGCTTCATTTAATGCATATTTGTAATTCGGATTATCTTTTATCAATTTAGTTATTTCCGTATCAATTGCTTCTGTTCCACCCACCCCATAAATATTTCCGTCGGAATCTACGGTGAATGATAATGTACTAGATCTGTCTCCATTGTTATCTAGTAGATTAATTGTGTAAGAAGTAGATTTACCTTTTTCTATTTTTTGATCTACCATAAATTGATTATAATTAGTCCCCAATTCTTTAAGAATCACTTCCTGATCTTTTTTATCTTCAACAGAACCCCAGTTTACTTCCATCAAAGATTTGGTGCTCTTAGAAGTTTTTTCATTTTTTTTGATAATATCTTCGAAATTACTGTTAGAGGTAAAACTGTCTAAACTCTCTTTTTGACTTTCATATGCTGCTTTTTTACCTTCCATCTCTGTTTTTGTTGTTGTTGCTGAATCTTCTCCTCCTTTGGTTACCGCAGCAGCATATGCAATTGCAGCTTCTTCATATTTTACTTTAGCGTCGTATACCGCTTTTAATTGGGTTTTATATGGAACAAGAATCGCACGATCATTTTCAGACGCACCACTTAAATCTACTTCTGTAACTTCTTTAAAATCTGCAGTAACATCTTTGGCATCAGCAATAATTTCACTGCCTGCTTTAATTCTATCTTGTTGTAGATCAGTTAATTTGACTTTAGTGTCCTGTTCTGTTTCTTGTGCATCTTCTAGAGCTGAAACGGATTTATCCTGTTTCTTTTTTGCTTCTTCTACATCATTACCTGCGTTAAATGCTACTCCCTCTTTTGTATGTAATTCCTCTCTAAGTTTTTTATTCTGCTCCCCAGCCTTTGCTTCTGCAACCGCTAATTCTGCTTTTAATACCGCTACTTCTACATCTGCATCATTTTTATTTGTTAAAGCTTCAGTAATACCTTTTTGAGCCTCTTTTACTTTTTTACTAGCATCAGCTTTTGCTTTAACAGCAGCAGTGTACTCTGATTTAGCTTTATCAATATCTCCCCCTTTAATCTCCTCTTTTTTAACTGATTTCGCCTGTTTTAAAGGCTCTGTCTTTGGCACTACTACCTCACCAAAATCTGCTAAAACTTGTTTACTGGAAACTTTTATTCCTTGGTCGTAAGTAGTTTTCTTTACTGAATCTGTTATATCAGCTTTATTCTCTACCCGATTCAAAAAAGTATCCACATTATCCCCTTTATCTACAAAACCAGGAATGGATTTCTTAGCTTTTAACTGCCCGTACTGATCTTTCTCAAATTCAGCTTTCTGGCCTTTATATTCTATTTCCAGAGAAGATTTCCCTTTCTGCATGAAAGTAACCGGTTGTTCATAACCTTCTACTTTCTTGGTAATGCCATTATGGTCTCCACTAAGGGGATGGAAATGTTCTATAGAATCGCCTTTATCTTTATCAGTATCAAAATCTAAAAGAGAGAGGGCTTTACCTTTGCTATCTTTTGATACACCTTTAGAGGGAGTAAACTTTTTATCATCTTTATCCCAATCGCCAGTGGTCCATTCTGTAACCTCTCCGGTGGCAGTATCAGTTATCGTTTGAGTCTCAGCATCTGCATCAGTATAAGTCATCTTACCATCACCCACCAGAAGAGCACTTTTAACTACTCCGTTGGATTTATCCTCTTCATCTTCATAGAAGACTTGCTGTTCAGCAAAATTTATCTTGTCATCGGTGATAAACTGATCACTCTCTTCCATCAATACGGTATTCCCGTTAATGGTGGCTTTGCCTTCCTTCTTCTGGGCTTCGGTTTGAGAGGCGATTACCTCACCGCTAAAGAGAAGTGTATGAGTACTTGTAGATAAAACCTTGCCGTCTGTATCGGAATCCCTCTCGATAACCTTAAATACGCCTGAGGTTTCTTTTTTGATGATTAAAACTACCTCTTCCCCTTTTTTAAGTTGATTATCCTTAAACGTATACTCTCTCTTTAAATCGTCGTTATCAAAATATTTCTCTTTGATCTTTTTACTGAATTTATTGTCACCGAGGGAATCGCTGAATATCGTATTGTATTTTGGTTGAGGAGTGGCTACTACTTCTTTTGTTGTAGCTACAGCAGGTTTAGCAATAATAGGTATAATAACTTTTCCATCAGCAGTGATTGTTATCTTAACTTCATCACCAATCAATGTGCTTTTCTGCGCTTCTGTAGCAACATTCGAACTGGTGCCATCATTTTTAAGATATTTCCAATCATTATTCATTTTTATTACTCTTACCAATCCATCCCCTTCTGCCACGTACCATTCATCCTGAGGTACACCATCTGCAGAATATTGATAGACCTGTTTATCTCCTAACTTAGCATCTTTAACAAAAGCATATTTATATAAGACTCTGGGACCTTGGACGGTAATGGTACCGTCATTTGCTATTATGGGATTATACACGAAAGATGGTGATGATGCAGGAGTAGAATCACTTTTAGAAAGCGGTTGTTCGACTTTATCGGCGGGGGAAGTTAGTACTGTATCATCAGGGGGGGAACTAGGATATACTATTTCTGATATTTCTGTAGCCAAAAGGTTAGCATTTTTCTCTGCCTGTTTTGCCCGGGCTAATGAATCTTTAGCACTATCTTTCAATGATTCAACAACAAGTAATTCATTTAATTGGCCTAATAATTGTTCAATTTCAGTAACAGTTACTGCTGCAATGTCAGCATTAGTACTAGCTACTTCGGCTGCTTCATTTTTGTCAGATTGATCTGAACCCGGGTCCTCTGCCTGAATTTTTGCTTCAGCCGTCACTTGATTGCCTAATATTATATTGTCTGCTTTCGCTGAGATAGCATTATTTAACAAATCACCATAGAAGTTAACAGAAATACTTGACTTACCCAAATTAGTATCCCCTGGAAAATGGTCATTATCCAAAAATGATTCACCTTTTGGTTTCAATTCCAATGTTGTTGGATCTACCTCAACATTTTTCCAATAATCTTGGGCTGTTCTCAAATAAACTTTTCCGTGATCCCAACAATAATAATTAATCTCAATCGAATCACATGAACCTTTGATTTTCCCAGCCATTCCCACCAATGCCCCTTCCCGATCAAACCAGCCCATCCCAGCCCGATTGGAAGCATCGCCCCATAAGAAACATTTAATTGAACCAAAAAATCCGCTGCAGTCGGTCTTCTCCTCTTCTAACCCAAAAACAAAGAGGGGTATAACTATTAGAAATATCAAAAATCCAGCCACCAACCTCTTTTTAAGCATCATAGCGAACTAATCTCTTCTTATTTAAATTAGTTTCCGTATTTCCCGCTCTAATTCTTCTTTGGAGGGAAGATAAAGTTTATATTTGGAAACAAACAGTTGATTAGAGATTCCGCCTAAAGCATATTCTACAAAAAAATGATTCTTCTCCGCAGCGAGAATTATGCCTATTGGCTCTCCATCCCCTTCACTCATTTCTTCTCTCTTAAAATAATTAAGATACAGATTCATCTGACCAATATCATTATGATTAACCTTACCTATCTTTAAGTCAATTAGGACAAAACACTTCAAAACCCTATGATAAAAGACCAAATCTACATAAAAATGTTGCTGGTTTAAGGTTAATCGGTATTGGCGTGCAACAAAAGCAAACCCTTTTCCTAATTCCAGTAAAAACATCTGGAGATTATCAATGATTTTTTGCTCAAACTCTTTCTCAGTAAACTCACTTCCTTGAGGTATACCTAAGAATTCAAACACATAGGGATCTTTAACCATATCCTCTGGAGAAGAAAGGGATTGGCCGCAAGTAGATAGAGCTAAGACTTTCTGTTTATCTTTTCCTAGTGCTAAACGTTCAAAAAGCATAGAATTAATCTGCCTAGATAGCTCACGGACACTCCATTTCTCTTTTAGACATTGTTTCTCGTAAAAACTCTTCCCCAAGTCGTTAGATACATTTAATAATTCACAATAATGCGACCAACTCAATTTTCCAGACACTGTCTGGATTTTGTGGTATTTGATAAAAAATAATCTCATCAGATAAGTGTTGCTCCTGCTAAACCCTTTTCCATAACGAAGCTTTAAATCCTGAGATAATTTATCCAATAATTTACTTCCATATTCTGCTTTTTCTTCCCCTTTCTGCTCAAATTCAACAATTATTCTTCCTATTTCCCAATAAGTCTTAACCAAAGTTTGGTTTATTCGGTAAAAAACACCTTTCCTTGATTTTTCTAATAATTTACCTACAGAATCAAGAAGTTGAGTGTAATCATTATTCTTTTTCTGAATAATAGAATTCATTTTTAGTTCGCCACCAGCGCCCCTTTCCGATCGAACCAGCCCTGGCCAGCTCTATTCTCGGCTGAGCCGAAAAGGAAACATTTAAGGGAATTCCAGAAGCCGGCACAATTATCAGAACTCTCTTCCTCAGCCAAGCTAAATGTACTTAAAACTAACATAAATAGTACAAAAACACTCACCGCTTTTTTCATCAGGTTAAGAGACGATATATTTATATATAAGCTTTTCTTTTAATCTTATAAATGGCAAAAATAAAACATAAAAAAGAATCTTGTGAAGAATGCGAAAATATCATCAAGTGGCAAAATGATCCTAAATTCATGCGGGCAGTAAGAGAATTCATTAGATTAACCACCTCTTAAATTTTAAATATCCTATGAATTCCGGTGTTCTCAGGTTCTGAGTGTAATTTATTAACTGAAAAGATTTAAGTGCATTTTCAGATAACATCGACTTATTATCTTCAGAAACGACTACATCTATTTGGTGAATAGAAGCACAAGCTATGATTAAGAAATCATTCTTTAAATCGAAATAACTTTTTGAGCCGCCAAATTGCTGATAACCATGATAATAATCTTGGCTTAATTTTTCCATCTGTGGCGTAACTTCATAGCATTTAGAAACGAACTCATCATAAATATGCAGTAATCGTATCCTCAAATTTTTTTCCTCAAACTTAACTTTTTTTGGAACATCTCTTAATTCATTGCGAATTACCTTAAATCCATGGACAACTACTTTTTTTTTTAAACTTTCTTTAAGCTGGAGATAACTACTGTCAAAAACCATCTCCCCATAAATGTTCGTATCTAAAAGCAGTCTTTTCATTCTTTCCCCACCAAGGCCCCTTCCCGGTCAAACCAACCCATTCCAGCACGGTTCTCGGCTGAGCCGAATAAAAAAGTATTAATCCTGCACCAAAAGCCGCAGTCTTCAGAAGAGGATACAGAATCTGCTGCTGTAATCTGAGCAGGAGTTTCCTCTGTAGATACTACGACTTCCTCAGCAATAGAGAAGATACTTAAGATTAGTAAAGATAGTACAAATACGCTCACCACTTTTTTCATCTTATTAACTGGTTGTAATTCTTTTTTAAATATAAAGTTAACTCTTCTTTTTTTCTGGGTAAGACACAGTCTAATTTCAATTCAATAAACTTAAAACATAACTCTAAAAAATCATTTGCACTATTGAAAGCGTCTACTCCATCTGATTCCCTAAACTCCTGCAATCTTATCCTCCCGGTTTTGTCCACGCCGTATCTTGCCGAGATGTAAAAATTCTCAAAAATACTGACTTTGACCATCAGTTTCTTAAAACTATTCTGGAGTTTACCTGAACTGGGCACGACTACTTTCTGCAGGAAATCAGCATACCTATGTTCATCCGCCAATATTATTCCTAATAAAGATAAACAAGCCTTGCTTCCTTTTTCACTAGTCTGCTGACAATGAAACAGGACTAGGTTGTATATTCTTTTTTCTAATAAAACTTCTGCAGCAGTGATGTCATCCAAAGCGTCCAATAGGTACCTTATCCCTCTTGCTTCGTTAAGCAACTTGCCATCCAACTTGACAACCTCCTTCCATTAATGGGTTAATCCCTATATTAATTGTCTTGAATTGCATGGAAATATCTTTGCCCGAGATTAATTTAAATTTACGGCCCACTTCATATAAAAAAGGAGAACCGTACTTCAAATCACTTTCTTCCAAAAAGATAATATCCACTGGTTTTTTGACTCTTCCGATAAGATTATACTTAATAGTTCCAGCTATAATCCAATCCAACTGAATTCTCTTTTTAGTAACAATCAAAAAGTCATAATCATTTGCTTTTTCAACTGAATCTACTGCACTGCCAAATAGAATAATAGAGATTATATCTTTTTTTAGGATATTCTTCCTAATCTCTTTTTCAATTAAATTAAAGTCAGAATTAACCATTCTAATTCCCCACCAAGGCCCCTTCCCGATCAAACCAGCCCCTTCCGACACGGTTCTTTTTATTAGTTAAATTCACCATTTTTATAGCCCAACACTATCGCAGTACTGCAGCCCGCCATGCTCGAATTCATCGCTGATGGTGACTATAAATGAAACAATACCTTCAATCCAGTCCACGATGTCTATGATGTAATAACTAGTCACACAGAAACTGCTTAAGCTGCTGCTAGTCATACAGGCGATACCACAGCTTAAAATGATGGCATTCCTGGCTAAGGCAATAGGATCTTTCATAATATGCCATAAAGCATTAATGATTGCATCATAAAACTGGCTGAAAGGTATAATATACCATAATTCGCCCAGGAAATATTTGCAGGTAAGCAAATCTTCTAATTCTTCGCATTGGCTGACCGTAGCCAAGCCAGCTTTAACTTCCTGCTCTAAACAGACTACTTTTCGGCATTTGACCTGGCGATATTTATCCAGATTCTGGATAATTCCGGGAACGCATACACCGGCAATAGAAAGATAAAGATTATCCTTAATGCTTCTTGCCGGACGGAACTCATTTTCTCCGATGGGTGAATCGGGCCATTTCCCGATTTCAACATTGTACAAAGATAATATTGACTTATGCCAGTTTTCCAGCCCTTTCGAGCCCATTGCTCCGTACTCTCCAGTACAGGAAAGGATTTGAATTGGAATACTAAGATATTCTACAATATCAGAACCACCCTGGGCTGCGGAGTTTAATCCGAAACAAGCGGCTACTCCTGCCGGCCTAGTTGCTGTAATACCATAAGTTGCCTCTACTCCGTTTTTAGCAATATTTACAATATTTATTGTATCTAAGATTAATTGGATGAGATTACTGATATAATTCAGCCATTTCAATACCGATTGTAAAGTCCCGATAACCCCCCAAAAGCCTGTACCAGCCTCATCTCGAGCTTCTTGGATGATTTCTTTTAAATTCTCGTCCTGAGAACCTAGAGAAGAAAATCCAAAGGGTACACTCACGCTCACTTCCTGCATCTCTGCTGTTCCAATAGCAGTATCTTCTACTTTAGAATAAATCTGGATTCTGCAGACATAATTCACATATTTCTTGGTGAAATCCTCTCCGCCAGTTTTCTTAAGGTTAAATAATTCCCGCCCGTCGAAAGGCTCAAACTCAATCACGATTTTCGGTTTAGGAGCTTGGTCGCCGTCTGCACTGACTCCATTATATAATAGACTGCGGCTGACTACTGGTGAGTCTAAACTTTCTTCTGCAGCTGCTTCTGAGCTAGCAGCGGCACTGCCAGTTGCTGGACTTGGTGAAGCTGCTGGTGCAGTAGAGGGAGCTGAACTTGCAGCTGCTGCTCCAGCTTTTAAGACCTCTTCAGGAAGACAATCGATTAAATTAACATCTACAGCTTTGACTTTGCCTGAAGCTGCGCCAAGCCTGATCTCAAAGGGCATGCGGGCATAAGTTAGAGGAGTAGTATCTAAATCTATAAAAGCGCTTTCTCCGCCAAGTGCAACCACTTTCTGGACTTCCCAATAATCTGGGTTATTTTCTAAACTTAATCCTAAAATTTCCAGAGCGATTAAAGTACCATCATCTTCAGGCGAAAAGGAATCTACATTTTTTACCTTTTCCGGCCATTCCTGAGCATTATTCCCGGCAGTATCCTGGACTTTAATCTCAAACTCAACATCATCAGGACCGCTTTTAATTGCCTCGGTCAAGAATTCGCATTCCCAGGCGCCTTCCTTACGTTCACAATCTTTTTCAGTAAAGACCTGCCAACCGGTGGTAGTGCTAAAGTCGCGAGTATGCATATTCTCAGGTAATTTTGTCTCTGCATCCATGATCACTTTATTTAAATTTACCAAAACATTCAATCCAGCAATCTCTTCTACAATCATCTTTATTTTCAATCGATCATTACTTTGGAAATAATCTTTTTCCTCGCCATAGAAAGCCAGGCTCTTGACCTTAGGAGCTGAGGTATCTATAATTAGTTCTGTAGTGGGCAGCTCTTTTTCATTGCCCACTAAATCTTCATATCTCTCCAAGCCAATACTAGCCACACCGCTGGAGACGAATTTTTTAGAAGTATCCCAATAACACTCGAAAGGTGAGATAGTAAAGTCACAGCTAGCCGGAGCTTCAGAGAAGCCCAATCCTAACGATTCTAAATCTGCACGGATGCCCTGTTCATTGATTCCAACTCCTGATTCTTTACCCTGGAGAATAATCCTTTGTTTCCCGCTGAGCAGATAACTCTTGCCTTCAAAGACCCGCTCGCTGCCAAAGAATTCTACTGTAGGAGCAGTAATATCTTTGGTAAAGCTGGAGGTAAAACTCTTCTCGGCTTTATTTCCATAATCATCAATAGCAGTTACAGTAACACTAATAGAACTTTCTGGCTTAACTTCAATATTTTTCCAGTGGCAGTGCCATAAATCATCTAACTCTTTATCTGCCTCGCAGTCAGCTTCAGTGCCGTCTAAAACTGCAGATGCCGAGGAGGCTTTGACCATAATATCGTTGGAGTCAATTACATCTAAAGTTAGATCAGTAACCAAATTAAATTCGCCGATGAATTTGCCCAAGGTGGTAAAGTTAAGATTGTCCTGGATTTCCGGTTGGACGAAATCACCAGCAAAAGTAATCACGGGACTTAGAGTAGTATGATCTAAGAAATCTACTGCTCGGATTTTAATTTTTTTGAAACCTTCCCCAGTAAATTGATATTGTAATTTTCCTCCGAAATTTCCGTCATGGGCATAATCATATTCAGTTATGCCCTGTTCAAATCCGGTAATAGTCTGGATTACGCTTCCCGTATCTGCATCCAGGATCTCAATTAATTTTATTCCTACTGAGGGTGCATCCTCTTTGATTTTATCGTCAATAGTAAAATCAATATTCACACCTCCATCTTTATTTTGGACTGCCAAGATATTAGTGATCTTCGGCCCAGAGCCGTCTGCTCTGATCACATCTCCGTTTGATGGTGCGGGAGTAATAGGATAGCCTAAAGCATCAGTAGTTTCATAAATTACCTGGAAAGCATATTCTGCTTCTTTCACTCCATCAGTCAAAGGACTGATATATTCACAAGTTGCCCCCATGGCGCTGGAAGAACAGGTTTTAAATGGAGTCTCTTTTGTGCCAATTTTTAATTTTACATTTTTTGGATCTACCGCAACTCCCTCATCCACTCCCTCAATGATAGTTTCAACGGTCCAGACATCGCCGTTAGCATCAAGATAGCCCCAGAGACCTTTCTCTCCAGAATTCTTGGTAATCTGGACATTCATTCCCGCTAGAGCGCTTACGGAATAAAAAGGGGTAGTTAAAACTAAGACAATAATAAATAATCCGGCAAGGCTCCAATAGTTTTTTGGCTTTTTCATCTTTTTATCCTAGCTAAATTTTGGTTCTAGACTTTCTCGTAAATCTCGGGAGAAGTTTCCCATCTTGCCCATCATCCCTAAATCCTCCATGACCCGGTAATGCGCTTTTTCTGGTACACTAGCAAGATTAAAGTCTAAGACATAAAAGGTTAATTCTTTCGCTCCATACAATTGTTCTGGAGTAATGGTCAAATAAGATTTCTGATCGTTCCATAAAAGTTGGCCGGATAAATACTGATCCAATACATTTTCTTCATAAGTAAAACAGCATCCGTCTGAGTCCCAACAAGCTACTGCTTCCAAAACCCCTCCAGTACATCTCTCTTCAGTGGGAATGACTAATTGGTTTTCGTTGGTGAGCAGGGCATTAACCTCATAAATTCCGGGAACTAATTCTGTCTCTACAGATTGATCTCCACTAACTACTGCTGTAGCCGCAAAATCGTCGTTAAATATTCTGGGATTTAAATCTCCGATACGTTTTAACATGATGGTAGCAGTCTCTTTTTCGCTTAAGGTTTTCGCAGCACCATTAAAGACCCAGCTATGTTTAGAATCTAACATCTGAGGGGTGTAAGATTCAATCGCTCCCTCTGAAGAACCAAACAATCCCTGAGCGTAACAATCCCCACTAATACATTTCTCTAAACTTTTCTTTTTGACTTTAACCGGAATTGTTTTATAACGATGCAGTTCGATTACTTTCTCTGGAAGACCGGCTACAGCATAGCCGATAATTCCAGGACTTTTCTTATACTGATAAGTATCTACTGGATAAAAATTGGTTAAATATTCAGGTTTGATATAGCTGCCTACTCCACCGTAGACTGCCGGATATTCACTGGCGAATTCTCCGCTAGAGTCAGTAGTTCCTAAGATACAATCATCAAAGCCAGGAAGGCTAAACCCAATCTGGACTGCCTCTACCGGCTCTTTACTGAAACTGTCTACGACAATGGTTTTGATTAATTCAGTATTACGTTTATCTTCATCGCAGGCCATGCTCTGGCTGACGGCTGCGATAGGTGCGGAAAGTACATCTCCTGACTGGACAATTTCATTATTGCGAAGATTAGCTTCTAGGGCAAAGACAAATTTATAGCCGGCACCCTGAAGAGCTTCTGGATCGTTGATGGTGATCAATACTGGGTAACTTACATCGTAAGTGGTATAATAATGATTGGTATTGAAATTTAATTTCCAGAAATTAGCGCTAAAACTGCTGGGTAAGATCGCTCCGCCTTTATCATTAAGATTAAAGTATGGCTCCCAGCTGAAATAATCGAAGTTTAAATTAAGAGATTGGCCTAATTCCAGAGGCAGAATCATATTATCATAATTTTTCTGGTATAAATCACTTAAGTCTGTAACTGCAGCGGCATTAGGAGTAGACTGACCATAATCATAACGATAGAAATTGCTGCTGCCCAGATACCTTAACATAGGCACATAGGAAGCTAATAATTCTTTAAACTTTAATTTTACATCTTCCTCTGCCCAGATAGCAGTAGGAACTGCATCGAAAGTTACAGCCTCAGTAGGAGGCAACTTCTCGGAATCTACTGCGGAAAAGGTAGCGATCAAGTCTTGAGCCTGGCTTTCCAGAAATTGGTGTTCTCGTTCTACCTGGGTAATCTGATTAGCCACTTCATAATATTGTTTTAGTTTTACCGGTAATTTAACATAAAATTGGTCAATCTCTTGTTCTGCATCGCCTTTTTGGGCCTTAATCTGCATCTTCAACCAGAAATTTACTGAACTTTCTCCTACGGCCACGATAACTTCTTTAGCCTCTTTATTTTCAATTTCTACCTGGAAACCCTGATCTGCAAAGGCAGTATAATCTTTTAAGCAATCATCTAATTTTTCTTCCACGAATCTAGAAAGTTGGGATTCAATACTCATCTCTGGATCTTCTTTTGCATATAATTTTGGCTGGAGCGAGCTATAACCGACCTCTAGATTTTGGTTAGGTTTAGAATTATAATGCCAAAAGGGAACTTTTAAAGGTTCTAGATCCAGCCCATCTGCATCTGTGGGATTGGCTGCAGAATATTTGCCGATCAAGTCTGGATTGATATAACCGCCCTGCTCGCCTAAAATAAGTAAAGCTTTCTTTCCGATCTGGGTCAAACAACTGTCAGTATAGATTTGAATGGGCTGAAATTCAGAAGGGATTTCTGCTAAAGCTGGCTCTTCAGCAGCAATTAAGCTTTGTTTAGTGAAGGTTTTAGTGAAATACATGATCCCGGCGAAGGTAAATAAAATGATTATACCAATGATAATGAAAACAGTTACTTGAGCTTTTTTATTCGAAAAATTAGGTTTTGGAAGAAATTTAGCTATAAATTTAGGTTTAGAACTAATTCTAGACAGATCACCATCTCTTTTTATCATATTTTATTTAATTAGAGAATAATTTAAGCTTTATAAAGGTTGTTGTTTTTGGGGGAGCTATTTGATGAATGTTAAGTTACCTCATTTCTGATGCAAACCACTATATTTAAATGGTTGTAAATCTTTCGGAATTATTATGGTTAAATTAATCCTAGGTAAAGATATAGAATACATCGTTCATTGTGATAAAAGTGGGAATATAATCGGTCCGATTTCTAAAAACCAGGCCCATCTCCCAGGAATAAGACCATTTTTAACCCATTATTCAACCTGGTCTATGATATTTCACGCTGGATCTGGGAAATACGGAATCCAATTGAAAAATCCTAAAAAACTGGATGAATTTGGTGCAGGAAAATGGGATATGGGGGCCGCAGGCCATAATTGTTATATCAAAGACAAAAATGGTTACAGACCTATGGACTTCAAAGAAACATTAATCAAAGAAGTTGATGAAGAGATCGGGCTTAAAATTAAAGTGATTGATCCCATTAATGAATTTGTAAAACTATCCAAGACAAAAATACAGAGACCTATAGCCATCATCATTGAAAAATTCCACTACAAAACAGAAAGAAATAATGAATTTGTAGGTCTTGGGTTTATCTTAACTCCAACCACAAAAGTTAAATTTAAAGATAATGAAGTGGTTGCCTTTAAATGGCTTACTCCAAAAGAACTGACAGTCCATCTTAAAAAAGAAAATAATTATTGTGACCCTCTACCTCTTGTTTTCAAGAAAGCCGAGAATTTTAGAAAAAGATATCTTTCTTAGTAATCGAATCAGTACACTCCTGCCCCTTCCTTAACTCCCCTGACCAGCACATCCTCTATCCTAGTGCCCAGCTTTTTCCCTTCGAAATGAATATTATTTCCTTTCACCAATAAAACCAGCTTCTTGAATTCTTCAAAAGTAATCTCAGAAGACTGATTTTCCATCCCAGCGAATTTTGCTTCCTCTCCCAATTCGCTCTTAGAAACTGAAAGCAAAGAAACATTTTCATGGTCATCAGCAACTAGGACCATGGCTTCACTTAACTCTCCCCGAATCTTGGCTGGTTTGAGATTAGCGCAGAAAACTGCTTTTTGGTTAAGCAAATCTTGAGCAGAAAAATGTTTTCTTAATCCTGCCACTACCTGTTTAATTCCTTTCTTAACACCATTGACCCCAAAATCCACTTTCAATAGGTACAGACTATCCGCATGAGGATGATTCTTTACTTCTTTGATTTGACCAACTAGCAGCTGCAAAGGAAATTTTTCAACTACGAAAATCTTCTCGATCTTATCTACTAATTTTTCAATAGGTTTTAATTTTCCTTTCCATTTAAAATTAATATTATCCCATTTGATCTTTCCTGAATTCTCGTCTAGAGCGGAATAAATTTTCTGGCTGAATTCTGGGAGAATAGGACTAGTAAGGATAGCCAGATTTCGAGCAAGATTTACACCGAAACCTACTTTAGCCTTACTCTCTTTGCTCTCCTTATCTTTCCAGACTGCGGAATTCTGGAAATAAGCGTTGCCTAAATCGGCAATTTTTAAAATATTCTTGACTGCTTCTTTGAAATTTAACTGCTGATAATTTTTTTCTACCTCTGCGATCAGAAGATTAATCTGAAGGATTAATTTCTGCTCTTCAGCTCCTAAAGCAATATCTTTGACTGAACCATAATTCTTCTCGGCAAAAGTTAGCACTCGATAACAAAAATTGCCCAGGTTTCCAACAAAAACATTATTGGTAACTGCTTGGAAATTAGCGAAATCCAGGTCCACATCCACTAACTTCTTATCCAGATGGCTGGCATAAAAAAATCTTAAAGCTTCAGGAGGATAATATTTTAAAAAATCTTTGGCAGTAAAGAAAGTGCCTCGGCTCTTGCTCATCTTCTCACCATTAACGGTAATAAAACCATGCACATTCAGTTTAGGCAGGGGAAAACCAAGTTCCATCAGCATCGCCGGCCAGAACAAGAAATGGAAATAGCAGATATCCTTGCCGATGAAATGGGTGACTTTTCCTTGGTACCAATAATCTTTCCAGTCTAATTTATTTTTATCACAATAATTTTTAGTAGAGGAGATATAGCCGATAGGAGCGTCCATCCAGACGTAAAAGAATTTTTTCTCTCCAGTCTCTTTCTCTGAATCGGTGATCTCAAACCCGAAATAAGGCCCGTCACGAGAGATGCACCAATCTTCTAATCCTTTTTGGAGCCAACCCTGAAGCCAGTTCTTAACTTCCGGCTGGATCTCTGCTGCTGGAGAATTGATCCAATTTTTTAATTTATCTGAAAGTTGGCTTAGCTTAAAAAAATAATGCTCACTCTCTTTCTGGATCGGCGTCTTTCCGCAGAGTGAACATTTGGGATTGATTAGATCTGTTCCTTTCAGCGCACTATTACAGCTTTCACAGACGTCTCCATACTGGTCAGCAGTGGAGCAGTTAGGACAAGTTCCCTTAACGTAACGATCAGGCAGGGAACGCTGACAATTATTGCAGTAAATTATTTGAATTTTCTTCAGGTAAATTAATTTCTTTTTTTTCAGTTCAGTAAAGAAAAATTCAGCGAACTCTTTATTTTCAGGAGAATGAGTATAATAATAATTATCGAATTTGATCAAGAAATCGGCAAAGTCCTTTTGATGCTCTTTCCAGAATCTCTTGACGAATTTTTCCGGTTCTTCACCAGCTTTCCGGGCATTGACTTCAATAGGAGTACCATGCATGTCTGAAGCGCAGATGTAAAGGGCATCTTTCCCCTGCAGTTTTAAGAAACGGGAATAGATATCTGCCTGGATGTACTCTAAGAGATGACCGATATGGATATCTCCATTAGCGTAAGGCAGGGCGGCAGTGATGATGGTTTTATCTGCTATTTTCTGAGCGGATTTAACTTTAGAAGATTTAATAACTTTAGAAACTTTCTTAATTACTACTTTAGGTTTAGCTGACTTTTTCATGGTTATTTGTAATTATACTTACGGTTTAGTATATATAAAGGTTGCGACGAAACTTTGAGATTAACCAAAATAGATTCTGATTACAAATTACCAATCAGAAGTACAGCGTCCATAACGGCAGGATTTCTTAAAATTAGCACAGGAATGTTCTGAATCAGTTTTCTGGCCTGTATCTCTATCACAGGAAAATTCGTGGAGGGTATTATCATCAAGACAATAATCTACATAAATTTCTTTTTTGACTCCAGAAACGGTCATGGTTACTGTACCTTTAACGAAAAGGGGATTACTGCTTAAATCGTCATTATCTATACAGGTATAGGTTTTAGTCTGTAAAATGGACATGCCGGAAGGATTAGTATAGATACTTCCTACTATTAACACTAAGAAAATTATCGAAATAAGACTAATTATTATTTTCCACATCTGATCTACCTCAATTCTGGACTGATAGTAATTAAGATTTAATTCCTTTCAATTTCTTGGTCAAAGGAATGATTTCATGACAATGTCCGCATTCAACAATAAATGAATCAACGCCTTTATACTTCTTGCGCTTATATTCGGCAACAGACTCGCCCTCTTTCTTACATTTGGGGCAGGTATAGATCGCTTCTAACTTAAGGCTAGCTTCATGAGTTGCTTTATCCTCTTCATAGCTACAGGAGGGACAAACATATTTATCGGCCCTGATTTTAATGCTGCCTTTATCCCCAACCGGTTTGCCCATTTTAGCTTTTTTGCATTTAGGGCAGGGTTTACGATAGACCCAGGCGGAAACTTTACCTTCACCGATACTGCGATTGGTAAAATATAAACATTCCTCCATGGAATTGGGCATTTTTAGAGGCATTTTGGTTTCACCTTTCTTAAGTTGAATTAATTGAATGAATTTATTCTTAGTTATAAAGATTTCTTTTTTAAAAAGAGTTTAGAGTTTTATTTAATCTTTTAAATCCCTATTTTATAGCCTATAAATGATTATAAAAACTACCCGAGAAACAGAGATAAAATAAGATGAACGATTACTCACCCCCTAAATTCAGTTATGTACCCAAACTTTCTTTAAATCAGATCTTAATCGACCCAGAAAACGAGCGCCAGACCACCAATGAGATCTCTTTTTATGGATTAGTGGCTTCAGTAAGAAGGAAAGGAGTGATCACTCCAGTAGGAGTGGAACTACTTCCCGACGACAGTTATAAAGCAATTTATGGCAATAGGAGAATTTTAGCAGCTAAAGAAGCAGGATTAGACACAATTAAGGCAAAAATATATTTTAATCTTACTTCTGAACAAAGGCTGGAGATGCAGATCGCTGAAAACGCCACTAAAGAAGGAATCCCTCTGGAAGAAACCGCAGAAAATCTCTGGGATTATTATAAATTCAGGATAGAACAAGAGTCTGGCGGGGAATATACTACTGAAGATTTAGACCGATACGGAGATTATGAGGACTTACCTAAAGAAAGTAGAGAGATTTATCCGGCAGCTAAACTAGCAGAAAGGATCGGATTCTCAGAGAGAATTTTGTTTCGGGCTTTTAATTATGTGCATCTTGATATAAAAATTAAAAGAATGGTGGGAGAAGGAGAAATATCTTATAATTTCGCCCAGGAATTAGGCAGAATTCCAGAGCAGGAAGAACAACTTCTTTTTTTAGAACGGGTATTAGCTGGGCAAAAAGACCGAACTAATCCAGAGCGGATCACCAATCGCGACCAGCTTTCAGAGGCAGTTACGATTTATTTAAGACAGAAAACACAAACAAATCAGTTTGCTCTGCAAGTATCTTCTGCTACCAGAGAAGAAGATTCTTCTTTCCGAAAAGAAATAAATTTAGCTGCAAGAACTTTAGGCAATTTTGGAGTGCTGACAGAGATAGATCCAGAATTAAGAAAGACTTCTTTCAGAATTCAAGGGCAGGAATATCAATTAAAAGGTCTGCTGGAAAGGAACAGGCCAGGGATAGAATTGGTTACGCGTCTATTAGCTGATCAGCCGCAGTATGCAGCAGTAATAGACTCATTAGAGCGCACCAGAAAAAGCATTTTCTCCCAATTATTTAACGGGAAGGCTAATGGACCAAATAGTACTGAAATAGGTATTGAAATGGCTGAGGATTATATTTGTATTCTGTTAGATAAAATTCACCCGGACTTAACCCAGCCCAGAAAAACGTTTGACTCTGAAAAATTAGAAAAGTTAGCTGATACCATTCGCAGAATCGGCCTGCTCCAGCCTCCGCTGGTTAAACCACTTCCTGACGGAACTTATCAGCTAATCGTCGGGCATAGACGGACTGCTGCAGCTAGATTGGCGGGGTTAACTGAGATAGAAGTATTAGTCGCAGAGATAGAGCCGAAAACCTGTCGGGAGATCCAATATGAAGAAGACATTTATGAAAGAGTTATATTATCTGAGCGGGCAGAATCACTCTATAGGTTATTCTGCCTGAAAAGGCATTCCCGCCCGGATTATACTCTAGAAAATTTTGTTGAGGAACATTCTTCTTTGGGCACAACTACTATCCTGAATGCGATTACTTTCGCCAGCTTGGATAGGAAAGTAAAGCTGATGCATTCTAGGGGGTTATTAGGATATTCAACTGCGGTAGCTATCGCCAAGGAATGGGAATCTTACCAAAAAGATAGTAAAGCGGATAAAGAAGAAGGAAGAAGTGCAGAAGAGAAAGAAAGCTGGATTTTGGATTGGGCCATAGAAGCCTCTTTAGCAGGATATAATGCGGAAACCTTACGCAGAAAAGTATATGACTCCCAACATCAATTGACCTTTGAGGATTATGTTCCAGACTTATTTGGAGGCGAAACTGGAAAGCGCAAAGGAAGAAGACATCTAGCAGTTAAAAAAGTATTTGATTCCTTGCTGATGCTTCCTGCAATCGGGGAAAAAATGGAAAAAAGAGTAGAAAGAGAGACGCTGACCGCGATTGAGGAATGGAGAAGAAAAGCGGTGTGGTTAGAGAAGTTGTGTGAATAGCTGGAGAGAAAGAGAAAGTAGATTATCCGTTAATCCACCAACCTCTTCACTTCAATAGAAATCGCGTCTTGATTCAATCGGATATATCTAGGACATTGAGTATATTCTAAATTATTCTTTTGGCAATAGGAAATTATTTTTTCTTTTTCAGATTCAGAATGATATTTTACAACCACTACAAAGCCTGGATGGGTTCTATTCACTAAATCATAATCTTTTAGGTCTGAAAGAATCTTTTTTCTTTTCCTGGTTAAGAATTTTATACGTTGAGGCAATTCTTCTATCTTCTTTAAAATTAGTTTTAGTCTCTCTTCTTCATTTAAGACTTTAAGACTATTCTTAGCCTGGTCAAAAACAGATTTATCTTTACAAGAGATAAATCCGCCGGTTTTAGCATCAACCAATTTTCCCTCTCCGAAACTGCCCACCAGGATATCTGCGTAATTACCATCGCATAATTTAGTTCCAATCCCTCCAGAAACGTCGAGGATAACTTTACAACCATATTTATTACAGAGAGAATAAATCTCTTCCATCGGCTGTTCAGCATGATAACCTCCAGGATTTTGATAGAGTAATGCACCTGCAGAATTAAGCTTATCTTCTAATTTAGCTTTCAAATCGTTTAAATCAATCACTGCATCTTTGCACTTTACTGTTTCTGACTCCAATCCCAGCTTCTTAGGGAATTGCAGGTAGGTCAGCCAGCCGCCCTCTTCGGGAATGAATACTTTTTTCTTAGCGATGGTTAGCGCGGACAGAATTGCGGAATTGCCCCGAAGAACTATTTCAATGTAATTATGATTAGTTAAGAGTTTCAATTTCTGGATGAGTTTTGGTTTTGTGATCATTTGAGCAACTGAAACCAGAACGAGTTTAAAATTATTTGGGTTCGAATTGCAGGGCCAGTTTTTGATATAGTTCGGCTAGGCTAATCTGAGCAGGAGAAATCGTGATAGTTTCCAAAGTTTCATCCACTTTATCGGGGATAGCAGAAATATGGCTATAATGAATAGTTTTCCTAGCTAAAAATTCAGGGGCTAAAGATGATGCCCTTTGATAGATTACTTTTAATCTTAGAAATTTATCCATTTGAGCTGGATCTATCCTCAAAGTGGGGTATTTCAAGAATAAATCTATCGAATTACCGGTCAAGTTCTCTGCTGCTGCTTTAAAAGATTCTGCAAAATAACCATCAACTTTCTCAAAATCATCTGGTTTACTCTCAACTGCATCTAAGATTTTATTGCAGGTCTTAAGCCATTGAGCATAAGCAACATTTTGATACCTCTCACCTGTAGCATAAGATGCGGGGAAAACAATAGAAAACGTCCGACGATAATTACCTAGACATTCCAGCAGCTCTCCCTGGTAGATTTGAGCCATTAATGCATCTTTACCAAAATGAGCTCCATCCACTGCATCGTAAACCTCTTCATCACCTACCTCTTTATTTTTCTTACCGCTATTATCAGCAGTCTCATTCCTAGTATCAAGCCAGGTTGGATCAACATATGTAAGATGAACTTCTTTTCCCGTGGCAGTCTCGGTTATAGTAGAGACAAGGTTCCATCCATGAGGCAGTTGGAGGACGTGTTCTAATCGGTCTGGATGATAATATCGTAACTGAGTATTTTTTAAATTTGGATTAAGATCTTTCAAAATCTCAAATACGGCAACATTTACTGCGGCATAATTCCGACAGATTCCTTTCCCATTATGAAAGATCTCGTCTTTAGATGAAGAATCTATCTTTTTAGCTTCTTCTGTACGGTTATCTGAATTTACTTTTCCAAGAAGATAATAATACATTTCCTGAGGAGGAAGGTCCGGCTCTTCACTAAGCATCTTTGGCTCATATTCTAGTCTTTTAGCCACAATTCTTCCGCTGAGCATTACTGCTTCATGAATAGACAAATTCTGAACCTGTTCTTTAGAATAACCTAATTCCTGAGCAACGCTTAGAACCTCGCTGTTAAACTGCTGATAATCTTTAATATTGGCTTTCATTACTGGATCCTGATCGGGATTTTTCACTATATGGCTGTTCATGATCATGATATCCAATTCTCCCAATGAATAAGGTTTAGTTAGATAGGTCTCTAACATCTTATCTTCGAGATCTAGCGGCTTTTCTGCAGAAGGGGGATAGTAGTTTTGAAAAGGGATTAATCTAATAGTAACCGGAGTGAAATCATTTATTTCTTTTTGCCATCTCTTTCCTGTGTTTAATCCCCTAAAAGTAGCACAGCCCTCTAAGAGAGATTCTAGAGCTAAAGCTGTTCCGAAAAGAGAACCTAACTGAAGGAATTTACGCCTAGATAAGCTGGCCATAAATCTCCTAAAATGAAGCGGATTTATAAATATTTAGGTTGTTTTTATCACTTGGGGGTTACACTTAGTTGGAAGGCGCAAATGAAAGAAATAATCTTAATCATAAAGAAAACCTAAAGAAAAAAAGATAAAGAAAATTCCTGAAAATGAGCTATCCTCGAAGCAAGCACAAGATGAAGCAGCGACTTCATCTGTGCGCAGGTGAAATCGTCGTTTCACCTTGCGCTCCGCGGTATTACGCTCATTTTCTCGCTTCGCGACCGGAATTTTCTAATTTCAAAGTTGGTCGCAGCAAGCTGCGGGGTATTACACCCAACTTTGAAATAAA
>DATDTM010000034.1:0-13128 GCA_035290865.1 Candidatus Nanoarchaeia archaeon
TACAGAGTTAACTGCCCAATTAAAAGAAGTCTACAATAAAGATTTTTCGCAGGGATATCTCGTAGATTATCCGTACCATCAACGCTGCAATGTTTATGGTTCAAAAGCTACTACTGAGAAAGTCCAGATAGGCAAAATTAGTAATTATTACAAAAAGAACCAGATTGCTGAATTCAAAGTTGAATGCGCCAGCATTTCTATTGGCGATAAGTTAGTCTTTACCGGCCCGACTACCGGATACGAAGAGTTCATAGTTAGTGAAATGTATAATGATTCGGGAAGAATCAATTCTGCCCAGAAAGGAGCAGTCATCACTATTAAAACCGGTTTCTTAGTTCGGGAGAATGATAAAGTTTATTTAGTTAAGAAGAGAGGTTAGGTTAAAATGCAAATCAACTGTCCAGAATGCAATAAAATCTTACATGTAGGTCAGCATAAGTTCGCAGATGGCTTATATGAAATTTATTATTGCAAAGAATGCGGTTATAGGAAAGAAGTTCCTATTAAAGAGAAAATATAATCCTGGGCTTCAGCTCTCTGTTTTTGATGTAACTTTTTTCTAAAAAGTTACTGCGGGTATCGGAAGGAAACATCAATTAAAGAAAAAATATAAATAATACTTTAAAAAGAAAACAAACCAAAAGATTAATGTGTCGCCCGATTTAAATTCGCTTCAAACTCAGGAAACTGCCCCATAGTTTGTTGCATTAATTTCCGCAGCGCTTTAAATTTAATCAAGATATCTTCTACGTTTTCTTCTCTGAGAATTCTTCTGACATTATCGTTTTCTAAAGCTTCGATATCCGACAAAACATTTTTCAATTCTTGCTCTGCCCCAGGCAGACCAGATCTCAACTTTTGTAATAAAGCTAAAAACAATTTTAACTGTTTAACATTTAGTTCATTGCTATGCAGTCCATAAATGCTTTTTTGTGCCGTTACCATCTTTATTCACCTCGATTTTATTTGTTTCAATTATCTTAATTTTAATCTTACAATTTAACTACACCCCTTTAGGCATCTTACCACCAAACTTCTTCATCAGAAACTTTTAACAAACGCGAAAAGTGACAACAATCACTTTTGCGCACAGATAAAGTCGTTGCTTTATCTTGTGAGTTTCATCAAAACATACCCTTCGGGACTTTACCACCCATTTTCTTCATCACCTTACTCAAATCTTTCTCTCCTTTAAACATCTTCATCATTTTCTTGGATTGGCGGAACTGCTTGAGCATCTCCCGCACTTCCCCAATCTTCACTCCTGAACCAGCAGCAATTCGATCAACCCTCTCCGCAGAGATAATTTCCGGATCTTCTAATTCTTCTTTGGTCATACTATCCATCGCATATTTCCATTTCTCCAATTTCCCCTCTTGAACTTCCAGCATCTCTTTAGGCAATTTCAACGAACCCATGCCCGGGATCATCTCCATGATCTTTCCAAAAGAACCCATCTTTTTCATGGATTTCATCTGTTCGTATAAATCTACTAAATTAAATTCGCCTTTGAGAAACTTATCCTGCATCTCTTTAGCTTGATCTTCAGAGATAACTTCTCTGGCTTTTTCTAAGAGAGATTCAATATCACCAAAACCAATTAATTTACCTATAAAACGTTGGGGATAAAAAGTTTCCAGATCCTCAATCTTTTCCCCTATCCCAATAAAAGTAATGGGAGCTTTGGTTATCGCACAGGCGGAGAGAGCTCCACCGCCTTTAGCTGTGCCCTCTAACTTTGTAATGATTACCCCGCTAACTTTACAAGTATCATGGAAAGCCTGAGCTTGTTTTTCTGCAGATTGACCCAGATCCGCAGAAATAACCAGTAATCTTTCGTCGGCTTTTACTGCCGAGTTTAATTGATTTAATTCCTTAATTAAATCTTCAGATAAAGCATCCCTTCCCGCAGTATCTACAATAACTAAATCATAATCTTTCAGCTGCTTTTGAAAAGAGAGGTAGATATTTACCGGATCTTTTTCTTTCCTTATCCCTAAGAAATCAACTCCTACGGATTTAGCTAGTTGTTCTAGCTGGTCATAAGCAGCCGGTCTCCAGGTATCTGTCTGCATCAGCGCTATTTTATAACCCCGTTTCTTATAGAATTTCGCTAGTTTTCCGGCAGTAGTAGTTTTTCCCGAACCGAATAAGCCCACCAGCATAATCTGGGTCGGTTTTTTATTGATCTTAATTTCATGGGGCTCTTTTCCTAAGAAATTGGTCAACTCTTCATAAACGATTTTTATCAGCTGTTCGCGTTTGGTTATCCCAGCGGGAGCATCTTCTTTCGCCCGCTCTTTAATTTTCTGGCTTAGGCTAAAAACCAGTTGGACATTAGTATCAGACTGCAATAAGGCCCGCTGGATTTCTTTAACTAATTCATTGATCAGCTTTTCATCTACAAACAAAGATTGAGCGATCTTATTGAAAGTGCTTTTTAAAGAGTCTCCTAATTTATCTAAGACCATTTTAAATAGAAAAGAAAGCCGGTTATATAAAAGTTATTGCTATTTTTAGCCTTTAAAAAAAGCTCTAAAAGAAAGTTCTTACTTTCGCCTACATAAACAAGACTATCAACCCAAAAATAACTAAGATTAAAGATAAAGTAAAATTAAACACCTTATGATAATGCCCATACCATTTCTCTGCGTTCTTATGCAGGAAGGGTGGTTTATTCAAAGCTTTCTTATGTTTGTACTCTTTAAGCAGATAAGCTAATATTAAAGCCCCAATTAATAACCAGACCCATAAAATCAGATAATACAATAATAAAGGTAGAGCAATAGTTCTGGTAGCTTCGCTCATGTAGAGGAAACGGATCAACAAAAAGTTTTTATTCAAATTAGTAAAACTAAGTAGGCCAAAAACAAATCCAGCAATCAGGATCATATAATAAGAGAATAAAACTCCCATGATTTTATGGAAGATTGCTTTTATTTTCGGACGCACTTGCTTTAAAGTATGTTTCCAGGGTATAAAGAAATCTTTAATTACCGCTAAAGCCGCAATTAAAGCAATAATAGCCATAAATTTAGCAAAAACTTTTCCAATCCCAGAATAGCCGAACCAGGCAAATAATCCCATCCCAAAGAGAAGATAAGAAGCAAATACTCCTAAAAGATACAATAATCCTTTTCTAAGCATTTCCTGACGCTCTTTTACATACATGAAAATCATTAACAAAACTAAAAATAAGGCTAAAGTTCCCGGAGTAAAAGCGCTAGATAAAGCAGAACCAGTAACCGTCCAAAAATGTAAATTGTCTAACACTCTTTTAGAAGAGCTTTTTCCAACTAATCCGATCATCTCAGTTTTATCCAAAGAAGGACAGCCGGCTTCAACATTGTCTTTAACCCTCTCTTCCAATAAAGCTAAAATGGATTCATGGCCTAGAAAATAGCTATTCTGCATGAAGATTACTGGAATGCCCTGGTTGTCTTTAGGCACAGAATAAAGATTAAAATAGTTCTGCAATGATTTTAAGTTTTCTGAATTATAATAGACCTCAAACTTTTGGATTTGCAGCTGAGGATACTTATTCTGCAATTGTTCTAATAAAGTACCCACTTGAGGGCAGGTCTCACAGCCATCCCCATAAAAATAATAGATGCAATCATTTTCGGTTGGGGCAACCTTCTCTTTGGCAGTAATATTCCCCGCCGCTAGAGTAATTTGTACTATTAACAATAATATCAAGAATACTAATAATCCCAGTACAAACCTCTTTTTCATAATATAGGTATTAAACAAAACTATCTTATAAACTTTTCTTATTAGAACCAGGTCAAAATCAGATAATATCTTCTCCACCATCACAAACTTTAAGTGTCTGCTCTTAAAAAATCAAGATTATGCAGGAAAAGACTTTGTTTAGGATTTCAGTAATGGTCATTATTATAGGTGTAATCTTCTTATTTTTCTATTCAGAAACCCTCAATTTAAAGCCTAATCCCAATCTTAAAGAGATCAATTCCGGAGAGCCGGTCAAACTTAAAGGTATAATTAGTAAGATAACCCAGAAAGACAAGGTTGCTTTCATCGAGATGGAAAGCGAGAGGGTTGAAAAGAACAATATAATTCTCTTTCCTGACCAAGAGATCTTTCTGAAAGAAGGAGATTCAGTAGAGATTTCAGGTACTGTTGAAGAATATAATAATCAAAAAGAGGTTATTGGAAATAAGGTGGTGCTTAAGTCTGGTTAAGAGATTAATAAAGAGATCTCTGAAACTTAATTTACGGCCTATAATTCACCACTCTTTCAGACGGGATAGTAAAATAAAATCGAGTATCACCTGGATTAGATCTTACCCAGACTGTTCCCCCATTCTTTTCTATTAAAGATCTGACTAAATCTAAACCAATCCCTTGTCCAGTCCCGTGCCCAGTTTCCGCTCCACTTTCTGAAGTGCTTACTTTTGGTAAAAAGATTAATTGGTTCAAAAGAAAACCTCTCCGCTCTTCTTCTAATAATCCAATATACTGTTCAGGAGTTTTAGGGATATACAACCCTTTTTGTTCAATAAAATTTTCTAGACCTGCCAAAGGCTTTTCTAAATCTGCAGCAGCAACTAATCCTCGTTCCACTGCCTGTCGAGAAATCCTATCTGTATCAATATTAATCCCATTATTCGATACCCGCACTAGGTAAGGGGTATAATTACCTCTAGTGGTTACGCTGATTTCTCGCTTATCTTCAACAGCTAGCGCTGCAGGAAAACCGTGAGTGATCGCATTTCCTAACAGATTATTCATCACTAATTCATAATCTCTGCTTTCTGTCTCAAATGGAAAGCTCTCCGTTTTATCAGAAAAAGAAATATTTTTTTCATCTAAAACCGCCTGATTTAAGAAAGGGAAAAGTTTCAGATAAGCTCGAAAGGAAAAATGTTCTGATGGTCCTAGATTAAAGAAAGTCCGGTAAGTATAATCAACTCGTCTCAGTAGAAGACTGATTCTCTGAGCATTATCCAAACTATCCTGGTGAGTAAAAGAGTGGTCTTCTGGGAAAAGCCCGGAAAATTTATCGATTAAACCTTCCATCTCTGAGAGATTAGCCTGTAATTCGGTTTCGTTCCCAGCTCTAGCTAAAGATTTTAATTTAATGGATATCCCCGCAGCCAGGCTAGCTAGCTCTCTTAATGGAGATAAAATATTAGGATTGGACTCTTTTTCATCCTCGCAAATAAAACCGCAGAAGGTATTAATTTTTCTTAAAGGGCCGCGCAGTTCATGGTCTAATTGCTGAAGAAATCTTTCTCTCTCTTCTGGGTTTAAATTAGATAGGTAAGATAAAACCATCAATAAACTAAAATAACCAGACTATTTATAGTTTTCTACTAAAAAGTAACAAAATCATTAGGAAACTGACTGATTACTAGATTGAGGGCTACGAGGGGTAGAACTACCCTGAAAAGCTTGAGCAATTTCCTCTTCAGTCCAGCCGGTCTGCTGGGTTAAGATTTGTTTGATATCTTGATCGGAAGTGCCTACTGCTCTCTCCTGTTGTACCCAAGCTCTAAGTTCATCGATATTATAAGCTTTCTTTTTGGGCTTAAAGACATAGACAAATAGTATAGTGATAATCAAGATTAAGACCAAAGCAATCGCTCCGATTAAGATATAGAGATTATATTTTTCCCAGAATTCTTTTAAGGAAAAAGGTTCGACTGCAGGTTGAGCTGCAGAAGGTGCTGGTTGAAAAGTTTGTTGAGACGGAGGCAATTGATTAGTAATCTGACTGGGCTGCGGGCCAGCAACAGTTTCCACATCGCAGGATTTAACTAAGTAGGGTTTCTGTTCTTCTGTACCACAATAATGTTCATCCACACAAGTCCGTTCTTCTTCATCATTTTCGCAATCTGACCATAAGCTGCAGACCCAGGATTCGACACATCCAGTACAATTCTTAACTTCTAATTTATTTTTCTCACATTTGTTTAAATCGTAACAGGTACTAGACTGTTGTAAACTAGCATTACAATAACTCCAGGTTCCGCAACTCCATTTCGGGTTGCAATTACTTCCGCCAGGAGATCCTCCGCCAGGAGTTTCGCAGGTTCCGCAATCAGCAGAACAGGAAGAACAAGTTTCTCCGCCATTACAGCTGCCATCTCCGCAGACTGACTGAGGAGCAATAGTACAATCTGTACCCGCAGCTCCAACACAGAAAGTTTCCGTGGTTGTAGTCTCATCCTGACAGGAGGCATAAACCACATAATTTCCATTTTGGGAAGGGGTAAAAGAAGCAGAATATTGTTTATTTGTATTGGCAGTAACCTGGTCTACCCAGATAGTTTTTGTAGGAGTGCCGTATCCATATTCCATGCTTACCCAGATATTAGCAGCATTGCAAGTTCCAGTAATCGAAACAGGCGTACCTGAAGCAGTAATATCTTGGACTTGAACCGTGCCAGCTAAAGCTAGAGGCATTAAAACTAAAAGAAAAAAGAAAAAATTATTTAACTTCATATTTGACCTCTACTTTATCTAATAGAGCCTTACCAGTTCCCGCAGAGGGCCAATTGCCCCAGACGAAAGCTTCAATCTTCATCTCGCCTTTATTGGCAAGTTGATGGGCAAATTCTATCGTTTCCTCTTCTTCAATACTTAAATTGCCTTTGTTTTCATAGATATAGGTATTCGATTGGTTATTGTAAGCTAGCTGTACTATCAGTAGATGTTTACCTAGATCTTCTTTTAAAGGAAAGACGGTTACTTTAACTTGGTAGTCTTCTCCTAGGGTAAGAGTTTCCGTTGCTGCAACTGCTAAGCCGCTTATGCCTAAAAGCTCGATTTTCATCGGTATGGTAGATTTAGCTACGCAGGCGTCGTCTTTACAGATATAATCATTTTTAGCATAGCTTTTACAATCAACATCTTGAGATGTAATTACATTATCTTTACAGAATTTTTCGGTTAAGATTATATCGCTTTTACATTTATCTGCAGCTGAAGTAGTTCCATCGCTGGCCGTACCTTTCTCGAAATAATTCAGCCCGAGAACACCCGCTAAATCTGTATCCGCAGGATCAGTATCAGTACAGACTGAAACGACTGCTTTTGGCTGGCAGGCTCCTGCTTGACAGGTTTCATCTGCTTTACAGGCAGGCTGGATGATCCAATCACTACCATCTTGGTCACAAATTTTTATATTGGTAGCATTAGCACAGGCTTTCTCATCAGAATTACATAGAGGAGGTGGTGCTAACATTTCACAAGCTCCAATTCCATGATTGCATTCCCAACCTTCTAGGCAGGGTGTATTAATGAAACTCTTTCCATCCGCACTGCATTTAGAGAGAACTTTTTTATCTCCAGAACAGAAAAATTCGTTAGGAGTACAAACCTGCTCTTTCACGCATAAACCGGCTTCAGAACAGATAGATCCTGCACTACATTTAACATCCTCAGGGCAATTTGCACAATTTTCTCCTACATCTACAATTCCATCTCCGCAGCCTTCGGTAACTTTTTCTTCAACCACAATCTCGGCGGATTCACCATTAATGATTAAATCTGGATGCGCTTTGTCATCTAAATCATAAATATTGAAAGATTCAAAAGTTAAGTCATATACTCCCACTGGTGCGCCTTTCTGGAACTGTAATTGGGCCAGGGCAAACTCTTCGCTTCTCGCTTCAGCAGCATTCACGGTAGCATACTTAAAGACAATCTGGCTGCCGAGACATTCAGCAGTATCAAAAACTAGACCTTCTCCCCAATTTAATAAGTCATTAACCTGTAAATCATTTCCTAAATCATCACAAGTAAGGCCTTCTGGCAGATTTAATTTAAAATCTATAGCAACTGTGTTTTTCGTCTCAATATTAGTTTTAATGATCAAAGAGAAAGGTGTATTCTCTAATATCTTTCCAGGATCAACAATTCCAGCAGTAAATTTTGCCTCCGGCACAAAAAAAGCTTTCCCTGCAATCTTATCTGAAAATAATAATAATGCTCCCAAGACAATTATCGCGCTGATAGTAATCACTGCAATAATCAATTGCTTGTTCGCTTCTCCCTGATTAGCGGAAGGATGAGCTTCCCAAGTGTGCGGAGGTAATTTATTTTTATTCTTTAATCGTGCTTTCTTTATCATTTTGAAAACCCCTCTAATTCAATAATTATTTGTTTTATTTGGATTTTTAATTTTGGCAAGTCTTTCTTAATGATATCATAAACATAATCTAAATCTACACCATAATAATGATGGGCTAATTTGTCTCTGGTTCCGGCAATCTCTCCCCAGGGCATTTGTGGATATTTGTTTACAAAATCAATAGGCAAATTTTTTACTGCTTCACCGATTATTTCCAAATGACGAACCACTGCACTCTGAACAAGAACATTCTTTAAAAACTTAGCTTTAGAAAATTTCTGAGTAAATGATTCAATATTAGAAATGCTTTCCAGTATATGCCTCAGAAAAAAAAGTGGATCTTTATTCATAAGATTCGGACCTCTTCTTTTAAAATTCTCTCTTTAAGTAAGTGATTAATGGAATTATAGGTAATTAAATCAACTTTTGGGTTTAGTTTTAGTTTCAGCTCCCTTTCAAGACGAATCAAATCAAAAAAGCCTTTCCCACTCTTTAACCGAACTAATAAGTCCAAGTCGCTATCTTTAGTTTGTTCCCCTCGGGCATAAGAGCCGAAGATTCCTGCTTTTACCGCTCCATTCTTTCTCAAAATAGGCAAAGCTATCTTTATAATTCTTTTCAATGAAGAGTATTTATTCATCTTTTTTTATCTTCTCTGGGTAGTATGTTCTTTGAAATTTTTTCCTAGCTTAATAAGACTATCTTCCAAACGGCGAAAATTGCTTTTATTATTAACCATATCTTTCTCCATTCCTCTTACTGTTCCGTAAGTAGTAAACAGAAAAGTTAAGATTAATATTAATAACCCCTGCTCTAAAGTAGGTGAATTACCAAAAATATACCCGAATACTATCACTAAAGTTACTAGGAACAAAATAATAGTAATAATATCATATATTTTCATCTTTTAACCACCTTTGAAAAAAGAGACTATGAACATGATTATCCCCAAGGCCATTAAAGTCCAGAAGATATAATCTCTCCAGTTGAATTCTTCTTTCATTTTTTTAATATCATCTCTTTTTAGTATGTTCTTTGAAATCTTGAGCAAGATGGTTAAATTTTGTTTCTAACTTGATTATCTTATCACTAACCGACCAGGTCTTTAATAATACCGTAAAAATTAAACCGGTTAAAGCAATGAATTCTGTTGGGCTATTACCAAAAACATACCAAATAATTAAGATTAAGCTAAAAACCAAAAAAATCCAAAATAGTATCTCTTTGAGGTCCATTTTTATTGAAAAGCCTTCCCGGTCAGGAATAAATAAATGAAAATAGTGATAAATATTACCACTACAATCCAAAAGGCAAGGTTCTGCCAATTTATCTTTTTCATTTTCTTATCAAAAATATGTTTTTAAAGCGCTGGCGATGGCCGAGATTTTTTGTAAGGTGTTAGCATCATCTGGAAGGGCATCTAGGTTATCTCTAATCGCAGTTAGTAGGGTATAGGTTTCTTGGTTAGTGGTTTCTACTTTAAAACCGGCAGCAGCTACGCAAGCTCCTTCCTTACAATCGCCTTGATTAGGGCAGGTATATTCAGTTTTTAAGACATTCATTCCTTTCTGACCCGTCTCGCAACTATATTCTATAATCTGAACAGTATCTTCACAATTATCTGTATAAGCACCATAAGTGACTCCATCTAAGAATCCAGTCGCAGTTCCTTTCTGAGATAATCCAGAAGACTGATCCGTATCAGTACAAATTTGTAGGCATGGGTTAATTCCACCACAACTCCAACCCGGTTCAGTTTGGCAAGTTTTAGAACATCCATCTTTATCCGCTACATTTTTATCATCACAAGCCTCTCCTACCTGTAAGATCCCATCCCCGCAAACTGGAACTACGCAGAGTGGATTAGCTGTACAATCAGAATCCTCACAATCTTTAGAATCATCTTCATCATCATCTATTCCATTACCACAGTCAGATTCAGGAGGAAGGTCCTTAGATACGCATTTATAATTCTCGCATTTAGATCCAAGCCCGCAGTAGCTATCCGTTGAGCAGTCAACACAAGTCCATTGTTGAGCGATTAAAGCACATTCATTATCGCAGCTTTCACAAAACTTTTCGCAAAGGGGACTATCAACACAAGCAAAATCAGCACAATTGGCAGCGATAGCGCAATCAATTGCTGCTGCTTTAACCGTAATTACCTTAGAAACCGAAGTGGTTGTCCTGGCAAAATTGCCTTTCTTTGCCAAAAGATTGCTAAAGGTGAAAGTGGCTGATCCTTCCGCATTTGCTTTTGCCTTTAAAGTAACCAAAAGCTTTCCAGCTCCGGAAACTTCCGTTGCGGTATTAGTCTCACAATATTTATATCCTGAGCCGATCAAAGCATTATAAGTAACGGTTGCTCCCGGGAAGAGATTTCCGCTAACCGCAGATTTATCCGTAAAAGAAACAATCCCAGTTGGGGTTAAGACAAACTCAGCAGACTTGATCGCTTTATCCGAAGCAATATCCAATAAAATCTGTACCTCGAAGGTATCCCCCACCTTAATATTGTTTTCATTAGGGAGATTAACCTTAAAAGTAACCTCCTCAGCTAAAGCTAATGAAAACCCGATCACTAATTGGATCAAGACTAAACAGATTAAAAATTTATTTTTTGTTGACATTTTATCATTCACCTCATTTTAACACTTATCCAAGGCATGAGTTAGATCATTCTCATCAGCCATCCCATAGACTATACCATTTTTGCAGACAAAATAACCGTCGCCTGAATAATCGCAGATAGTTTGGCCTGTACCGCCACAATCAGTTTTGCTTTGGGCATCTAGGACATAAAGCATGGCCGTAACATCATCACCGCTAAGAGACTGGTCATTATTCAAATCACCGATAGGAGTACAGGAAGTATCACTGCAGAAATCAGTTTTATGAGTTAGGTCATTCTCATCAGCCATCCCATAGACTATACCATTTTTGCAGACAAAATATCCATCAGTTGAATAATCGCAGACAGCCTGACCTGTGCCGCCACAATCAGTTTCGCTTTGGGCATCCAGGACATAAAGCAGGTTATTCACATCACTGCCGTCTAATAGTTGGTCATTGTTCAGATCACCTTTAGGTAGGCAGGTTTCTGTTACTACACAGATATTATTCTCACATTTAGATCCAATTCCGCAAATTGCATCATTAGTACAATAACCTGCACAACCTGGATCTGTTACACAATCAGAATCAGCACAATCTATCTTAGCATCGCCATCATTACTGATCTGATCAGTACATAAGATTTCTTTCTTACCCTTGATCATTACACCGGTTGATCCTAACTTATTAAAACATATACAACCCAGACCACAAGATTTTCCCGAGCAATCTTTATAATCAGTACAGTCTAAAAGTGTATCTCCATCCTCATCTTTCCCATTATCACATATCTCTACAGTTTGAACACAAGCATTATTAGAACAAGTCTCTCCAGCTACACAACTGCCGCAGCTTCCACCGCAGCCATCATCTCCGCAGGTCTTGTCAGTACAGGAAGGAGTACAAACAACTGTCTCAATACAACTAGAATCACCAGCACAATCAGTATCCGCACAATCTATCTTAGCATCACCATCATTACTAATCTGATCAGTACATAAGATTTCTTTCTTACCTTTGATCATTACACCGGTTGATCCTAACTTATTAAAACATATACAACCCAGACCACAAGATTTTCCCGAGCAATCTTTATAATCAGTACAATCTATAAGGTTATCATTATCATCATCTATTTTATTACCGCATACCTCTACAGTTGAAACACAGGCGCTGCCATCACAATTAAATCCACTAGGGCAAGTTCCGCAGCTTCCCCCACAGCCATCATCACCGCAGGTCTTGCCAGTACAGGAAGGAGTGCAAACTGGAGGAGCATCATCAGCACTTTTAATTGTAATCGTAGAAGATTTCGCAGAAGTAATTGCATTTACTGCTCCTTCCATTAAGTTATACTCGCTTAAAGTAATTTCGCTCCCATCCTTAGCTTCTGATTTAATCTTAAACTTAACTGTAAATATATCTACCTTACCAGTAAGTATCTTAGCATCAGGATTAAACAAAGGAATAAAACCATCAGAAAAAAAGACCTCTCCCGCTTTAGTAGTTATTATAGCCAAATATTGCCCACCTGGCCATCCGTATTTAAGTTCTAGCAAGCTTTTTGCCTCTATAACTTCTAATTTAGTGGAATCATAAATAACTTTAGTTATTGCACTAGTAACTTTTACACTGCCAGTATCCGCTTTGATTGTAATTGTAAATTCATCATTTGGGATACCGCTAATCGAATAAGGATCAATGCCAATCTCTCCGGGCTGCAAAGAAACTAAAGGAGTACTCTCAATAGCTTTACCTACAAACTGTTTCCCAAACATTACTAACAGAAACAAAACTAAAATTGCCCCGAGAGTAATTACTACAACTACAATCGGTTTTTTAGAACCACCAGAACTAAGATTATTTTTATTATCTCCACTTTTTTTTGTTGAAGTTAAATTAACTGGTTTCATTTTAACACCTCTGTTTTGATACTTGAAAAAAAAGAAGCAAATTATAATTATATAATCTCCTAAAAATTAACCAAATCTCATGTTTATCTATATCCATCTATCCATACACCTGTTTTTAAGTAAAGTAATTTCTTTTTATTTATATAGTTATCGGCTACAAAAATCCGCCACTTTTATCTACCTCATTAATAAACACTTATCTAAATACAAGCAGCATTGAATTTTGTTCCTAAATCTTGGGCAATAACTGCAATATCCAGAGCATCCACACAACCATCAGGTTTACCATTCTGGCCAGTAACGTCTCCTTCGCCAGGAGTAAAATCAGGATTTTTATTTTTACAAATGGGGTCAAAATTAACTTTTAAATTTTGTGCTAAGACGGCCAAATCCAAGGCATTAACACAGCCATCAGACTGGTAATCTAAATAATTTGTAATGACACAATTCCCGTTCTGACAAGTTTCTCCCGCAATACAAATCCCGCAGCTTCCCCCGCAG
>DATDTM010000035.1:0-40505 GCA_035290865.1 Candidatus Nanoarchaeia archaeon
TATAATCGCTTTTCTATTCACTAAAGATTATTTTAGCGGAGGAAACCAAATTATTTTCTTTTTACTTATTTTATTGGGAAGCATCTTTCCTGATATTGATGACGGAAAGAGCAAGATGAAAAAAGCTAGCGGAATTATTGGCTCCATCATCAGTTTCTTCTTCAAACATCGGGGAATATTTCATTCTTTTCTCTTCGCTTTGTTTGGTTTGGGATTAATCTCTTTCTTTTGGAAGAGTTATTACGCCTGGGCTTTCTTTATTGGCTATCTCGTACATTTACTTGGCGATGCTTTAACTCCTCATGGGATTACTTTCTTTTATCCTTTCTCTAAGTTTAAAATTAGGGGCCCGATTAGGGTGGGTAGTATTGGAGAGACGATTATTCTGATGGGATTGATTTTGTTGATTGTGAAAGAATTAGTGTATTAAGGAGATTAGCTCAAATCCCAGACCAAACCGTCCCACACCCCACACTGGACAACCTCGAATAAACTATATAAATAGGTCAAATATTAAAGATATTGATGGAACATTCACTGGCTCTTTTTGAAGGAAAGAAAGTAAGAAAAGTATGGCACAATGATGAATGGTGGTTTGTGATAGAAGACATCGTGGCTGTTTTAACCGACTCCGTTGACCCTAAAGGCTACATTAAAGATATGCGTCGTCGTGATGAAGAATTATCTAAAGGGTGGGGGCAAATTGCCACCCCCCTTCCCATTCCCACCATTGGGGGCATCCAAAACATCAATTGTTCTAATACCGAAGGAGCTTTTCGTATTGTCCAATCCATTCCTTCTCCCAAAGCCGAACCATTCAAGCTCTGGCTGGCTAAAGTGGGCTATGAAAGAGTGCAGGAAATAGAAAACCCGGAACTAGCCCAAAAGCGGATGAAAGAGCTCTATAAAGCCAAAGGTTATTCAGAAGATTGGATAGAAAAGAGAGTAAGAGGAATTGCCATCAGAGATGAGCTTACTGATGAATGGAAGAAAGGTGAGGTTAAGACCGAAAAAGAATATGCTATCCTTACCGCAGAAATTTCTAAAGCAACTTTTGGGATGACTCCTAGCGAGTACATCAAATTCAAAGGATTGAAACGAGAGAACTTACGAGATCACATGAACGATTTAGAGCTTATCTTTACTATGTTAGGTGAAGCGTCAACTACCAGAATAGCTCAAAATAAAGATGCTCAAGGATTTGTTGAAAACAAAGTAGCTGCAAAAGAAGGTGGACGGTTGCAGGAATAGCAAGGAAAGAGCTTGAACAGCGGAGCAATCAAAGAGTATCTACCTCAGAAAATTATCTTGCTGAACCAGAAAGTAAGAAAAGAAGATTATTAAAGAAATAATTTTTTGTTTAATAATTCTAAATAAGCCAATTACTATCAATTCATCCCTTTCTTTACCTTAACCCAGACCAAAACGTCCCACAAGACAGTTATTAATCCCGCTTTGTCCAGTGCTTAAATCGTCCAAAACCTCAAAATTTCCGGTTTATAACCATTTTAGCCTTAGCACTGGACACACTGGACAACCTCGGACAAGCTATATAAACCTCCTGCGCTGTTAAGCTTATTGCAATTGAGCAATCAGTTGCGCCTCGCTCAAGCCATACTGGTTTGGGTCTGAAATAAAATGCGAAAGCAAAGAGGTGAACTAAAATGAACCAAAAAATAGTGGTAGAACAAGTGCTCGGGAACTTTCCCGAGAAAAAGTTTCGTGCGGGTGCAGTTTCTGCTACCGTCTGGAGAAACAAGAGTCAAAAAGGTGAGGGTGAGTATAATACCGTCAGCCTGGAGAGGAGCTATAAAGATAAAGAAGGCCAATGGCAAGCGACCAATTCTTTACGCACCAACGACCTGCCTAAAGCAGTGATGGCTTTACAGAAAGCCTATGAACATATTGTTCTTAATGAACAGGACTTGTTCAGGGGAGAAGCATAGATAATTCTATGCTCCTTTATATCAAACCAAAGAGGTATGAAAAATGTCCGAACTAAAATTAGAAAAAATAGATAAAGAAATATCTTTAAAAGAATTAAATAAACATAATTCAGATAAAAAACAAACCATTAAAGTGGAAACCCTAAAAATGGAAAAAATAACCATCCAAGACCTTCCTGGAGTGGGCGCAGCTACTGCCGAAAAATTAGAATCTGCTGGCTATCGAGATTTAATGTCTATTGCTGTAGCAACCTTAGGAGAATTAGTGGAAACTGCGGGAGTTACCGAAGCAGTAGCTAGAAAAATGATCAATGCTGCCCGAGACAGCATGAAGATGGGCTTTGAAACTGGAATAGAAGTATTGAAAAAAAGAGAATTAGTCCAGAAGATTAACACTGGTTCTATAACCTTTAATGCTTTGATGGGGGGCGGATTTGAAACTGGAGCTATCACCGAATGTTTTGGTGAGTTCGGTTCTGGTAAAACCCAGGTGGGTCATATTTTAGCCGTTAACGTGCTCAAAGAAGATCCCGAAGCTTATGCTGTTTATATCGACACTGAAAACACTTTCCGTCCGGAAAGGATCAAACAGCTTTGTGCTGGTGTAGGTATAGATTCTGAAGAAGCTCTGAGTAGAATTCTAGTAGCTCGAGCTTATAATTCTGATCATCAGATGCTCTTGGCAGAAAAAGCAGAGACTATCCTTACCGAGCAGGGCAGGAAAGTTAAATTGGTAGTGATTGATTCATTAACTTCCCATTTCCGGGCAGAATTTATCGGCCGAGGAACCTTAGCTGAAAGACAGCAGAAATTGAATCGGCATATGCATGTCTTAGCTAAGTTAGCCTCTAGTCATAATCTTTGCGTCTATGTAACTAATCAAGTCATGTCTAAGCCCGATCAATTCTTTGGTGATCCTACCCAAGCTATTGGGGGCCATGTAGTCGCTCATGCCAGTACCTTCCGAATTTATCTGAGAAAAGGAAAGAAAGGTACCCGGGTAGCTAGATTGGTAGATGCTCCTAATTTAGCTGATGGCGAGTGTTGCTTCGAAGTCTTAGAAACTGGGCTACGTGACGTAGCTTAAATTTTTTTTATATTTTTCTTCTTTTTTCGCCATAAACTATTTAAATACCCCCTAGATTAAAAGGATTATACAATTTTATGAACCAAATAACTACCCATGTCCAGATCTTTTAATTCTATTAAATATAGCACTAGTTGTAAAAACAAACTATTTGGAGGTACAGTTAAATGAATGAAGGAAGAGTAGCTCCCGTAAAAGAGGGAGAAGTTTATGATGTGACCATCAATTCTGTGGGTGGTAAAGGCGATGGCATCGCCAGGATCAAAGGTTTTGTGGTTTTTGTTCCCCAGACTAAGCAGGGAGATAGCGTCAAAGTAAAAATCGTTAAGGTCCTGCCTAGCGTAGCTTTTGGAGAAGTTTTAACCACTTTAACTTCAGCACCCGTAGAGAGAAGACCAAAATTTGCTACTATCAGTCCAGAAGAATTACAAACTATTCCTGAGAAAACTTCTTCTAGCCAGTATCAAGATAGCGAAGATTTTTAACCCTAAAGATGAAACTACTTATCGGGATAAGAATTCCTATCCCTTTAAGTTGGCATCCCTCGCCATTAAGTTTAAATACCTAAACCATTTACTAAACGATTAGTACATATGGTTCAATTAAATAAACTATTGGGAAACAGGAGATTATTGTGCCTATTCCAATTCTTAGCTTCACACCCCAGTTCAGAATATTCCTATACTCTGTTGCAAAAGAAGACTAAATTGTCCAAAGCTACTTTGGCCAAATGGCTGGCTTTCTTGGAAGAAGAAAGATTAATCTCTTTAAGGCAGATTGGGCGGAATAAACTCTACCAAATAAAGAAAGAGCATTATTTGGTTAAGCAACTGAAAATTTTAAGCACTTTATCTTCTTTGAACTTTTTGGTTGGGCTTTCCGGTAAGTTCAACATTGAAATCTATCTCTTCGGCAGCGCAGCTCGCGGGGAAGATAAAGAAGATAGTGATATAGATTTATTAGTGATAAGCAAAGTGAAAAAAGAAGAGTTCTGGCCAGAGATCAAGAAACAAAGTCAGATCTTAGGAAAAACTATTAAACTTCAGGTATTTACACCCTGGGAATGGTCAGTAATGCAGAAAAAGGACCCTGCTTTTTATGAACGCGTAGAAAAAGATAAAATCTTGATAAGATGAACCTAAAAGAGTGTGTAGAGAGAGGATTTTTAGTTCCAGAACATTTCTCTAAAGATCTGATTGAGAAAGAGCTGGCTGAGAGCGAGTATGATTATTCCCGAGCCCAGAAAGCTTTTGCGGATAAAGACTACAAATGGGCCATTATCCAATGTTATTATTCTATGTTTCATGCAGCTAAAGCGCTTTGTTTTAAGCAAAGTTACCGCGAGAAGAAACATATCGCTTTGCTGATTCTGTTAGAAGAATTATCTAAAGAAGGAAAATTAGAGCAGAAATATGTTACTTATTTTGGCGCATCGGTTGACTCTCGAGAAGAAGCAGATTATAATTATCATTATTCATCTGAGATTGCCCAGCACAATTTAAAAATAACTTTAGAGTTTAATCTTAAGATAAAGCAATTGTTAAATAAATAATCCCTGATCTAAAAACAATAAAAATATAATCCTAAAAAATAAATATAAAAAAGGTGATCTCTATGTCTTACATCGCTTGGTTTAAAGAACTAAACAAAAATTCTATTACCACCGCTGGCGGAAAAGGGGCTAATCTTGGAGAGATGTACAATCTCAGTCTGCCCATACCTCCTGGTTTTGTGGTAACTGCCCAAACCTATCAGCAGTTCACTGAGAGAACTAAAATCAAAGATAAGATTTTAGACCAACTTAAATGCTTGAATATTGAAGAGACCGATCAGCTCCAGAAAGTAGCCCAAGAGATCCAAAATATAATCAATTCCACTAAAGTACCTGAAGATATTACCGAAGAGATCATTAATTGTTATGGGCTTTTAGGTTCAGACAAAAAAGCCGAGGATTTTGTGGATAGTAAAGACGTTTTTGTAGCCGTCCGTTCCTCTGCCACAGCCGAGGATCTTCCCAGTGCTTCTTTCGCCGGTCAGCAGGCTACTTTCCTGAACGTTAAGGGAAAAGATCAGATTGTTCCGGCAGTACGCGCCTGCTGGGCATCTTTATTTACCGCCAGGGCGATTTATTATCGAGAGCGCAACCATTTTCCCCATGATAAAGTTTTCATTGCCGTAGTTGTCCAAAGGATGGTCAATTCTGAAAAGTCTGGGATAATGTTTACCATCAATCCCGTCACTAATCAGGAAGATGAGATTGTGATCGAGGCAGTTTACGGTTTAGGTGAAGCGATTGTGGGAGGAGAGATTAGTCCAGACACCTATATTCTAGACAAGAACACTAAAGCAGTAAAAAGCATGATGGTCAAGAAAAAAGAATGGGGTTTGTTCAGAAATAGTCAAGGAAATAATGTTAAATTAGATATTCCTAAAGAGAAACAAGAGCGCCAGGTAGTTCCTGATTCTGAAATTAAAGAACTTGCCCGTCTGGGTAAGAGAATAGAAGAGCATTACGGTTCGCCCCAAGATATCGAATGGGCCATCGAAAAAAGCCAAGTCATGATTGTCCAGGCCCGGGCAGTGACCACTTTCCATCAGGCAGAGACCGCTGCACCTATTTCTACTGAAGTTTCCTCTCCTAAAACCATTGAAAGAGAAGAAGAGGAAGAGGCAGGAAAAATCTTATTGAAAGGAGAGACTGCCTCGAGAGGTGTTTATTCTGGTCCTGTTAAAGTGGTTCGAGAAATTTCTGAATTGAACAAAATCCAAAAAGGAGACGTTCTGGTTACCAAAATGACTACCCCAGACATGGTTCCAGCCATGCAGAAGGCAGGAGCGATAATTACAGACGAAGGAGGAATGACTTGTCACGCTGCAATTGTATCCAGAGAGATGGGCACACCTTGTTTAGTGGGTACAGAAATAGCTACCAAGATCTTAACTGATGGACAGATTGTTACTGTCCATGCCACCCGCGGAATAGTTTACGATGGAAAAATCAAGTTTAAAGAAACTAAGCCCGTCTCAACAGCATTAACTTTTCATGGTGAACCGGGTGCCCGCGATCTTTTAACTGCTACCGAAATTAAAGTAATTATGGACTTGCCTGATTTGGCAGAGAAAACCGCCTCTACTGGCGCAGACGGGGTCGGTTTAGTAAGATTAGAGATTATGATCGCTAACGGCGGAATCCATCCCGCAGAATATATCCGCCAGAATAAAGATCAAGATTATCGCAATCTGTTAAAGAATGGTATCCGAAAGATTGCTCAGGCCTTTGCCCATAAGCCAGTCTGGGTCAGATGTTCGGACATGAGATCAGACGAATACAGAAATTTACGTGGTGGAGATCAAGAGCCGAAGGAAACAGATCCCATGATCGGCTGGCATGCCATCAGGAGATTATTAGACCAACCCAGAATCTTAAAAGCCGAGTTCCAGGCGATTAAAGAATTGCATGATGAAGGTTTGACCAATGTAGGAGTAATGATTCCTTTTGTCATCCGCACCGAAGAGGTAAAGAAAGCTAAACAGATCATGCGCGATTTGGGTTTAGAGCCAGTGCAGGAGATAGATTTCGGAGTGATGATAGAAACACCTGCTTCTTGTTGGATCATTGAAGATTTATGTCGAGAGGGGATAAGCTTTGTCAGTTTTGGAACTAATGATTTAACCCAATTGACTTTAGGGATTGACCGCAATAACCAGCGTTTGGCTAAATTGTTTGATGAGATGCATCCGGCAGTCTTAGGCGAGATTGCCAAAGTGATTAAGACCTGTAAAAAGTATAAAGTAATCACTAGCATCTGCGGCCAGGCTGGCTCACGTCCGGAGATGGCCGAGTTTTTAGTGCATCAGGGGGTAGATTCCATCTCAGCTAATGCTGATGCAGTTCAGGAGATTAGAAAAGTAGTGGCCAGAATGGAACGGAAATTGTTGTTGGAACAGAAAAATAATTGAACTTAAACTATTTTCGTCTGGGTTAATCCCCGACTGCTCTGTTGCGATTGGATCGAACTGACCTAAGTTAAGTCTGATAATCTTCTATGCAGAACAGTACTCCAATCCCAAATCTTAGGTGTTATTCCTTCTCTTATCGCTGGAGTTTTTCCTTTCTTCTTTTCCATAAAATTGTGTTGCACAGAAAAAATCTCAAGCCGATTCTCCAGCCCCGTTTTGCGTTTCGCAAAACTTCGTGCTTTGCGTGTAAAGCACGAAATTCGTTCCCGTAATTTTGAGCAGAAGCCATCAATTTGTGTAATTCCAATCTTGTCAAGAGCAGGATTCCCAAATATTGCTTCGCTAACGATACCTACAATCTTTTGATTAATTTTAATTTTCTTGCGAAGGCCGTACCGAACTGCATCTGTATGCCAATACTTTGCAATAGCAGTTACGTTTTGTTTATTGCCATCAGTGTAAATGGTAAGTTTGCGTTTTCTGGTTGGAAATCGCAAGCGAGATGCTAACATGGCATAAAAAGCATGACAAGTTTCATCGTTCCATTTATCGACGGTAAATCCGATGAAGAGCTGAGTATCACGCTTATAGGCGAGATAGGAATACAAATCTCCAATCTCTGTGCATTGCAGATAGGGGGTTAAGCAATTTTCTTCTTTTTTTTAACGAAGTTCCACATCTCATCTACCTCAATTGGCGTCAGTTTTAATTCGACGATAAAATATTCATTGAATTTTTTGCAGTGTTTAGCTACTTTATCTGCTACATCTCGAACGGTGTCGAGATGATGGCCAGTAATTCGTGCTATGGCACGAAAACCATTTTTCTCAGCGAGATGTTTGCAAATGGTTGTGATTTGATTTTTCTTCAGGTGTTTATGGAAAAATGGTGTGTTGATTGTGCGTACAAAGTTCCTTCCACAATCCGCACAACGATATTTTTGTGTGCCATTTGGCTGTTTCCCATTTCGTACTATGTTTTTCAATCCTATTTTGTTGAATGTCCTACATTCTTTATTTGGGCATGCAACATCTAATTTTCTAGTTTTTCTCATCATGATTCACCTCGAGGAGAAGAAAGAAGAACGACTATTTAATCATATCTATTGTAGGTCAGTTCGCGATTGGATACTTTAATTTTATTCTACCTCCAAGTGGTCATAAATGTTTAAATAGATTCAAACACTACTTTTCTATGGGGGCGGTTTATTTGGTTGGAAGGATATTTTTTGTTTTAAAATTAAAAAATTATTCTTTTAGTAACGTACAGATTAAACAATGGATTGTAATTTCAATGATTACTTTTTTATACCTATCTTTAATTAACATTGTGACTGCTGAAAATGCGGGGTTTATTCCCCCTGTCCAGTCAGGACAAGAAGTTTTCCATTTAGGTTATAAATTCTCTAATTATTCAGATATTATCGTTTCAACCAAACCAGCTATCTCCTGCGCCTGGAAACCAGATTATATTGATGATGGTTGGAAAACTTGTGAAGCTATCTTTGAGGTAGATAACCAAAATAAAATTAAAATAATATTAAATAATCCACCTATTAATTTTGTGTTCGAAAAAGAAAACATTAAAGATCAGGTTATCACTTATTCTAACAAATTTGATTTAGTTAACGAAACTTATACTCAAACTAGTTTTAAAGAAGATATAGCCGGAAATAAAGAACCAATAGAACAAACTACCTCTTTTGTTAAAAAACAGTTTTACGATTACACAGAAATACCTTTGCAAATTGATACATCTTTCCCTTTTGCGATAAAAATAAGTTACGAAGCCCCAAAGTATAGTGAAAATAGTTTTAATTTTTCGATCTTAAATCCAGAATTTAATACATTTATTGATCCAATTCAATCAGCCTGTGGAACTTTAAATATGCCTGGCATTTACACACTTGACAAGAATGTGTCGTCCAGAGATACTTGTTTCGTTATTAGTTCATCTAATGTCACTTTAGATTGTGTTATAAGTTCTATTACTTACGCTACTCTTAGCACGGGTTATGGTGTTTACGATAATAATTTTGATAACGTTACTATCAAGAATTGTAATATCACCGAAGGTGGTTCTGCACTTAGTAGTTATTCTTTGTATTTTAATAGCGCGGACAAAATAACTATTGCTAATAATACAATTAATACTTTAAATAATAATGGATGGGGAATCTATTTTCTTTCTTCTCAATTCTTAACCATTATTAATAATACCGTGAATACTTTGGGCACTTATGGATTTGGGATATACTTTCGTTCATCTTCTCACTCTGAACTACTTAGAAACAATATCACTACAATGGGTAATGGTGCTTATGGGATTTATTTATCTGCTTTATCGGGAAATAATACATTTTTAAACAATTATATAAACTCAATAGATGCTAGCGAGATCCAAGATACTACGGGCAATTCTTTTGTTAATTATTTGGTCTACAACAACGATTATGGAGAAATTAAATGGGTTGATTCATTGGATAACGGATTTCTTAAAGACTTAGATATTAATGGAAGTATCGGTTTTGGTATAAATCTTTTCATCGGGAACAATACAATTGCTTTAAACACCACTGCTTTTGGCGTTAACCCTAAAATTAGTTCCCGGGCGAATATTACTCTAAAAAGATTAGGTTTACCAGCTGTAAATAAGATTTGGAGGTTAGATAATTATAGTACTGATAGTCACGATATTATACACAATGGATTTGATTGCACTACTACTTCTTGCCAGTTTATTGGTTTTAATGAGACCTCCTTAAGATTTAGTACTGCATCATTCAGTAGTTTTGCTGGCCATTATGTTCCAGAATATAATTTAACTTATGATGCGAATGGAAACCTCATTAAAGGGATTAATTATCGCTATGAATATGATGATTTTAATAAGCTTGTTCGGGTTAACGATACTTTTGGCAATATTGTTGAGGAATATTCTTATGATCATGAAGGCAATCGGGTGAAGAAAATTAATTATGCTTCTGGAGGGATAAATACAACTACTTATTATCTAGATGAAAGCTTTGTTAGGGTGGTTAATTCTTCGGGGACTTATGATGAAATGTATTATTATGATGATACCGATTTAGTGGCGATGAAAACTATGGGAAACCTGAAATATTATCATCCAGACCATTTGGGGAGTACTAATCTCATAACGAATGGGAGCGGCGGCGTAATAGAAAAAATAACCTATTTGCCTTTCGGAGGGGTGTTTTTAGGGGGAAACGATCGATACTTATTTACTGGTAAAGAATTGGATTCAGTAGAAACTTATAATTTTATTATGAGAAATTATGACTCGTTTTTAAGACATTTCGCTCAACCAGATCCATTCTTGAATATATACGATCCTCAACAATTAAATCGTTATGCTTATGCCAGGAACAACCCATATAAATATGTTGATGAAAGCGGTGGTGTAATTGCTTTAGTACCATTAGCTATAGGAGCTTTTCCTTATGTTTGGAAAGGAATAGGAATAATTTCTACAATCTTAACTTTTATGGATTACCCTAGTAATGCTGAAGCTATTGCCTCTTATGGTGCTACTGCTGTTGGAGAAGTGGGATTTTTATTTGGAACATCAAAATTAATGTACGGGGGTCAAATCGCTGGAGCAGCAATCTCCACTAAAAATGCGGGATATAATATTTACTCTAAATACAATACTCCTTCAACTTTTATTCCCACTATAATTGGACTATCTTATGATCCCCAACAAATATGGTCGTACGGGGGTTACTCTGGAACGCAACAAATTGGGCAGCAGCAAAAGGAAGTAATTACTGTACCTCTTCCATTTGCTCCTTCGGATGTTAAAGAGATTACTGGATCTGAGACAGAAAGTAATTATGATTCTGAAGATCAATATTTAGATTATTATACTGGTAAAAAAGCATCAGAGAAAGCAGCAAAAAAAGGCTCTACTAACCCCTGGTTAGTTGAATATTACAAAGAGCAATATGAAAACGTCTGGGGATAAAATTTATTATCAAAATGGTCCAGAAAAAAGCTTGCAAACGCTGTAAATTGTTTGATGAGATGCATCCAACAGTTTTTGGCAAGAGAACCCGGATTGCCTCGTTAATCATAAAAAGTATGCCTTTGGCACCGCCTCTATTACGGGCTATAGCCATAAATCCAACAAACAAAAGGCCAATACTGTCAAAAATAGCACGAAATGGTTGATCTGCAATGGTCATAATAATATTAATGAAAGGTAATATAAAAAAACTTACCTCTTAAAATGGAGAGAATAATAACTTAAAAATGATTCGAATTCCGGTAAAAAAAGCAAAGAACCCTATAATATACAATCCAATTCTTGTAAATATGAAGAAGGTTCTAGATTTGCAAGCTTTAACTGATGAAAGGTCGAGATGTTCACACAGCCAGATATCATTAGAAACTTTTCCTTTAGCCATTTGTTTGTTTAAAAATACGCACATTATTCCTATCCCTAAAGCAATGATTGCTTTTGATAAAGCAATAATGGGGTCTGGTGTAAAAAGCATATTTGAATAAATAGTAATACAATATAAAAAACTTACGTCTTAAAAATGAGGAGAAAAATGGTGTCAATCAAAAATAATTTGGGAATAAATAAAAATAGATGCTTTTTTTCTTTTTTAATAATTATGGCCTTTTTTTTTACTAATGTAGTCTTAGCAGATGGTAACGCTAAAGATTACACCTTATTTTATCCTCACTCTCCTACTTCGTTAAATATTAACCAATACGGTAATCTCAAAGAAAATTTGTTTACTGGTGCAGTAATTTACAACCTTCCGCTGGAGGTTATGCCCGGTACAAATGGATTACAACCAAAATTAAGTTTAAATTATAATCGCCACTTGGCTTTAAATAATCCTAATTTGTTCGGTTCTGGATGGGAATTAAACAATTTTTATATCGCACCAAATCCCCGCAATAGTTCTGTCAATAGTTATCTACTAGTTAATAATGGCGCTTTAAATGATTTAATCTACGTCCCATCTGAAGGCAGGTTTCATACAGAAATTGAAAATGATTTTTATATCGAAAATAAGAGTGGAGGGAACAATGAAAAGGGGATTTATTGGGTTCTGAAAACAAAGGGGGGTATTCTCTATAGATTTGGGTATAATAATTACTCAGAATTACTTCTTCCAAACTATAATGTTACTGCACTTAGATGGAGTTTGGATTTGATTAATGATACTCATGAGAATAGCATATATTACACCTATCAAGAAGACCCAACTCCAAACGATATTGGAACAACTTATCCCCGAGCTATTATATACAATAATGATCAGAGAAGAATAATTAATTTTGTTCTAGAACCAACTGATAGAAATGATATGACTACAAGATATTTCGGCGGAAGTGAAGTTAGATATGCTCGAAGAATAAATGAAATTAACTTTAGCTTTGATAATAAACTAGTTAAGAAATATGTTTTAGGTTATTCTTACATAGGAACAATTAACGTTCTTAAGAATATTACTTTCTTTGGCTCTGATGGCAATACCTCTTTGCCACCAACAAAATTATCTTATTTTGAACTAAATAAGGGATGGACGGATGTAACTGGTGGCTGGACTTTTCCTAACGCAAATTATTCAGGTGAGTTATACTTTAGTTATTTTGGCGATATAAAGAGTATTCGATTAGAGGATATCAATAGAGATGGACTTGTAGATCTTGTTCGAAGCATCTATGGAGAAAATACAACTTCAAATTTAAGTGTCCAAAGTGTTTTTATCAATAATGGTTCTAGTTGGCTTAAAGATGAAAAATTGGTTTTGCCAGTAGATTTTTATATTCAAGTTGCCCCTTTACTTAATAGTAGTTCGAATCCGTTCAATAGTCCTCGTGAGGCAGGAGGGATTTTTTCTGATATAGATGGAGATGGACTAAATGATCTTGTAAGATTATATGTTGAAAGTTATTCTAACGGTTCTACAAAATCTAATCTTTCAAAAGTGTGGTTAAATAATGGTACTGGGTGGGCGGATTTAACTTTAAACTGGAGCTTTCCGAATGATACTTATTTTTATCAAACATTTTATTTTAATGGATCTATGGGCCACAACGTAGATTTAGGTGTGCGAATATTTGACGTTAATGGCGATCAATTAAATGATTTAACTGTCGCGGTAAAAGCTAATCAAACCAAACATCAAGTTTATCTTAACAATAAAACTGGTTGGTATGCTTCTGGGTGGGGTTTTCCCCCCTCTTTATTTTTTATAGATGTTGCCTCTGATCTCGGAGCACGTTTCGGAGATATTAATGACGATGGATTAACTGATATTGTTCGATTATGTAAACATTGCGGATATCAGCCCTGGCCGCGGGAAGATATTACTGAAGTTTGGTTAAATAATGGTTCTGGTTGGTTCAATGCCACTGCTAAATGGGCAATCCCTGGCGGGTTGTATTTTATCGAAACAAATGCGTCTTCGAATATGACCAATGTTGATCATTCCGATACTGGTTTAAGATTAATTGATATCGATAACAATGGTATGGCTGATTTGGTTTTAAGTTTTAAGAATGAATCGGGGGTCATTCAGAAAATATTTTTAAACAATGGTACTGGCTGGAAAGAAGATTATAATTGGTTCATCCCCCAAGAAGCATATTTTACTGAAGGGTATGGTAATAATAATGATAGAGGAGTAAGAATTGCAGATGCAGATGGTGATGGTGCTAATGATTTAATTCAAATGTATTTGGGGTCTACTATTGCAAATAATGTCTGGCTAAATAATGTCTCAAAATCTTATGCACTCCAGAATGTAACTTCTCCAAATACAGGAATAACCAGTTTTGATTACAGGGAATCGACAAAATTAGACAATACCGGAGATGACGGCATCAGCGATTTAGGATTTAATTTATGGGTTATTGGAGAAAAAAAGGAAAATGATGGCATTCAAAACTTTACTACAGTAACGGTCTATAATTATTCAGGGGGTTATTATAATTACAAAGAAGATGAATTTAGGGGATTTAGTTATACTGAAGAAACAAGACCAGATGATAGCTTGGTAAAACACTGGTTTTATCAGGATGATGGAAAAAAAGGGAAAGAGCACGGTACTTGGATCTTAGATGACCAGAATAATCTTTACGAAAAAAGAATTTATATATGGAATGATACTGAACAAGATGGTTACCATCGAGTACTACTAGATGGAGAATCTATTTACACTCATGATGGAGTAGAATCAGATCCCCAAATAATCACTACTTATTATGACTACGACCTTTATGGAAATATAATTGCTAAAGATTCTTGGGGGGATATTGGGAAGACTGGAGACGAAAAACACGAATATTGGGAATATGTTTATAATACTACTGCCTGGATTGTAAATAAAATAAAAAAATATCGTCTTTACAATTACAACAATTCAACTAAACTTACAGAAACAAAATATAGTTATGATGGACAGGTATATGGTTCTAATTTTTTAAAAGGGGATTTAACCTTAAAAGAGGAGTGGTTAGAAGGAGGAATTAATCCCATTACCACCTATTCTTACAATATTTATGGGAATATCATTCAGAAAATAGACCCAAATAACCATACCATTGATTATGTTTATGGTATTAGAGATACAACCCACACCTTTGCAGATCAGATGATAAATGCTAAAGGACAAACAGTTAATTATTATTATGATTTAGGTACAGGGAATCTTCTTTCTGAAGCAGATTCTAATAATTTTGCAACAAACTATACTTATGATGTATTCGGCAGGATTTCAACCGAGATTAGACCTTATGATAGTTATCTATTTCCTACAAAAGTGTACGAATATAACTTTGACGGTAATACCCCGGAAGGGATAAATGTCAAAAAAAGAGAAGAGCACGGTTTAGCTGCAACTTATGATCAATATTATTTTTATGATGGATTTGGGAGATTGGTTCAACGGAAAGATGAAGCTGAAGACTTTAAGCAAATAGTTATAGATTTTTATTATGATCGTTTGGGAAGAATAAAAGCTCAGAGTAATCCTTACTTTACAAATGATAATCCTCTTTATTACTCTCCCAATCATTTTATTAGGACGACAAATTATACTTATGACCCCTTAGGAAGAGTCAGAAATATAACTAATCCAGACTATACCAATAAGACTATTGTTTTCGACCATTGGAAAATTACTAGAATTGATGAGAACAGGTATTCAACCATTTATTATCTTGATGCGTATGATCGAATAGTTAATATTACCGAAGACAACAATGGAACTAATTATCATACTTTTTATAATTATGATGCAAAAGATAATCTTATAGGAATAATAGACAATTTAGCCCACAGTTTTAATTATACGTATGATGCTCTTGGAAGAAAAACATCTTCTAAAGATTTAGACTTAGGGGGTTGGAATTACTCTTACGATCCCGTTGGGAATCTTATCGCTAGCATAGACAGTAGAGGGATTATAATTACTATGGCTTACGATGTTTTGGATAGGATGCTGCTTAAAAATTCAAGTAAAAAGACTGTTATTTTTATATATGACCAACAGCTAAACAGTACACTTTCTCGTGTTGAGATGCCGTTTTCTATAACTGATTATTCTTACGACCAGCGGTTAAGAAAGAGAACTGAAGTAAAAAATGTGAGCAACGCCATTTTTAATCTCCAATGGTATTACGATGCTTTAGATAGAACTAAATCAAAAGTACTCCCGAATGGCTCAGTTATAAACTTTTCTTATAACCAACAAAACAAATTGGAGTATATCCCCGGAATATTGACTAATATAGATTATAATGAATTAAATTTACCTACTAAAAGATTTTATCGTAATGGCTTAATATCTAATTTTACTTACGATCCAAATAATCTAAGACTTATAAAGATAAATACCGGTAGTGAAATACAAGAATTAGATTACGAATATGATGGAATAGGAAACGTAAAGAGAATTAACGATCTTACAGATTCAAAAATAAAACAGATGAATTATGATGATTTAAATCGGATGACTTGGGTAAATGATACAGATTATGCAGTTTCTTATACCTATGATCCTCTGGGCAATATGCTCAATGTTAGTTTTGATCATTTAAAGATTAATTTTAATTACGGTTTAGTACCAGTTCATGGTCCTAAGCAAGTAATTGTCGTTAATACCTCTGGATGAATATATTTAATACGTAATGTAGTATAATAAAACTTATAAATAATAGAGAAGAACACAAAACATGGCCAACAAAGTCACTCCCTGGGAAGTTCAGGGCGATATTGATTACGAACGTTTACTGAAAGAGTTCGGACTGCAGCCTTTGCATCATCTGCCGCCTATTTTCCAGAAGAATGTTCTGTTTCGTAGAGGAATTATTTTTGCTCATCGCGATTTCAAGCCAGTAGTGGAAGCTATCGAGCAGAAGAAGCCATTTGTAATGATGACCGGGCTGATGCCCTCAGGAAAATTTCATTTTGGTCATAAACTAGTCGCAGACCAGATTTTATTCTATCAATCTTTAGGCGCAAAAGTTTATCTTACCGTGGCGGATATCGAAGCTTACAATTCCCGCAATCCTAATCTAAAAGAATTGAAAGAGGTTGCCCTGAAAGAATATCTAACCAATTATCTGGCCTTAGGATTGGATCTAAAAAAGTGCGATTTCTATTTCCAATCTCGCCGGTCTAAAGAGGGAAAAAAATCTAACGCTTATTACAGTTTAGCTTCTCTCCTCTCTCGTCATGCTACCTTCAACGAATTCAAAGCTATTTATGGAGAGATTTCCCCCGGAAAAATGTCTTCAGCTTTATTACAGGCAGCAGATATGTTGCATCCCCAATTACCAGAATTCGAGGGCAAAGCTCTGCCTACAGTAGTTCCAGTAGGCATAGATCAAGACCCCCATTTAAGATTAGCTCGGGATCTAGCTCAACGGTTTAAAGAATATTCTTTTTTGCCCTTGAGTTCGACTTACCATACTTTCCTGCCTGGTTTGGGCGGCGGAAAAATGTCCAGCAGTAATCCTCAATCTTATATTGCCTTGACTGATACTCCTGAAGAGGCCGCGCTTAAAATAAAGAAATATGCTTTCTCTGGCGGCCAGCCAACTTTAGAAGAGCATCGAAAAAAAGGCGGTAATCCTGATATTGACGTTTCTTTTCAGATGTTAAAGTATGGATTAGAGCCGGATGATCAGAAACTAGCTGAGATTGAAAAGAATTATCTTTCTGGTAAATTACTTAGCGGGGAATTAAAACAGATCACCATCGAAAAATTAAGCCAATTTCTCAAGCAACATCAGGAAAAAAGGAAAAAAGCTGAGAAAATAGTTCAGAAACTGACTTTTTAATCCCGCAACCTTTAAAAACTAAACCAACTTTTCTAGAGATATTAGAGGTGATAGTTAATATGGCTAAAAAAAGAGCAAAAAGAGCGCTTAAACGTACTTCTCCTAAACAGAAAAAAGTCTTTTCCGGAAAATGGCATGCCGTTCCCCTAAAAAGTAGTTTCATGCTTGCTTCTATTATTGGATTTTTTATCTCCACCTATTGGCTTTACCCTAAAAGTGTTAATTATGGAATAACTTTTATGATCCTTTTCACTGCTATGTTCATTGCTTCTCTGATTAGTATGACCAAAGCTCCAGTTATAAAAGAAAAATATTAAAAATAAATCTTGATCTTCGGAGGTAAATAAAATGGCTCATCTCGTCTGGAAATTTCCAACTCGGAAATTCTTGTTTATGCGTATCGAAACCGTGTTGATAATAGTTTTAGCTTTAATTATTTTTTTTGCGACTTTAGTTCAGAGTGGAGGTAAATGGCTGGCTGCTTTGATCTATGCAGTTGCATTTTTAGTACTTTACCTTTGTTTCTCTTACTTTATCCAGAGGTATAGACAAGTGGAAGAAAAGTATCATCTCACTCCAACCCATCTGGAAATAACTAAAAAGAGTAAGAATAATCAAGAGAAAGCTAAGGTGCATCTGAAAGATATCAAGCACCATAAGCTGGACAAATTTTTCTTAGGCGGCTATCTTTTAACCCATGCTGGAAAAAAGCATTTATTGTTCTTTAATACCAAAAAAGAAGTGGTTCGGTTTGAGAACTTTTTAAAGAAACATCTGAAACCAATCTCAGGGAAGAAAAAGAGGTAATTTTTTAGTTTTTTATTTAATTTATTTAAATTTTGAATATCACTTATTTCCAAGATCAAACTTCTCTTTGGCTTTGCTTTCTTTCCAGAAGATGAGATGGGAAGCGCGTTTGTCAAACAAGGCCTTGGCCAGCTGAACCACATTGCTGTCTTCATTCATCCGATTTTTTATGGCCAGCATTTTCGCTTCCTGGACACATTCATCCAGAATCATAAAATTCTCTTTCTTACAGAGTTCTTCTGCCTCTTTCTCTTCTTTCTCAGTTAAAAACACTTCTTCCCAAAGCGGATAATTAGTCCCGGGAATTGTTTTCGGGAAAGTTTTGCTGAAGGCCATTTCGAGGATAATTTCTTCTGCTTTTAAATTATTTATGGTCTTGGAATAGACAATTCCGAAAATAAACTGAAATCCTTATAAACTAGTACTTCCTCTCTTTATTTATGTCATCTTTCTGGACCATCGTCAATAAGGTTATCAAAGATTCAGACTTGATTATTGAAGTACTTGACGCCAGATTATTCCAAGAGACCAGGAATCTAGAGATTGAACAGAAGATTATCCGGGCAGGCAAACCCATCTTATTTGTCTTAAACAAATGCGATTTAGTAGAAAGAGATCATTTAGATCAAATCAAGAAAGAGCTTTATCCCTGTGTCTTCATCTCCAGCACCCAAAAATTAGGTACGACCCTGCTCAAAAAGAAAATTTTGGAATTATCTAGGGGTGAAGCAGTAGTTGTAGGTATTGTCGGCTATCCTAATGTGGGCAAATCCTCTTTAATCAATGCCTTATCTGGGCGGGGAGCAGCCCGGACTTCTTCTGAATCTGGGTTTACCCGAGCTTTACAAAAAATTCGAGTAGATAACAAAATTGTCGTTTTAGATACTCCGGGAGTATTCCCTTGGAAAGAAAAAGATGAGAATAAACATACCCAAAGCGGAGCGTTAAGTTATTCTAGGGTTAAAGATGCCATCAGTGCCGCTCTACAACTATTTCAGGAAAAAAGAGAGCTGCTCCAAGCGCATTATGATTTAACTTCTTCAGATCCCGATGATCTATTGGAAGAATTAGCTAAGAAATGGAAAAAGTTAGCCAAAGGCGGCAAGCCGGATTTAGAAGCCACGGCCAGAATCTTTTTAAAAGAGTGGCAGACGGGAAAGATCCGGTTTTAATCTGGTTTAATCTTGGGAATCTAGTTTTCTAATAATCCCCTCAGTAGCATTTACTTCTACTAAATCTCCATCTTTAAATACCTCCGTGGCGATTTTAGTTCCGATAATGCAGGGTTTACCCATTTCTCTAGCAATGATTGCAGCATGGCTTAAGATTCCCCCTTCGTTAGTTATAATAGCAGCACATTTTTGCAAGAAAACAGTCTGTTCTGGAGAAGTCATACTAGTAACTAAAATACTATTTTCTTTCACTGGATTTTGATTATACTTATAATTATGAACAATGCCTCTTACTATTCCAGGATGTGCAGAACTGCCAGAAACGATTTTAATTTCCTCCACTTTAAAGAACTCTTCTTTAATCTTTCTAATCAAACTTAATTCTGTAAAAATTTGTTCTTCCCCTTGAAAGCAAAAGTAGAAATAGCTTTCCCTTCTTTTGGATAACTCTGTGATTTGTTCTGGTGTAATCCTTCCGGATTCTAAATAAAAGTCTAATTCTTTAAGAGTAAAGTATCTTAATAAGTCTCCATCTACCTTTTCTTTTTGACCAAGCGAAAAGAAAGCTTCTTTTAGATTAAGTTCTATTTTCGGATATAACTCCGCAATTATATTTCTTTCTTTGGCAAGTTGTTCAAATATTTCCGGAGATAATAAAGATTTGTTTTCTTCCTGGAACAAAAATCTCCAAAAACAATTATACACTCCAATACAGATCATATACTTAGGATAAAAGCTGAGGGATTGTTTTAAAAATGATTGAGGATTGTTGAGTTCTAAAATGAGAGCTTTTTTGTATTCTTCTTTTACTTCTTCAAACTTTTTCATTGTTTGTGAGAGCAAGGACTTTAAATTTGAGTTATTGAGCACTTTCTTCTTTGTTTCTTCTGCAATCCACTTTTCATTAATCAAGGTATTAAAATTGTCTTTTCCGCCAACTGCTGCTAGACAAGTATAAGAAAAACCCATCAATGGTTTTAATTGATTATAACCCGAGAAAATACAGCTTAAAGAAAAGAGAGGAAGGCTGCGATAAGTGGCTGGTTTCAATCCATATTTTCTGACTTTAGCTATTATTTCTTCTCTCATTTAATTCACCAAACTTAGATTGTTTATTAAGATATAATCTTTATCCCCAGTTGTCGGATGCGCTTTCCGGTCAAAATGATAAATCCTTTCCAGCCCCAATCGTCCCTGCTGGATAAATTGTTGATTACCGATAACTGCAGCCTCTACTCTTTGAATTCCGTCATCTACGTAAGTAAGTGGCCGCCCTAATTCCACCCTGACTAGTTCTAAGAGGGCAGTAAATACTTGCGGATTCTCTTTGATGTTGGCAGGAAGATTAAACCTAGCTGCAATATCCTCTAAAACAACTACTTCATCAACTAAGTCTTGAATGCCTAAATCAAATAATTGGCTATTTAACGTATGCCTAGGAATACTAGTAAATATTGTTCGGGTAAAACCTGAAGAATAATCTTGGATTAGTCTTTCTTTCGCGCCATCCATTAATTCTAGGGGATATAGACTTAGATTAGTAGCTTCTTCGTAAATTCTACGCACTTCAGTAGTATTAACCTCGTCTTTTTGTCCTAATTCTACAAACTGGTGGTGCAAATCAGTATGGGTTTGTTTTAACCAAGTTCTAAATCCTTCTGCAGAAACCAAGACCCCATTCCAATCATAAAGTTTAACTTCAACCATTTTAATCTTAAAATAAGAGATACTTTAAATACTTTACTACTCCAGGATGACACCTACTCTGGTGTGTATCTGTTTTCAAACATCTTTACCAGCCTTTCTGCCGTCTTCTCACCTACCCCTTTAATCTTGACCATTTCTTCTTTAGAGGCCTTGACTAATTCTTTCACCGAGCCGAAACAAAAAATTCCCATTTCTTACCGGAAAGCTTATATAGCCGTTGTATATACGATGGCTATATGGTTACAGAAATGATAACGATAAAAATGGATGAAGTATTTTTGGGAGAAGTAAATAATATTGTAAAAGAGGGAAGCTACCAGAACAGAACCGAATTTATACGCACTGCTCTTCGAGAAAAGATTGAAGAAATCAAGCTTAGGAAAGCAATGCTTGAATTAGTTCATCTTAAAGGCAGCATTAAGAAAAAGACTACAGAAAAAGATTATGAAAAAATAAGAGTTAAATCTTTTGAAGAGATATCTAAGAAGTTAATCTGATTTCCTCTGGCTTGTAGTGGGGAGTAATATCTTCTAGGTCTTGGAAATGCTTATCCCGGGTGATCATAATATATTTATTATCTCTCGCAACTATAGCGTGAAGGGCATCCCCTGGTGGTAAGTTTCTTTCTTCAGCAATCTTCTTAGCTTCATCACCTTGTTCTTTTGTAACAAAGACTTTTTCTATTATCTTCTGAAAAGGTAAAACCATTCCATTAATTTCTTCAATGGAATAATTTGATTCTAATTCTTTAATCAATAAATCAGAAATAATTAATTTATATTTCTTGGCTTTAATAAATGTAAATAGCTTAAGCGCATAATCACCTAAAGGTTGATGGTTATACCCTTTTCTATCTTCAAGCAAATCCATCCAAATGGAAGTGTCAATATAATATTTTTCTACCATTTCCACAAAATATTTTAATGCCTTCGGCCATCTTTCACTTTCCATACCATTCTTCAAATAAATTCAATAATCTCTCTGCAGTTTTATCTCCTACGCCTTTAATGGAAGTTATTTTTTCTCGGGAAGCGTTAACCAACATTTTAATTGAACCGAAATGCTCTAACAATATTTTCGCAGTCTGCACTCCAATTCCCGGCAAGGCCGAAACAAAGAATTCCTGTTGCTCTTTCAGAGAATGGGGTTTCCTGAAATGTAAAGAATAATCCTTATCTTTATTCTGTTCTCGTTGGGCCATCACTGCTAATAATCCGGCAGTATCTTTAGGATTTTTAGTATATAATATGGGAACGCCAAAATCCAAGACAATAGAAGATAACATTCCTCTGATTGCATTTGCATGCACCTTGCGCACAGAATAAATATCTTCTTCTCCTTCTATAATTAATACTGCCCGCTCAAAATTCTTTTTCAGGTCTTTGACCTGTTCTAACAATCTTCCGTCGATGATGGAGGCTACAAAGTCGGGCACAGCTTTTAGTTCTACTCCTACCCGCCCAGAAACTAAATAATCTGCACTTTCCAATTGCCCAGTTTTTACTGAGATTCCTAAATCAATCAATTCTTTAACGATACGATTATTATTTTCCCGATGATCAGCTAAGATGGCCGTTACCGGCTCTTTTTTCCCCGTAAATTGTAATAAAGAAGTATTTGTTTTTTGAGTTTCATTGTTCGAGGTTAAAGAAAATTCTTTTTTAATTGCTTCCAGATTACGATACATTCTCTTCTCTTTATGGAACGAGCTCCAGCGGTAAGCTTCATCGCGAGTTCCTTTAGTCACCAAAACTTTAACCTCGCCTTTCTCTAATCTTCCCGTTCTTCCTCTTCTTTGGATGGAGCGGATAGCGCTGGGAATGGGCTCATAAAAAATCACTTGGTCCACCTTAGGAATATCTAGACCTTCTTCAGCTACTGAAGTAGCTACCAATAGATTAAATTCTCCCGCCCTAAACTTATCTAAAATCTCTTTCTGCTGCTTCTGGGAAAAGCCCAATCCGTTTTTCTTAGCCTGGCCCACAAAGATTTGGGTTTTAATCTCTAAATCCTCTACAGCAGTAATGATTCCTTCCGCAGAATCCCGGAATTGGGTAAAAACAATAATCTTAGCTAAAAAATTCCGTTTTAATTCTTCACTTAATAATTCTTTTAATCTTACCAGTTTAGGATTTTCTATTTTATCTTTAACTGTCTTTTCGGTTAAAAATAAAGCCGACTTAAAATTCTCGTCTATCATCAGATTTTTTACTGCTTTTACTTTTGAGGTTAGGGATTCATTTTGCAATCTTTTAAGGTAATTATGAGTAGGTATTACTCCCTGGGTTTCTAATAATTCTAAAGCATGTTCTACTTTCAAAGCTTCTGCAATTAAAGAAAGTGAACGTAAAGCTTCAAACTCTCTCTCTCCGGAAGAGACATTTTTCTGCAATTCTCCCTGGATTCCCAGTAGTTCGCCTTTAGAAATATTTACCGAATTGCAATATCCGTATTTCTGCACCTCTTCCAGTTTAGTTTTTCTGCAGGCTAGCAAGAATTTCTGGATTTTTTTATATTCTTCAGGAAATTCTACCTCTTCCCAGCGTAATTTTATTTCTTGGACATATTCTCGGACATCCGCATCTTTTTCCGTGCGCACTTCTACTTTTTCAATTTTAAGGTTAGCACAGATTTCTTTGATTTTTTCCGTATCACTTCCCGGCGAGGCAGTTAAGGCCAGAATACGGGGATATTTAGCTAGTTTTTCATATTGCTGGGCCAGCCAGACATAAGCATACTCCCCGGTAGCATGATGAGCCTCATCAAAAATAAGCAAAGAGACTTCTTCCAGATTAATTCTTTTGTTGATGGTGTCATTTTCGAGACCTTGTGGAGTACTTATGACTATCTGCGCTCCTTTCCAGAGCTGTTCTCTTTTCTCCGGAGCTACGCTCCCGGTAAAGACCACTACTTTCTCTTCGGCAATCTCTAAATGTTTTCGAAATGTTTCCGCATGCTGATCACAGAGTGGTTTGGTGGGGGAAAGCATTAAAATCTTAGAATTTGGATAATTATCTAAGCGTTGGATGGCCAGAAGGAAGGCTAAGGCGGTTTTACCTAAACCAGTAGGAAGCACTACCAGCGTATGATAATTAGCCGCAGTGCCTAAAATGGTCTGTTGATAGAGGCGGGGTACAAAATTTTTAAGCATAAATTATTCCCTGTTCGGCTAGTATATATACTTTTTCCGAGGTTGTCCAGTGTGGGGTGTGCCTGGAGGATTAAAAGAGAATTTGTTTCTATGTTTACCGATTAGATTGCATTCGTTTAGCAAGTTCTTCTGTTGAAATTTGGCCATCAACTGTTTTTAAAATTTTCAATAGTTTATCATATTGCGCTTGTTGTTTTCTAGTTAACTCCGCCACTGTTTCAGTTGTACTTAAATCCATTTCTGCGGAATAACCAACCACAACTTCCAGAAGAGGTAACTTTCTTAATCGGCTGTCTTGGGGCACAGACTTGAACACTCCTGGCAGGATTTTATTACCGTTAAATAAGAGTTTTTCGCAACCGCTCAATGCTTGCATCGTGGTTAAATCTGTTCCGGTATAATCTGGTGAAGAAGGATCATAAAAAGGACTTTCTCTATTCTGACAGAATTCACGGGCAGCATGAGTTCCTACAATTATATAATGGCGGCAATACGTGCAAGCCATGATATCAACCCAAGAAAAATGAACTGGTTCAAGTGAGTGATGGGTCATAACTACTGAAAAATAACGATTATATTTAAAACTTTACCTAATTTCATCCAGGATTTAATCTAAAAAGCAATTAAATCTACTCTTCTTTCTTCTCTTCCGCTTTCTTAGCAGTTTTCTTCCCTTTCTCTGCTTTGACTTCTTTCTTAACTCCAAACAATTCTGCTTTGACTATTCCTTTCTCATCTTTGGTAGCTGTTACTTTGATATGATGGGGCGGATTTCTAATCCCGTGCTCCCAGAGTTTATCGTTCAATTCTTTTCCCAGCTTTACTTCTGTACTTTTCATATGTTTGGCTAAGAATTGTCTGGCAGCAGTGACTGCTTTTTCAGTCCTTCTCCAGTTAGCTACTTTTAAGAATTCTTTTCTTAAAGGGATATTATAAGTTCTTTCTAAAGTTTTGGTTTCAGTTTTCGCCATTTTTAAGGTTGAAATTTATTTTTATGCTTTGGTCTTAATTCTTCTCCAGGAACGTTTAACTTCCGTATGCCTGGAAGGATGAACTTTTCTGCCCTTGCCATAGACTTTGAATACGGTCCAGAAAGGAGCCCATTTGGTCTGCTTGCTAAGTTTGATCAATCTTTTCTTTCTGGAAGGATGTTTATTAGTAGCCATTTTATTCTTGTTGCGCTTTATGCGCTTGTTTAGAAATCTGTACTGCTAGTTTATCTAAGAAAGAGATCCCTTTCGGAGTTAAAATTCTTCCTTTATGCACAGTCTTATCAGATTTGATAATTAATCCCGATTGTTCTAATTGCTGTAAAATCTTTCTGATGATCGAACCAGCAGCTGGATAAAAATGCTCTGGTTTATGCCCCCGGTTTTTTCTTCCCCCGAATTTAGTCCTTAATTTTTGGGTGCCCACCGGACCTAATTTAGCAATACTTCTTAGAATTGCTGCCGAGCGGTAAAACCACCAATCTTCCTGGTCAGGCAATCTTTCTTTATGATGGCCAGTTTTTACGAAAGGACTCCATTCGGTAGGTTTGACCAGCTTCTGAATTTTAAGCTCTTCAGCTGCTTTTTTGATCAAATCGTTAGGATTTACGGTAAGGATATTGCTCATGTTGCTTCTGAGATGGCTGGTGATTTATAAAGTTTTCTGAGAAATAGGCTCTAGGGAAAAAGTCGCCGCCAGGGCCAAGAGGGCTAGTGAGCTTAGTAATTGCTGTGCACAAGATTCAGCTACTTTCTCTTTGACCAACCAGCGAATTACTTATCATTTTATCTTTTAGAGAAAGGCGAACTTGCCGGCCCAGGCGACTTTTCAGCAAAATTAAAAGTTTACAGAGAAGAAAAGTTTATATACTTTAAGCCTTGTTTTAGACTAAAAATAAGATAATAATTATTTATTAATTAAAATGAGGTGTCCAAGGATGAAATCAAAGAAAGTAATATTTTTGTTTCTATTAAGCGTTCTTTTCAGCGTTTTGATTATCCCTATAGCTTTAGCTGATTTGGGTGATTCAATTCATAACGCCATTGGTTCGGTTCTAAACATAGGAAAATTAGATTTTCTGTTTGGAGGAAGTTCACCAGATAACCAATTGATTGGTTTTATCCGGATTGCCTTGGCCATATTAGTTTTCATTATTATTTATATGGGATTAAGTGCAATTAACACTGTCGCGAGTAATGCTATTCCTAAAAACATTGCGATAACTGTAGGAATTATTTTAGCTATTATCACTGCTGTTTTTACTCCCGGATCAGTTTTATTGATGTTCGGTGAGACTTACGCGATAATTTTCGCTTTACTTCTTATCGGCGGACCAATTGCTGGAATTTTGGCTTTATGTTTAATGACTCCTACCCCTAATCGAGGTGTAGCTTTGATCAAGTTTTTAGCAGTATGTTTTACGATTTGGCTCATCGCCCAGATCGGAGCTTGGGCAGAAATGCTCTCTTCTGCCACGGGGGTGATCTAAAATGGCTATGATGGATTTTGCAGCTTTAGTAGATTCGATTGAAGAATATGCTTATTTAATTTTAGTAGCAGTAGCTATCTATTATCTTTGGTTAACCATCAAAGGCGGGGAAGACCAAGGCCCTAAAGTTTGGGGAATGGCTAAAGGTGCAGGCAGCAAACTTGCAGATTTAGGAAAAGGAGTAGGTCGTGCTGTGGCACGTACAGCTAAACGTGATGAAGCCAAAACTCTTCGTGAGTATTATGAAGAAAAGAAAGAATTGAAAGAGATTGAATCTCTTCCGGATCGGGTTCATGATACCATCACCATCTTGTTGCAGACCAGGAATGAGGGGCAAGTAATCGGTTTTCGTTGGAGAGATGTTGAACAACATTTTGGAGAGTTGAGTAATGATATTGATAAGGCGATTACTGAATTCAGGCAGGTAAAGAAATTCACTTATCGACAACAGGTAGAGACCAAACGGCTGATCAGTTTGCTGAGAAAAGAGAAAAAAATTACTGATGCTGATCTTACTGAATTAACCGCTATTGAAAGTAGTATTTTAACAGAACATAAAGAAACAGAAACTAAGTTAAGATCCGCTCAATTAGAGTTAGAAACGGTTATTCGTAGCCTTGCCTTCAAAGTATTCCACACCTATTTTCAATCAGCTAGAACTACTCCGTTAAGTACTACCTTATCTTTAACTCCAGGTACAGGTAAGACGGTTAAAGAAGATCTAGAAAATATTGCTGATGAATTAAAAACAAAGATATTACCTCCAGTTGAAGCAGGTTTAGAACACCAAAATAAAGCTGTAGAATTCCTAGATGGGTTCATAGCTAAATTCAGGAAAGTCTGGGGTAAATAACTCTCTTTTTTTTAAACTTTTTTCTTTTTCTTTTCCCACCAAGAGAAATCTTTATATAAAGAAATGCGTTAATTAGTATAATTTATTTCCGCAGTTCTAATATTAATCTTTGCCTAAATAGTATATTAATCATTGTGCAAAGATTAATAAATCAGTAAATTCTCCTTAGCTAAAATGCAAAAGAGATGGTTGATTTTCAGTACTATCATCTTATTATTCCTACCTTCGCTTTTAGCCTACAGCCCGGTTACAGAGACTTTAGGCAATGTTTTCGATCGGATTATCGGGATTGGCAATCTCAGCTTTCTAGGCTTATCTGATGGCTCTTTAGTAGTGGGTTTGACTCGAATTTTAATAGGAATTTTCGTTTTTACGGTTATTTTTGCTCTGATTTCTTCTCTGGGCGGCAAGGAAGGTAAATCTTTAGGTTTCCTGAAAAAGAATCATGCTGTAGTTATAGCTGCAGTTTTAGCCATCATGACTGCCATCTTCATGCCTGGAGAGGTTCTTCTGGCTACTGGTACCGGCTGGGCTACCGCAGTTGCTTTTATCCTCATTGGCGGGCCAGTATTAGGATTAGGGTATATCTTATGGAATATTCCTGATTGGATGGGAAATAAAGGTGACACCAAAGGAACCGTAATTATAAAACTATTTTTATGCTTATTATTATTCTGGATCTTGAACGCGATGAAATATCATGTGGGAAGGATGATCTGAAATGCCAGTAGAATTTATCAGTAACCTGGTTGGAAATACTGTAAATGAATTCATAGATATGGCTCTGGCTATTGTTACTGTCTTAATGGTCTGGTATATTATCAAATTCTTTATTGTCGAGCCCAAGGGGAAAGACGAATCTACTGGAGAATTAGGCGAGTTAATCAAAAAAAAATGGGGAGAGAAGAAGGAGAAAGCTGAAAAAGAGTCTAAACGAAAAGATCGGGAAAAACATCTAGATCCAATTCGTGGTTTTATCATTCATGCGGAAAATCATGCCGAAGATATGGCTGATGCTTTGCATACTAAATCTGCTTCTGCTTTTAATCATGCCAAATCTGAATTAAGTACGATTCGGACCAATATTAGTTCTGCTCGAAGGGCTTTGCGTGCAGCCAAAATCCATTTTACCGGAGATCTAAGAAATGATCTTCAGGGATTGCATCATTATGTAGAAACTACTTTAGAAAGTTATGTTAGTACTCAGGTTAAAGGAAATATGCCTACTAATATAACTGTTCTCGACTGGGATACAAAAGTAAGAACAACTCAGACTTGTTTAAGAGAATTAAGAACCCGTTGCGGTTACGTGCTTAAAACTTTAGATAAATTAATTGAAAAAGGAGAATATGAAGCTCCCACCGCTCCAGGAACTGGCCCAGGGCCTTATGGTGGCAGAGGAACAATTTAATTTCTAACTAATTCTTGGTACAAATTATTATATTCTCTTCCCATCGCTTCTACATTTAATCTTTCAGCTATTAATCGTTCTCCTACCGCTAAAGTTTTTTTAGTTCTTTCTCGATCAAATAAAGCAGTATATAATTTATCTGCTAAATCTTCTGGATCTTGCACCCTGCAGCCGAAGGCCGCACCGCTGTCTACATAAATCTCGCCGGGTGCAGAGAAATCACTAACCACTACGGGTGTACCCATGGCCAGGGCTTCTGCTGCAATTTGGTTGAAGCATTCGCCGTAAGTCGGTTGGGCCACAACCTCTGCAAAAGCATACATTGCCGCCATTTTTTCTCTTTGGTCTTTACCGATGCTTCCTGGAAACAAAGATTTTACATGCGGAGATAGAGATAAAATTCTTTCCCTGGCTCTGATTGTAGCCTCGTCATTGGGATTGCTCCCAGATTGATAGATAACCGTAATGTTTTCTCCAGTCTGGGCCTGTAATCTTTCAGCAGCTTCAGCTAGATCATAGATACCTTTTTCTTTATCTAATCTTCCTGCATAAAGAATTACTCTTTCATTACCATTAACCCCTAATTCTTGGTGCAGAGATCTTACTAGCCCATCAATTTTAGGAGTTCGGTATTTACCCATATCTACCCCATTAAAGATTACTTTAGTTTTATCATGATAACCATTACGGGGAATAATCAATTCATCTTCTTCTTTCATCTGGGTAGCAGAAACGAAAGTTACTGCCTCAGCGAATTCCATCAATTGCCAGCGGGAAAGGATAGAGGTTGCTTCCCAGCCTTTCTCCCAGTCCTTTGGACTGTATTTACCTAAGGTATGATCCCAAAGGAAAGCTACTTTGTCTTTTGGGTCTAAAGCGGCATAATCAATTCCATGCATTCCTTTTATTTTCCTTAAATCTTCCGTGGGGTTGGAATGATCAGTATAGATCAATCTGGGCGAACCTAATCCCACTAAGAAATTTTCTAAATCCAATCCATCCCGTTCGGTATGGAACGGTTTAAAATGATCCGAAAGATGCCAAGTATGGGTATGTAAAATGTCTATTTTTATTCCTTTTTTCTGTATAAATCTGACTAACTCTTTTCGATTAGCAAATTTATATTCCCTACCTTTAGCATTGGTGTAAGATATTTCCTGATCATCAAAATTACTGGTAATATAACTGACTTCATAGCGTGGGTCTAATCTCAATTGCTCTGCTATATTATTCATCACTACTGGAACGCCATGAGTATTTTCTTTAGTGGTGCAGACAAAGGCAAGCCTAATTTTCTCCGCAGGTTCTATAATTCTGGTTGATTCATCGGCTAAAGCTCTTTCTTCATGAAAAGTAATCTCTTCTAAATCTGGATCATCCGATCTTTCCACTACATAGATTTTGGTCCGGTCTCTCTGGTTAGCCTGGGCTTTTCCGAATTCTTGGCCCTTCTCTGAAATACCATTATTACTGTTTTTAAGTATAACTCTTAGTTTACTGGAAGTGCTAGGACTGAAAGTTTCATAAACTTTGGATTCATTCTCAATGGTATAAAGAGAGTCAGCAAATCTTTCTTTTATTGCTTGAAGATGATTGATATTATCTACTACTAAGACTACCTCCGAATCTTCAAAATCTCCCAATAGTTTTTCTACATCAGCAGCATTATCCTCGTAAAGGAGAACATAAGATTCTTTGGGCTTAAAATGTAATCCCCCTTTCTTTCTGGTTAGTTCTTCTTTACCCTCAGCAATTAAAGTTTCTAGGTGATAAGTACAGCCTAATCGCGGCTCTTTTTCTTCTGCATCTCTAAAATTAGGTCTGACTTTTCTTAAAGCTAGGTCCGCTTCGAGATAGCGATGGTCTAAACCCTGGGTGAACGCTAAAGCAGTATATACTGATTGATTATCTTCAGCATTAGCAGAGAGATGATCTAAAATAACTGTGGCTTCTTCTAATTTAGTTTTATTTTTATCATAGGAGTAATCAGATAATAAAAGCAGGGCTTTAGCATATTTTTCTTGAGCCGATAAAGAATCAAAATCTTCATTTAAAACTTGAGTAATAGGTCGATTAATCATCTCAGATAATAGCACAATTTGCGTCTCCGCAAAGAACCTAGCTCGATCTAAGACCATTTCTTCCAGTACTGGTTTAAAGATTGTATCTAAGACCATTTTATTACCTAAAAGTAGTGATTATTTATAAACTTTATGGTTATATTTTGAATAGATAAACCTTAACAACTATTCAGAATAAGATCTTAATCTTTCTACTCCACCTTAACTTTACATCCCAGCGACTGCCCAGGAAGTCCTTTCTCCTCGAAAATAGCCCGCACATTGCCCTTTCTTCCGTGCAGGGCAGAAATCTTGCCTATAATCTGGACTGCTTTCTTTCCCTCAGAAACCCAGGTTACTTTCTTTCCTACATACTTTTCTGCTTCTTCTTTGGTTTCACCAACTCTCAGAATCATCTGTTTCTGGTTCTGGTGATGTATTCCTCTGCGGAAATTCATGATTGTAGCTTCCATAGTTTAATCTAGAACTTGGGCTTATTTATAAAGATTTTTGTAAAGAAATCTCCTTTTTAATGTAATATTCGATATCTTAATAAAAAAGTGGTTCGATAGGGAATCCCTTGTTCAATCAATAAAGAGTTTATTTCTTCATACTCTTTGGTAGGCACTTCTAATACACCTTTAGAGATAATCCGACCGCCTAGCCGTGAGAGCATTCCTGTTCCTTTCTTTCTGCCTTGCAGGGCATAATAAAACATTTTTTGTTTAGCTGGGGTGAGTTTATTTAGGGAATATTCTACCTGAGCCATAGCTTTAAAACCGAATCTTTCTGCTAGGTAATCTTTTTTGATCAATGAGTACCCTTCCGCTAAAATTGCCTCTCGGTTTAAATTACCGGGATTAACCATATCTTTAAGATCAAGAGTTTTGATATCCAGAATCTTATCTTTTAAACTCATCTTCTTCTTCAGTTCTTGGCTTAATTCCCATTTTTTCTTAATTGGAAGAGTTTTGTCTAATATCACCGCAATATCAATTTCTTTAGCTTTAGATTTACCTCTAATGTAAGAACCATACACCACAATATCCCAGATATTGTTTTCTTTAATCCAGTGGGAATCCCACCTTTTTGGCCAGTTTTCTAACATCTTCTTTTAAGGTCTCAGCTACTTCTTTAGTTAAGGTAATACTATAACTCTCCTGATAGGAAGGGAAATCCCGATCAAGAATCAAGTAAATTTCTCGATGTTTCTGTTCCAGCAGACGGAACCTGTCCGCATGGCTTTTAGGGATAAAACCTTCTTCTCTAAGAATATACCGATCGGCTATAACCGCTAGCGCTTTAAAGAATAGGCTGGCTGCAGAATTATACGATCCCCGTTTTAAAGAACGTTTTCCATCTTCATAAAACTCTTTGATGTTCTTGGCCAGCATTTCCTCTTTAGTATCCATGTTACTATAAGTAACAACGAGGTAATATTTAAGCTTTTCTGTTACTATAAGTAACAAAGACTAATTTGGGTATTATCTCCCCCACTACCCAAATTCTTAAAAACTTCCTATCATCTTCAGAACTCATGCTCAAAGGCCAGATCATCTCCGGAGACTTCAGCAAGGTAGTCATGCGGGTAAAGAAAGACCAATCCGTAGAGTTAGGCGAATTAGTGGTCATTGAGAATCTTCCCGAAAAGATCATCTTTCAGGTTTATGATTTAATCTACGGCAGCCAGATTTCTCAGCAGAATTTAGAATTAGTCGCCGGCTTAAACCTCGAGGAGGGCAATTTTTCTATCTTAGACGAATCTATTCGAAACTATCAGCTTGCCCTATTAAAACCTTTATTAACCGTGGCAGAAACTAGTAAAACCTGCAAGAAATTGCCTGCTTTTTTCTCTCCAGTCAGAGAGATCACTAAAGATGATTTAAAATTCATCACTAAACCAATTAATTCTCTCTACCTGGGAAAATTACGTTCAGGAAGCAAGGAGATGGACTTTGAGATTTTCCTGCCTGGAGAGGAAGTCTTAAGCCACCATGTTCTGATTCCCGCCAGTACCGGAAAGGGAAAATCTAATCTAATGTCTTGTTTGCTTTGGGATTTAGCCCAAAAAGATTATGCCGGAGTTTTAGTTCTTGACCCTCACGACGAATATTATGGACGGTCTGGATTAGGATTAAAAGATCATCCTCGAAAAGATAAAGTTTCTTATTATACCCCCATCAACCCCCATCCCGGAGCCCAGACTTTGAAAATCAATCTTGCTCTGCTTAAGCCCGAACATTTCCAGGGTGCGATTGCCTTAAGCGACCCTCAAAGACAGATGCTTTATCTTTATTACAAGTACGGAAAAGAAAAATGGATTGAAAATATTCTGCTGGACCAAACTCTTCCGGGAGTACATTTCAATGAGGATACGGTAGCAGTAGTCAAGAGAAAATTGATCTCTTTATTAGGGATAGAGATTAACGATAAGACCATCAATTGTCAGGGCCTTTTCGACCAGATTGCCGGGGAGAATACTTTAAATAATATTTGTAAAGATTTAGAAAGCAGTAAAATCGTAATTATTGATACTAGCTATTTTTCCGGAGCGATAGAAATTTTGGTGGGAAGCATGATCGCTGGTGAAATCTTGGACAAATATAAATATTATAAACGTACTGGCCAGCTGGAAAATAAGCCCGTGGTTTCTGTAGTTTTGGAAGAAGCTCCTCGGGTTCTGGGCAAGAACGTCTTAGAGCAGGGTTCAAATATTTTTGATACTTTAGCCAGAGAGGGCCGGAAATTTAAAGTTGGTTTGATTGCCATTACCCAATTGCCCAGCGAGATTCCTAAGAACATTTTAGCTAACTTAAACACGAAAATCATTTTAGGATTGGAAATGAATTCTGAGCGCCAGGCAGTGATTGAATCTTCACCGCAGGATCTGACCCAGGATAATCGCAATATTGCTGCTTTGGATAAAGGCGAAGCTTTAATCACTTCTATCTTTACTAAATTTGCTGTGCCGGTGAAAGTGCCTCTGTTTAAAGAGTTCGTTAAACAGAATAATTCTGGTTCTAATTTTAAACCCTCTTTTTCAGGGGTGGATTTTAATTAAAAGTATTTTGAAAACATTATTAGTAAAAGTTAATTATTTAAACCCCAGAAAGATTCTAAATCTTTAATGAAACATTCCTTCAAAATAACCATTCTTCTTTTAATTTTATTTTTATTAGCCCAATTTTTAGGATTAGGGATACTTAACCAATACATCGACCAGGAGAAAACTTTAGCTGAGGGAAAAACCATTTTCAAAGAGTTGCCCATCGGAGAGAGGCCTCCGCTAGAGGAAAAAACCTCTTATTTTCCAGTGATCATGGCCATCTTGATCGGAACTGGATTCTTATGGCTCTTAATCAAATATAAATTAATCTGGCTCTGGAAATTCTGGTTTTTAATTGCGGTAATAATCTCTTTAGCCATCGCTTTTTCCGCTTTGATTAAACCCGAGATCGCTTTTATCCTAGCTTTAATCCTGGGCTTCTGGAAAATATTTAAACCTAATTTTTGGGTTCAGAATCTTACTGAATTATTTGTTTACGGAGGATTAGCAGCGATTTTCGTACCCTTATTCAGTCTATGGTCCGTGATTATTTTATTAATCTTAATCTCTATCTATGATGCTTATGCAGTCTGGAAATCTAAGCATATGATTGTTTTGGCTAAATCCCAGAGTAAAGCCGGAATGTTTGCCGGTCTGGTTTTACCTTATCAGATTACTAAGTCTATTCCTCAGAAGATCAAAACGAAAATAAAAACCAGTAAAGTCCGCACTGCTATTCTCGGTGGGGGAGATTTAGGTTTTCCTTTAATCTTTGCAGGAGTGATTCTCAAAGAGTTCGGCCTCTGGCAGGCTTTGCTCATTCCCCTATTTGCTATGATCGGCTTGGCAGTTTTATTCTGGAAAGCAGAAGAAAAGAAATTTTATCCAGCCATGCCCTTTATTGCCGCGGGATGTTTTCTGGGTTTGGGGGTGGTTTGGGTAATACAATTATTGTTCTTACGATTTTAACCTAAAGATTTAAATATATGTTTAAACATAAACATAGGAATGACTACCAAAACCATAACTATAACTGAAGATGCTTATACCTCCATCACCAGTTTAAAGAGCGAAGAAGAGAGTTTTAGTAATCTATTTATTCGCCTAGCTAGAGAGAAGAGCGGGGCAGAAAAGTATTTAGGGATATTAAAAGGAGACGTCCATCGGGCAAGAATAAAAACAGAAAGAATAAGGGAAGATATTTCTCGAGATTTTAAAAAGAGGGAAAATGTATTGTTTAGACACCAGCGCAGTGCTTGAATTGTTTTACGAGACTGAGAAAGGAAAAAAGATCAGCCAGTTGGTTTATAATTCCCCCATTTGCATTACCTCTTTTACAGTACATGAATTAACCTTAGGATTGAGAAATGATGAAAAGGAAAAGATAGATTTATTTTTTAAAGAAACTTTAATCATCAGTTTTGATAAATCTTCTGCACAAAAGAGTGCTCTGATCGAAAGGGAATTATATCGAAAAGGATCGCCAATAAATAAAGTAGATGTTTTTATCGCCGGGATTTGTTCTGCAATAGGTCTTTCTGTGGTAACTTGTGATAAAGACTTTGCTAAAGTTAATGGATTAACTGTTCATCTCTACTGATACTCGTCTTCTGAATTTAAAGACTTTTTTTTTTGAATTAAAACTAGAATTCATTCCGAATAGCCTTTCACCGGACTTTTATTCCCATAGCTCTGGGGAGAAATTAATAAACCGTCTCTGGCAGCAATGGTCTGCACCCCGGTAAAATTTTGGATTTCCCTGGCTTCGTTAATGGGATCTGCTCTGATCATGTCCAATCCAAAATGGGTTAAGACCGCTAATTTCGGCTTGACCTGATAGATAATTTTAGCTGCAGATTCTGTATCCAGGTTCATCCCCTTTCCGCTATTGCCAGGATAAGGCACGTTTAAAATCAAAACATCAGTTCCGCTCAGTTCTTCTAAGAGTTGAGGAGTAAGTTTAGTATCTCCGGTATAACTTAAGGTAAATTTAGGAAAAAAGAACTTGAATCCTACTGCTGTTGAATCGGTATGTTCCGCAGAGAGAGTATTGATCTCTACTAATTCTATCCCCAATTTATGGTTTTTATTTAGAGGAATAATCTTTTCCACCATATTCTGATGGTAGCGGGTTAAGAAAGGATGGCTGTTCTCTGTGCTTTGCAGTACGGATTTACTGCCCAGAATGATCCCTCGCTGTTCAATCCCTCCATGGGTCATCGCTTCGATTACTGCATTCAGGTCATTGCAATGATTTAAGTGGTTATGCGAGACTAAAACCGCAGTATTATGTTCTAGATTAATTCCAAACTCTCTGGCTTTGATTAAAGCTCCCGGACCAGGATCCAGATGGAACTGCAATTCTTCAACCTGGATAATAATTCCACCTGAAGAGCGTAATCCTTTGGTAACTACTGCCGAACTTCCTGCTGTCCCCAAGAAAAGTATGCTGGCCATTACTGATGGTTAAAGAATGCAAACTTAATAAATATTATTATACTCTAACAGCGTGATTTAAATACGTTAATGAAAAGAACTATTCTCCGCCTTTAGCTTTATAAGAGCAATATTCTGCCCATTTTTGTCTTTCTGGATCTTTAGGAGAATTTTCTCGTACACAGTAGGCTAATATCTCCCATACTTTTAAGTCAGCAGGGTTAACTTTTGCAACTTCTGTAAGAATAATTTCTCCAATACCAACCCCATATTGATGTAATCCAGCTTTTCTAGCCGCTTCTAAACACTTATTGTAAGGGTTCAAAGTTAAAGCTTGGCTTAAATTTCGCCTAGCTTCTTCTATTAATCCTATCTTTTTGATATCATCTCTTTCTTTCCTTGCTTGGTCAAAAGCACCCATTGCAGTTTGGTAATACTCTCCTGCTACCTCTAAATTTTCATGTCTGCTTTTGATTGTACCCATGTACCCGTTAGTCAGCGCAGTTAATCTTGAAATTTCGGTTTGGATTCCCTCTCTTAAATCTCCTCCCGCTTCATTTGCTTTGATTAGTACTGCATCTATAAAGTTAGGATTATTTTTGTTTAAGTCATTGTTTGATAATAGCCAGCCAATGTTTCCATGCCCGTGGTTCTGGTCACTCCAAGCTATCCCAGAAGACTCTTGGAAAGGTTTAAATTTTCTTTTTAAATCGCTGTGTTTAACCAGTTCTTGGTAGTCCACTAAAGGAACTGTAATTAAAACAGTAGCTAGAGCAGCTAATTCCGGAATAAATTCACTGATAGTTAACCGTTCTGCAGAGGTTAAATCCGAGAGCCGTAAATAATCATTAATTTCTTTAATATGTCCACTAAAACAACTTCCCCAGGACATTTCTGATCCTTCTCTAACTACTTCTGGAAACTTAAACCCAGATAAAGCAGTTAAATATCTTGTCGTTCTCAAAGGATCTGTATCCTTCGCAAATGAGTTTATTACAGAATATCCTCCGATCTCTAAAAAGCGTTTAAAAGCATCCTCGCTGACCATTCTGCGCACAAAATTACTTTTCACGCTGGGAGTAATGTCCTCTAAAGCTTGGAGTACTCCCGGCAGGTTCTCACTTAAATATCTTGCACAGACCGGATCAGAAAAAGCTTTTCTGGTAATAAACTTAGATAGTTCTGTACCTCCTACTTGATAAGCTAAACTAACCGCTTTTTCAAATTCGCCTAGATCTTTGACCACCGCTAGATGTAAATCGCTCCTGATCAATTGAACTGCTTCTCTCTCCGCAGTCTCTAGATCCTCTCCAGCAAAGAAAAATAATCCTGACTTGATTCTTTTATAGGCATTGATGGTGCCGGTTTTGATCGGGCTTAAATCTCTGATCGCCTCGTCCAGGCTTTGATATTCACATTTCTTAAAAATATATTCAGCTACTGATTGAGGAACTTTAAAAGCTTCAGTAAAATATTTCACTATCTGTTCTTCATTAGTTCCAAAAACTTTTCCAGGAACAGAAATCTTTTGTTTAACTAAATCTACAGTTTTATCAAGATTAAACAATTCGGATAAATATGACTCTGCCCAGCCATGGTTCTTGGGTGATTCTTTAACCCTTTCTTTAAGATCTGAAGCAAGGGATAATATTCTTTCAAAGGCAAAATTTCCTCCCAGCATATAATTTTCCATCATCATATGCGCATACTGAGCTTGTTTGGTAGTGTACGCTTCATTTGCTAGATAAGAGCGAGCTACCTTCTCGCAGCCGAATAAAGCCACTTCTAAGGTAAAAGCTAATCCTTCATCAATATTCTTTTCCTCTTTATGTCTTTCTGGATTCTGTTCCGAAGCTAAACCATTAAGAAGGTATTGTCCATGAGCTAATTCGTGAAAGAAAGTTGCTGGGTCCAGAGCCCGAGTGAATATTCTTCTGGTTAAAGGATCAAAAAATCCAGCCTGTTCAGTTTGAGGTGTAATTAAAGAACTGGCCGACCTCCAGATAGCATAGACCTTACCTCTCTTTGTTTCATCTAAAGCCCGACCTAATACTTCTTCCAAACCTTGCTCTCGCAGCCAGGCTTCTGACTGCTGTAAAAATCTTTCAGTTACCCCTTGAGGTGGAAAGGTGGCCATTTAAGTCCTAAAAAACAGGGTAATATATAAATCTTTCTGTGGTTTATCACTCTAGAGGAACAACAAACCCCCCAGAGTTTTTACATAATCTTTATAAACGCAGTCCACACCTAATCTAATTCTATTACTATTATTAGGGGGTATAAACCATGACCAACCAAAACCAATATCAACCCATCTTTATATTGCCGGAAGATACTAAAAGAACCAGTGGTAAGGACGCCCAAAGAAATAACATCGCTGCTGCCAAAGCCGTAGCCCAGACCGTACGCACAACCTTAGGCCCTAAAGGCATGGATAAAATGATTGTTGATGCTATGGGTAATATTATTGTTACTAATGATGGGGTTACTATCTTAACTGAGATGCAGATTGAACATCCTGCCGCTAAGATGGTTGTAGAGGTAGCTAAAACTCAGGAAGATGCAGTTGGCGATGGTACTACTACTGCCGTAGTTCTTGCCGGAGAATTATTAAAAAAAGCCGAAGACCTTTTAGACCAGAACATTCATCCCACCATTTTAGCCAAAGGCTATCGCCTGGCTGAAGCGGAAGCTCAGAAGATATTAAATTCTATTGCTGAACCGGTTTCTTTAGAGAATGAAGATCTTTTGAACAGTATTGCCATTACTGCCATGACTGGCAAGGGTGCAGAAGCAAATAAAGAGAAATTAGCCTCTTTGATAGTTAAAGCCGTAAAATTAGTCGCAGAAAAAGCAGAAAATAAATTCATTTTTAATCCTCAGGATATCAAGATCGAGAAACGGGTGGGAGAAAGCTCTGAGCATAGCGAACTGATTGAGGGAATAGTCTTGGATAAAGAAAAAGCCCATCCCGGTATGCCCAATAAAGTTCTCAATGCTAAAGTTGCTCTCTTAGACGCTTCTTTAGAAATTAAGAATACTGAAATCGAAGCTAAGATTCAGATTACCGATCCTCAGCAATTAAATTCTTTCTTAGAGCAGGAAGAGAAGACTTTAAGAGAGATGGTCAATAAAGTAAAATCCAGCGGAGCTACCGTTTTATTCTGTCAGAAAGGTATTGACGATTTAGCCCAATATTTCTTGGCTAAAGAAAAAATTTTCGCCGTGAGAAGAGTCAAGCAGTCGGACATGGAAAAACTAGCCCGCGCCTGCGGAGCTAAAATCGTCAACAACTGGAAAGAATTATCTGCAGAAGATTTAGGTAAAGCTGGCTTGGTTAGAGAAGAGAAAGTCGGCGAGGAAGAAACGGTCTTTGTAGAGAAATGTCCTAACCCTAAATCCATGACCTTGCTGGTGCGCGGAGGTACTGAACATGTGGCTGAGGAGATCAAGCGTGCAGTTACTGATGCAGTGGGCGACCTTTCTGCTGCCTTAAAAGACGGAAAAGTAGTTGCGGGAGCTGGAGCCGTAGAAATGGAATTGGCTAAGAATTTAAAGCAATATTCTTCCACCCTTAGCGGCAGGGAACAATTAGCCGTACAAGCTTTTGCTGAAACTATGGAAATTATCCCCCGAACCCTGGCTGAGAATGCCGGATTGGATCCTATTGATGTTTTAACCAAACTTCGCGCTGCTCATGATCGAGGCCAGAAATGGGCTGGGATTGATGTCTTCAGCGGGGAAGTTATTGATGCCTGGAAGAATAAAGTCATTGAGCCTTTAAAGATTAAAACTCAGGCTTTAGGCAGCGCTGCAGAAGTAGCCGAGATGATTTTAAGGATAGATGATGTGGTTCTGGGAGGAAAGGGCAGCCAGGGGCGGCCGATGATGCCTCCGGGGGGAATGGAGGGAATGTAGATGTCTGAGTCCATAGGATTTGTCACCACCTCTGTTTATCTTGTGGTTCTGTCACTTTTAATCTTTGTTGTAAATCAAAATATACTTCTGCTGGCGTTTTCATAAACAAGCTTCTGTGAGGGCGGATATGATTGTATCGAT